>JAFGHA010000188.1 GCA_016930275.1 Chitinispirillaceae bacterium
CCGTAGTATTCCGGGCTTTCCCGATTTTTTCCCCGTAATAGCGAAAATTATCTGTTTTTTTAAAAAGAGAAGCGTAAACAACACATTGATAACAAATAAAATTCCACGGATTGAAGGAATCTGGTCGTAAAAAACCTGTTGCTTTTTTCATCGTGATTGAGTATAATTATACTACCTGTGATAATGTTCACAGTGTGATTTTTTGTCACTTTGCATTCAGTTCATTATTTCACTGGAGCAACCATGCCCCCAACCAAAACGCTCGAACGGCTTATTATGTATCGGATCGTTCTGGAGCAGAACGCCGCTCAGGGAGTCACACACCTCTTTTCCAAAGATCTGGCCGATCAGACCGGAAGCAACCCTGCACAGGTACGTCGTGATCTCATGGTCGTCGGCTACAGCGGCAATCCTCAAAAAGGATATGCGGTTATCGATCTGATTGAAAAAATTCGCCACATGCTTGAACCCGCCGAAGGAATTCCAATGACCCTTATCGGGATCGGTAACCTCGGCCGTGCGATTGTCGGTCATTTCAACCGGCTCAAACCGAAATTCAATCTTGTAGCGACATTCGATACCGATGAAAACAAGATTGGACGTGTCATTGCAGGGTGTCAATGTTATCATGTGAACGAAATACCGAAAGTGCTTGCTCCCTATATCATTCAACTGGGTATCATCACCGTTCCCGAATCCTATGCTCAGAAAGCTGCCGACCAGCTCATCGCGGCCGGTGTCAGAGGAATAGCCAATTTCGCCCCGACCCCGATTCGAGTACCCGCGGGCGTTTATCTGGAAAACATGCAATTGACATTAACGTTTGAAAAAGTGGCGTATTTTGCCCGTTCGAAAATCTCCGGAGGTACTGTGTGAAAGAAAAAACTGAAGTGTTATTTGATGATAAATATCCGCACGCCGAACGTGATGCACTGATCCCGATACTGCAGGATATTCAGGAGGAATTCGGTTACCTTCCTCGCGAATCCATCGAAGTAGTCAGCAGGAAGATGGGAATCGCCGCAAGTAAAATTTTCGGTGTCGCGAGTTTCTATAATCAGTTCCGTTTCCAACCTATAGGAAAGTACCATATCCTGGTATGCCGCGGTACCGCCTGTCATGTGAAAGGGTCCGAAAAAGTGCTTCGTGCACTCGAAAAGGAATTGAAGATCACCTCCGGACAGACAACGCGTGACAATCTTTTTACCCTCGACGTCGTCGCCTGCATCGGAGCGTGCGGTCTCGCACCGGTCATTTCAATCAACGGAGAGTTTTACGCGGCGATGACACCCGAAAAAGCACTGGATCTCATAGCCGAGATAAGGAACAATCATGACGACAAATGAACTTCTTACCGAACCCTGTTGTGAGCAGTGCTGGCATCAGCCCTCCCGCCAGTGCCCGCAATTTGTTGAATGCATGCACGAGGGACCTCTCTGTCACGACAGTACGGAGTGCAAAGAAAAAAAAGCGCGGGCACGCGCGACATTACGGCACGAACATTCCGACGAAACACTGATTTTCATCGGTACCGGCACCTGCGGTCTCGGCGCCGGAGCAGCTAAAACGAAACAGGCCGTTGAAGCCTGGTGCAAAGAAAACAATATGCAGGTAAGGATTATCGAGACCGGATGTATCGGACTTTGCAGCGCAGAACCGATTGTCGACATTCAACTCCCCGGCAAACCCCGCGTCTCCTTTTCGAATGTGAACGTCGACCGGGTGGCCACCCTTTTCGACGCCCTGCGTGCCGGAGTTCTTCCGAAGGAATTCTGTCTTGGACAGTTTAAGCATGGTAATGTACAACCCTGGGATGATATTCCTTTTATTGACGAACATCCTTTTTTCGCCCAGCAGACCCGCTGGGTACTCGCCAACTGCGGGATTATTGACCCGACCAGTATTCAGGAATATCTCTCCTGCAATGGGTATCGTGCATTCACCAAAGTGCTGTATACAAAAACAGCGCCGGAAGTGTGTGACATCGTTGAACAGAGCGGACTGCGCGGTCGCGGCGGAGCCGGTTTTCTGACCGGTACCAAATGGAAATTCGCGCTCAACACCCCTTCGGGTCAGAAATACTTTGTCTGCAACGCCGATGAGGGCGATCCGGGTGCATTCATGGACCGGGCGGTCATTGAAAGCGATCCGCACCGGCTTCTCGAGGGTCTGGCGATCGCCGCCTATGCAATTGGAGCCTCCAAAGCATATGTCTATCTGCGGGCCGAGTATCCGCTCGCCATCAGACGATTGGCCAACGCCATCCGTCAGGCGAAGGAACTCGGACTGCTCGGCTACAATATTCTTGACAGCGGCTACAATCTCGACGTAGTGATCAAAAAAGGTGCCGGTGCCTTTGTCTGCGGTGAGGAGACCGCACTCATCAACAGTATCGAGGGACGTCGCGGTATGCCGCGTCTCCGTCCACCCTATCCGGCCGTCAAGGGACTTTTCGGTAATCCGACAGTCATCAATAATGTCGAAACGCTCTCCAACGTACCGGGAATACTCTACAACGGTGCCGATGCCTTCAAAAAACTCGGTACCGACAACAGCGCCGGCACAAAAGTATTCGCGCTTTCCGGGAAGGTTGCGCGAACCGGACTTGTCGAAATCGAAATGGGAAAAACCGTCAGGGACATCGTTTTCGCCATCGGGGGTGGTATTCCGGATGGTAAAGCATTCAAGGCGGTTCAGATCGGCGGACCCTCGGGAGGATGCATTCCCACACAGCATCTCGATATCATGATCGATTATGTATCGCTTAAAAAAGTCGGCGCGATGATGGGATCGGGTGGTCTGGTGGTAATGGACGAGGAAAACTGCATGGTTGATGTGGCGAAGTTCTTCATGGAATTCATCCAGCGGGAAAGCTGCGGGAAATGCATTCCCTGCCGTGACGGCACCAAGCGGATGCTCGAAGTCCTCAAATCGATCACCCGTCCGCGCGGAGAAGAGAAGGACAACGAGACACTGCAGCGTTTCAAGGGAGTCATGTATCTCGAGGAACTCGCCGAGGTGATTCGCGACACGAGTCTCTGCGGGCTCGGGCAATCGGCACCCAACCCGGTGCTCACCACACTGCGCTGGTTCAAGGACGAATACGACGCGCATATTTTCGACCGGCGCTGTCCGTCGGGCGCCTGCGTGGCACTGCAGCAGTACAGCATTGACGAAACAAAATGTACCGGCTGTACCCTGTGCGCCAGAAAGTGTCCGACCGGTGCGATCAAAGGTGCACCGAAAAGTCCGCACTACGTCATCAGCGAAAAATGCATTGCCTGCGGCACCTGTATAGACGTCTGTAAATTCAACGCGGTCAGCCGCAGTTAAAAGGAGCAAATAACGTGGTAACCATCGAAATAAATGGAAAAAAACAATCGGCCAAACACGGTGTTACGATCCTTTCGGTACTTAAGGAACTCAACATCCATGTCCCGTCACTGTGCAACATGGAAGAGCTGTCTCCCACTGGTGCCTGCCGCCTCTGCGTGGTGGAAGTTGAAGGAATGCGCACACTGGTACCAAGCTGCTCGTTTCCCGTAGCCGACGGCATGAAAATTCAAACCCACTCACAGCGCGTTCTGCGGGCCCGTAAAACAATCATCGAACTGCTTCTCGCCAACCATCCCGACGACTGTCTTTACTGTGTACGCAATGGAACCTGTGAACTGCAAACCCTTGCCGAAGAGATGAACGTTCGGGAGCGACACCATGTCGGATTCAAACACCAGTTTAAGAAAGACATTTCGAGCACTTCGATTGTGCGGGATCCGGAAAAGTGTATTCTTTGCGGACGCTGTGTACGCGTGTGTGAAGAGATACAGACCGTGTCGGCAATCGATTTTATTGGCCGGGGCTGCACGACACAAGTGGGAACAGCTTTTAACGAAGGTTTGAATGTCTCCACCTGCATCAACTGCGGTCAATGCATCATGGTATGCCCCACCGGTGCGCTTACTGAAAAATCGAATATCGAACAGGTCGAAGCAGCATTGCGGGATCCTGATTGTATAGTTATCGTTCAGCACGCTCCTAGTATTTCGGTATCTCTGGGCGAAGAATTCGGCCTGCCCGCCGGTTTTGACGTATGCGGCAGCATGAATGCGGCACTGCGCGATATCGGATTCGCCCGAGTGTTTGACACTGGATTTTCAGCAGATCTGACCATTATGGAAGAGGCATCGGAACTAGTCCATCGGATAAGTACCGGCGGTGTACTGCCGATGTTTACCAGCTGTTCACCCGGTTGGATTAAATTCGTGGAGCATAACTACCCAGAGTTTATTCCCAACTTATCGACCTGTAAAAGCCCCCAACAGATGATGGGTGCTGTGATTAAAAGTTATTATGCTGAAAAGGAAAATATCGACCCGAAACGCATTTTCAGTGTTGCAATCATGCCATGTACGGCAAAAAAATTCGAAGCGGATCGGCCGGAAATGGGGCAGAACGCCCAGCCTGATATCGATGCGGTTCTCACTACCCGGGAACTGGCGAAACTACTCCGGAAGTTCGGCGTCGTGCTCGACAAAGTGGAGCCTGAAGAAGCCGACAATCCTCTCGGCACCCGCAGCACTGCGGGGAAAATATTCGGTGCCACGGGTGGGGTTATGGAAGCTGCCGTACGAACCGCCCACTACCTTCTTACCGGTAAAGAAATGGAAAACCTGGTTATATCGGAAGTGCGTGAACTTAAAGGTGTCAAAGAAGCATCGGTAACTATTGACAATCTTAAGGTAGGAATTGCTGTCGCCAGTGGTCTCGGAAATGCACGAAAATTGCTCGATCAGATCAAGGCGGGCCGCAGTGATCTTCATTTTATCGAAATAATGACCTGCCCGGGAGGCTGTATTGCCGGAGGCGGTCAACCATTCGGTATCGGAAAGAAAAATATTAGAGCACGCATGAAAAAGCTCTATGATATCGACCGACAGGAAACCATACGCACATCGCATAACAATCCGATGATCAAACAACTTTACGATGATTTTCTTGAAAAGCCACTAGGTAAAAAGAGCCATAAATTGCTCCACACGCATTACCATGAACGTAGTGAATCACGGTAATGGCTAGAAAAAACCGAATATGATCTATCACGGGAAAGCACTGGTCCGCTCGATAAAAGAACGCTGCCGTTCCTGCTTTGCCTGTGTTCGTGAATGTCCGGCAAAAGCAATCCAGATTACGCAAGGCCAAGCCGAGGTGATTCCTGAACGGTGCATCGGATGTGGTAATTGTTTTCGGGTGTGCAGCCGTAACGCCAAAGAAGTATTGAGCAGTATCAATGATGTAGTAGACCTTATCGCGTCCAAGCGAAAAACTGCCGCGATGCTGGCACCGAGCTTTCCGGTTGAATTTACTGATATGAACCATAAGGAGCTCATTTACCGCATTAGAGCACTTGGGTTCAGCACCGTGCACGAAGTAGCATTCGGAGCCGACCTCGTGGCAAAAACATATCATAATTTCTTGCAGAATAATCCCGAAAAAAGAGTTATCGCAACATCCTGTCCGGCAATTGTTGCCTATGTCGAAAAATTCACCCCTTCACTCGTGGAATATCTGGCACCGATCGTTTCGCCGATGGTTGCCATGGCCCGAGTGATTAAAAAACAATACAATAACGATTGTAACATCGTTTTCATCGGGCCGTGCATTGCCAAAAAGGCAGAAGAGGATATGGATAACTGCCCTTCCGATGTTGACGCGGTTTTAACCTTTGCCGAATTGCGAACGATGCTCAACTCGGTTACCATACCGGCGGGAACCGAATATGCATGCGGCTTCGATCCTCCTTTTGCCGGAAAAGGCAGGCTATTCGCTATCGCCCGGGGGCTTCTCGAAACCGCAGGAATCGAAGAAGACCTGACCAGCGGTGATATTATCGCAACCGACGGAAGAGACAATTTTCCCGAAGCGATACGAGAGTTTGAAAAGAGCGATACGCCATTGCGGTTTCTCGAAGTACTCAGCTGCAGAGGGTGTATTATGGGTGCCGGCATAGCGAATAAATCCATGTCGCTGTTTGAACGGCGCGCTGCAGTTGGTCGATATACACGCACCATGCTCAACGACAATGTCAGTGCGACCCCAGTTGACAATTTTGTTGACGTTTCACTCAACCGGACATTCAGAGCACACGACCAGCGTCTCCCTGATCCGTCAGAAGAACGTATTAAAGAAATTCTTCAACGTCTCGGGAAAAACGACCTCGAAGACGAACTCAATTGCGGCGCGTGCGGGTATGAAACCTGTCGAAAACATGCAATCGCGATACTCAAGGGAATTGCCGAAAGCGAAATGTGCCTACCCTATGTAATCGATCGGTTAAAATTGACCGTCAATCAACTCGCGGAATCCAATGAAGAAATCGCCACCACGCGCAGCGCCCTCATGCAGTCGGAAAAGCTAGCAAGTATGGGACAGCTCGCCGCCGGTGTGGCCCACGAGGTCAACAATCCGCTCGGTATCGTACTCATGTATGCGCATCTGCTGCTCGAGGAATACGGTGAAAACCTCCAGCTGCATGATGATCTCGTTACGATCGTGGAGCAGGCCGACCGCTGCAAACGTATTGTTTCGGGGCTGCTCAATTTCGCCCGGCAGAACAAAACAATCTGTCAACCGACCAATATGATTGATCTGGTGCAGGACACGATAAAAACAGTCAACCTTCCCGACGAAATCACCGTGCGGACCAGGATCCAGCTTGACGATCCTATGGCCGAAATTGACCGCGAACAGATCGCTCAGCTGCTGGTCAACCTGTTCACCAACGCTCAGGCGGCAATGCCCGGCGGCGGAGAACTTGCCATCGGCGTGGAGGGAGATGATACCTCTGTAGTGCTGCGTATCCGCGATACCGGTGTCGGTATTCCTCAGGAGAATCTGTCGAAAATATTCGATCCGTTTTTCACTACCAAGCAGATCGGTAAGGGAACCGGTCTCGGTCTTGCAGTTCTTTACGGAATTGTCAAAATGCACCGCGGCAGTGTAAACGTTGAATCGAACACCGATCCGGACAAAGGTCCCTGCGGTACCGTTTTTTCGGTTACCCTGCCACGATTTGAAAAGAAACCAATGGAATGATCATGAAAGGAACCCCTATGAGTGAAGTGAAAACGGTACTGATTGTCGACGACGACGAGGATTTTCTGCTGCAGCAGGAGATCTGCCTCAAAAAAGCGGGATACCGGGTTCGTACCGCCGCCGGCCGCAAGGAAGCGGAACTGCTGGTGGAGAAGGAAAAAATCGACTGTGCCGTTATTGACCTTATGATGGAAGAAGTCGACGGCGGATTCGTGCTTGCCCACCACCTCAAAGCCGCCAATCCCGCACTGCCGGTGATCATGGTAACCGCCGTCACCAGTGAAACCGGTCTCAATTTCGGTACGATGGCAGAGGGCGAGAAAAAATGGGTCAAGGCAGATGTTGTCCTCGCGAAGCCGATACGCTACGAACAGCTCATCCGTGAAGTGCAGAGGCTGCTCGCATGAATGAGACGGTGAATACCGTCACCATCTGGGTGGTCGACGACGAGCCCGGAATGTGCCGTGGTGCCGTACGCACGCTCGGCGGCTGGACCGATTCGTTTTCCGACCTCGGAGAAAAAATTGTCTGCAACGTGCTCTCGATGGGAAGCGGCGAAGAGTTTCTCGAACGCATTGCCACCGAACAGCCGCAGATATTGCTTCTTGACGGAAAGCTGCCGGGGATCGACGGTATCGGCGTTCTGGAACAGCTGCATAAACGGGGGATTTCGCTGGTGACCATCATGATCACCGCCTATGCCACGCTCGACAAGGCGGTCGAGGCAACGAAGCTCGGTGCGTACGACTTTCTCGCCAAACCGTTTACTCCTGAAGAACTGCGCTATGCGGTGCATAAAGCCGCCCGTAACGTGATTCTTACCCGCAAAGCCCGCCGGCTCGAGGAGGAACAGCGGAAAGTCCGGTTCAACTTCATTTCCGTACTCGCCCACGAACTCAAATCACCGCTCGGTGCGATTGAGGGATATGTCAACCTTATCAGGACCCGGCAGGCGGGTGAGACGCTCGCCGATTACGATCACATGATTGAACGTGTCGGCGTGCGCATCAATGGAATGCGCAAACTTATCGGCGATCTTCTTGACCTCACCCGGATCGAGGCACAAACGGGACGACGCGAGCTCGCAACACTTGATCTGCGAACGGTTGCCGAATCGTCCGCTGAACTGCAGAAGGAAGCTGCGGCACAACGGGGAATTTCGATTCATCTCAAGCTCGGCAGTGAACTCTTCATGACCGCCGACAGCAGTGAAATGGAAATGCTGTTCAATAATCTGCTGTCAAATGCGGTGAAATACAACCGGGACGACGGCAATGTCACCCTCAGCGGCGTGAAATCGGGAAAACACGTACGCCTTATCTGCGCCGACACCGGAATCGGCATGACCGCCGAGGAGTGCAAACGGCTGTTCCGTGAATTCTCACGCATCAAGAACGAAAAAACGCGTTCCATTCCGGGAAGCGGCCTCGGCCTGTCTATTGTTAATAAAATAGTCACTTTGTATCACGGCTCGATTACCGTTTCGAGCATTCCCGACGAAGGAACGACTTTTACTGTTGAACTGGAAGATAGAAACCTGAACGATTCGGATGGATCGCCGTCCGATGCTGCTTAAAACTAACTGTAAGGAGGATCTGATGGATACCAAGAAAACCGTACTGCTTGTTGACGATGACGTTGATCTGCTCGATCAGACCCGTCTGGTGGTCGAAAAAGAATTTGCCGTGGACGTTGCCTACAGCGGCGAAGAGGCAATTAAAAAAATCGCCGATAAAACGTTCGACTGTATCGTTATGGATGTCATGATGGAAAGCCTCAGCGACGGACTCGATACGGCGAAAAAAATCAAGGCGAACGAAGCCACCAAATCGGTTCCCGTAATCATGCTCACCAGTGTCAATGAGCACTACGATTACACGAGTCAGGTCGATTCGAGCTATTTTCCCAATGATAAATGGCTCAACAAACCGGTCAAACCGGATGTCCTTGTGACGGAGATACATAAGCTGATCGGATAACGTTGAAACAATGGTAAAAGAATGGAAAGCAACACGGATTATTCCTGAGGAACGGGATCGTTATCTCTCGGGAGAAACCGATTTCATTGATGATATCCTGATAACAGAATCGCTGCGTGATCGGCCTTCTCCCGATACGCGGCGGCTCAGGGATATTCTCGATAAATCATTGTCGATTGCAACACTGACGGTTGATGAATGCGCTGATCTGCTGGCGGTTGCCGATCCGGAGCATATCGCTCTGATGGAACAGACCGCTCTTAGTGTCAAAAAAAAGGTGTACGATAACCGTATCGTTACCTTTGCGCCGCTCTATATGAGTTCCAAGTGCGTCAACAACTGCAGTTACTGCGGCTTCCGTTCCGGTAACGGCGATATTGAACGCCGGGTGCTCTCTCAGGAGGATATACACCGCGAATGTTCCGTTCTGGCGGGAAACATTGGTCATAAAAGGCTTATTGTGGTGTACGGTGAACACCCGGAGTCCGATGCGCAGTATATCGCCGATTCGATCAAAACGATATACTCCGTCGATGAACCGACACGCGTGGGCAGAGGACGTATACGGCGTGTCAACGTGAACGCCGCGCCGCTCTCGATTGCCAATCTCGGCCTGATCCGGGAGGCGGGGCTGGGTACTTATCAGGTGTTTCAGGAAACCTACAACCGAGAGCTCTACAAACGGGTACATCCTGCCGGAACCGTCAAAAGCGACTTCCGGTGGCGGCTCTACTGCATGCATCGGGCACTCGAAGCCGGTATTGACGATGTCGGTATCGGGGCGCTGTTCGGTCTCGGCGACTGGCGATACGAGATCCTCGGCCTGCTTCTTCATTCACGGGAACTCGAAGACCGTTTCGGTATCGGCCCGCATACGATATCATTTCCGCGACTGGTGGATGCGCAAAATGCACCCGATGCTCATTCAATGGTAACTGACGCTGAACTTCGACGCATAGTGACGATACTGCGCCTTTCGATACCATACACAGGAATGATCCTTACCTGCCGAGAAAACGCTGCAATGCGGCGTGATTTGTTGCCGCTGGGTGTCACGCAAACCGATGCCGACTCGAAAATCGGCCTTGGTGCTTACTCCCGGTATCAGGATCAGCAGGAGGAGTACCGCCAGCAGTTTATTCTCAGTGACACCCGTTCACTTGACGAAGTGGTACGCGACCTCGCGAACATAGGCTATATTACCTCTTTCTGCACGGCCGGTTATCGGTGCGGCAGAACCGGCAAAAAAATCATGGATCTGCTCCGCAGCGGCGCCGAAGGGGTATTCTGTAAACTTAACGCGGTGATTACCTTCAGGGAGTGGCTCGATGATTTCGCTTCGGAAAAAACCATAGCCGTCGGCGAATCCCTTATCCGCAAAGAGATTGAAGAGGTCCGCTCCGTCGTTTCCGATGCGATGTTCAAGGAATTTCTGGAAAGTTACCGGAAAACCGGCGAAGGGGCGAGGGATCTCTATTTTTGACCTATGAAACAGCGACAGGAACACGATCTTCTCGGTAGCCGCACCCTCCCTGCAGAGGTTCTCTGGGGGATTCACACGTTGCGTGCTGTTGAAAATTTCCCCGTTACCGGACAGCGCCCCGACAAACAGCTCATTCATTCCTATGGTCTGGTGAAACTCTCATGTATCCGGACCGCGCGTACCAGTAATCTCTGGCGGCTGCCTCCCGATCGCATGGATGCACTTGAAGCAGCCTGCGGGGAACTTGCCGATGGTCTGCACGACGACAGCATTGTAATCGACACACTGAGCGGCGGCGCCGGCACCAGCCTCAACATGAATGTCAACGAGGTGATCACCAACCGTGCCCTGCACCTGCTCGGACACACCCCCGGCGATTACGACTGCATCTCCCCGCTCGACGACGCCAACATCTTTCAGTCCACCAACGATACCTTCCCCACCGCCCTGCGCCACGCGGCAATCGTACTGCTGCGCGCTCTTGAACAGCAGCTGGTCAGCCTGCAGGAGGCGTTCATTGAAAAGGAGAAGGAATTCGCCGACGTGGTGAAAGTCGGCAGAACCGAAATGCAGGATGCGGTCCTGACCACGCTCGGCCGCGAGATGGGCGCCTACGCCGAAGCGTTTGCCCGTGACCGGTGGCGCATTTATAAATGCGAGGAACGGTTGCGCACCGTCAACCTCGGCGGTACGGCGATCGGTACCGGTATCGCGGCACCCCGTTCCTATATTTTCGGCGTGGTCGATACGCTTTCGGAGGTTTCCGGCATCGGATTCGCCCGGGCGGAAAACCTTTTCGAGGCGACACAGAACGTTGAGGTATTCGCCGAGGTTTCGGGAATACTCTCGGCCTGTGCGGTCTCCCTGCAGAAATGCGCAAATGATCTTCGCTTTCTCTCAAGCGGACCGGATGCCGGCATCGGTGAAATAACCCTTCCCGCCCGACAGGCAGGATCCTCCATTATGCCGGGAAAAGTCAATCCGGTCATCCCCGAAGCAGTGGTTCAGGCGGCACTTTCCGCACAGGGACTCCATGGAACGCTCTGTTCCGCCGCCGCCACCGGACATCTGGAACTCAACCCGTTCCTGCCCCTGATTGCCGATACGCTTCTGCAGGAACTGCGACTGATCACTGCAGCGGTTACCATGCTCGATACCGCCTGTGTGCGAGGTATTTCCGCGAATCGTGAGCGCTGCCGCCATCTTGTAGAATCGTCAAGAGCCGTTGCCACCGCCCTGCTTCCCGCACTCGGTTATGCTAAACTGACCGACATTGTCATGCGGGCAGCAGCCTCAGGAAAAACGGTACAACAACTGGTAATCGATGAAGGACTTCTTGACGAGGCGCAGTTTCGCGCACTCACCTCTCCCGAGGCTGTTTGCCGTCTGGGAACGCCCTTCACAGCTGACCCCGGAGCAACCCGATGAATACCGCCAAAGGCATGCGCCTGTATATAGGTCTTTACGGAAGGCGTAATGTCGGCAAGTCCAGCCTTCTCAACGCACTGACCCGGCAGCAGGTCTCGATCGTCTCCCCCCATGCGGGTACTACCACCGATCCGGTCGAAAAACCGATGGAACTGCTGCCGCTCGGCCCGGTGCTCTTTATTGATACCGCCGGGATCGACGATACCGGAGAACTCGGGGCACTGCGGATGGAAAAAACCCGCGCCTGCCTGAAACGAACGGATCTCGCGGTGCTCATTGTGGCCGAAAGCGGCTGGGGTGCATTTGAAGAGGAGCTCTTTTCCGAGTTGAGGCAGTACACTATTCCGATGATGGTCGTATTCAATAAAATCGATCTCTGCGAACCTGAAAGGGCGGTGGTACATCATCTCGATGGTGAAAAGGTTCCCCATGTCCGGGTTTCCGCGCTGAGCGGCGAGGGAATCGGCGATCTCCGTTCGGCGCTTATTGCAACGGCGCCGGAAGAGTTCATGCATTCCCCCCGCCTGATAAGCGACCTGGTTCCCGCCGGTAAAACCGCGGTGCTGGTGGTCCCGATCGACAAGGAGGCTCCAAAAGGACGGCTCATCCTGCCGCAGGTCCAGACGATCCGTGAACTGCTCGATAACGACTCCCTCTGTATCGTCTGCAAAGAACGCGAACTGCGCGCCGCACTCGATAATCTCCGCACCCCGCCCGCACTGGTGGTCACCGATTCACAGGCGTTTCTGAAAGTGGCGGGCGATGTCCCGAAATCGGTCCCGATGACCGGTTTCAGCATTCTCTTCGCCCGGATCAAGGGAGATCTCACCACCATGGTCCGCAATACGCTTGCCATCGAGACCCTCCAACCCGGATGCAGGGTACTCATTGCCGAAGCATGCACCCACCACCCCATCGCCGATGACATCGGCAGGGTGAAAATTCCCCGCTGGCTCACCCAGTACAAGGGATTCCCCATTGATTTCGTCACCTGTCAGGGACATGATTTTCCCGATGATCTCTCCACCTTCTCGCTGGTCATCCACTGCGGCGGCTGCATGCACAACCGGCGCGAGATGATCTCCCGACTCTCGCAGTGCGCAGCGGTGAACGTCCCGATGACCAACTACGGCCTTTCAATCGCCTATACCCTCGGAATTTTTGAGCGCGCGCTCTCACCGTTTCCCGCAGCGTACGAGGCGTACCTTGACGCCCGGCGAAACAGCGGCCAGTGAAAAATGAACCGGCGGGAACTGCTCTCACTGCTCAGGTCAACAGATCCTGCTGTTGTTTCGGAACTTACCGAAGAGGCCGGAAGGGTTCGCGATCAATCCGTCGGCAAAGCCGTCTATCTGCGGGGTCTGGTGGAATTTTCCAGCTACTGCAGACGCGGCTGCACCTACTGCGGCATCAACTGCGCCAACAGCCGGATCACCCGCTACCGTATGACCGATGCTGAAATCCTCGGGTGCGCCGAAGCCATCCAATCGTACGCTATTGGAACCGTCGTACTGCAAAGCGGTGAGGATTCTTTTTTTACCGGTCCGAAAATGGCGACGATCATCAGCGCCATAAAAGAGCGAACCGGAATTGCCATCACCCTGAGTCTCGGCGAACGCCCTGCCGCCGACCTGAAGCTCTGGCGGGAAGCCGGCGCCGACCGGTATCTGCTGCGGTTTGAGACCTCCGATCAGAAACTCTTCAGCAAAATCCACCCTCCGGCAACAATTCCGCTCCCCGGAAGAATCGAACAACTGCAACTGTTGCGAGAACTCGGCTACGAGGTCGGTAGTGGCATCATGACCGGATTTCCCGGACAGACCTGTGCCTCGGCTACCGATGATCTTCTTCTCTTTCAATCGCTTGATCTCGACATGATCGGCATCGGCCCCTACGTCCCGCATCCGGGAACACCCATGGCCGACGAAATTGGCGACATCACTAGTGACGATCAGCTCCCGAACACGCTCGCAACCGCTTATAAGATCGTTGCCCTCACCCGGATTCTCTGCCCGTCCATCAACATGCCGTGCACCACCGCGTTGCGGACAATCGATCCCGCCGGGTACCGGGAGGGGCTCAAAGCCGGCTGCAACGTGATCATGCCGAACGTGACACCACTGGATTATTCGGAGCGATACGATATCTATCCGGGTAAAAAACGGGTGGCACAGTTCGAGCAGGCGCTTGACCTGGTTGAAAAGGACGTTACCGATGCGGGGTGCTTTGTAGCTTCAGGTGCCGGGGCGAGCAGGCATTATCGGGAGCGCTCCGGTCGCTGAAACATCTTTTTTCCCGAACATTTTCCCTCTCCCATCGCACTTTTCTATTTTTCCGATAACAAGTATCCAAACAAAGGAGCCCCATGCCTCCCAAACAGCGTGATTCCTGGGCCAGCCGGCTCGGCATCATCATGGCGGTTGCAGGGTCCGCCATCGGACTCGGCAATTTCCTGCGGTTCCCCGCAAAAGCAGCAGCAAACGGTGGTGGGGCCTTCATGATCCCCTACCTGGTGGCTCTGCTCCTGCTCGGTCTGCCGCTCATGTGGGTGGAGTGGACCCTTGGAAGATACGGCGGCGGATTCGAACACGGTACGGCACCCGGCATCTTTCACAGCCTCTGGCGAAAAAACCGGTTCATCAAATACTTCGGGGTGATCGGCATTTTCGGTCCGCTGGTGATTTTCCTTTACTATGCCTATATCGCTTCGTGGACCCTCGGCTACAGTGTCTACTCACTCACCGGCACCATCAGCACCATCAGTGATCAATCCACCATGCAGAATTTCCTGCACGGTTATCAGGGCATCGAATCCAATCAGTTTTTCAGAAGTATCTGGCCCTCCTACCTGTTTTTCCTGATAACGTTCGGTATCAATTTCTGGGTGATCTTTCACGGCATCAAAGGCGGTGTTGAGCGGATCTGCCGGATTGCCGTTCCGATACTCTTCGGCTGCGCGCTCATTCTCATGATCCGTGTCGTGACCCTCGGCACCCCGAACCCTGAACATCCCACCTGGAATATCCTCAACGGTTTCGGGTTCTTATGGAATCCCGATTTCAATGCTTTAAAGTCAGGAAAAATCTGGATTGAGGCGGCCGGTCAGATCTTCTTCACCCTCAGTGTCGGCATCGGGGTGATCCTGACTTATGCGAGTTATCTCTCGAAAGGAGACGACGTGACCCTCTCGGGGCTCAGCGCCACCAGCATGAATGAATTCGCGGAGATTATTCTCGGCAGCAGCATTATTATTCCGGCGGCATTCGTGTTTTTCGGTCCGGATAACATTCAGTCTATTGCCACCTCGGGGGTATACAATCTCGGCTTTGTTACCATGCCCCTTATTTTAAATCAGCTCCCGCTTGCGGGTCTATTCGGGTTCATCTGGTTTTTTCTGTTGTTTCTTGCGGGTATCACCTCGTCAATATCACTGGTACAGCCGGCTATCGCGTTTCTCGAAGACGAGTTCGACATTACACGGAAAAAAGCGGTTATCTTTTTCGGCATTTTCGCGTTTATTCTCTGTCACTTTCCGGTATTTCTTCTCAATAACGGCGTGGTCGACGAACTTGACTTCTGGGGAGGAACCTTCTTTCTCGTCGTTTTCGCCACGATCGAGGTGATTCTGTTCGCCTGGGTATTCGGTATCGACAAGGCGTGGGACGAGATGCACCGCGGCGCCGATCTGCGGGTTCCGAAAATCTACAAATTCATCATCAAATACATTACCCCGCTGTTTCTGCTTACCATACTTTCAGTCTGGATGTGGCAGGAGTGGATTCCGGTCATTCTGATGAAAAACGTGCAGGCGGCAGACCGGCCGTTTGTGCTTGGAACGCGGATTGTGCTGGTGGTACTACTGACCGTTCTTGCCATCGGGGTAAAAATCGTCTGGTCACGGCGCGAAGCGAAAGGAGCAAACGATGCAGCCTGAAGGATGGATTCTGCTTATCGTATTCTGGGCACTCATTATTGCGCTTGCAGCGTTCTGTTTCGGCAGGATATTTACGAAGAAAACGATAAAATAAATACGGGGATACTGTGTGACAGGGAGACGGGGGGAATGACGTGCAACAGAAAATTACTCATTTTAGACAATTGAATGTTTATTCTCTTGCGAAAAATGTTGCTAATACAATTTACGAAATGTCAAAAAGTTTTCCCGTCGAAGAAAAATATAGTTTGACAGATCAAATACTACGCTCCTCACGATCCGTATGTGCAAATCTCGCTGAAGCCTGGAGACGCAGAAGATACAAAGCTGCATTCATCGCCAAGTTAAATGATTGCGAAAGCGAATGCTCCGAAACACAAGTTTGGCTCGAATTTGCTAAAGACCACGGCTATATCAATGATGCAATGTTTGTTACATTGGATGCTGACTGTGAGCAAATTATCGGTAAAATCGTCACCATGGCCAATCAGTCTGAAAAATGGATACTATAAATCGAAGAAAATTGCACCAATTAGTATTATACCAATTAGTGCAATTTTCTCTCCGTCCCCCAGTCTCTCCGTCCCCCAGTC
>JAFGHA010000189.1 GCA_016930275.1 Chitinispirillaceae bacterium
AAAGATGTATAAGTTAAGCTGTTGATTTAACTGGCCTCTGGCCTCTGGCTTCTGGCTTCTCCGGCGAAGCCGGCTTAGGCATTAGAAAGTAAAAATGGGGAAAATTCAATCTTTTAAAGATCTGATTGCGTGGCAGAAGGCTTTTTTGCTGGTAAAGGAGATTTACCGGATTACCGGAAACATGCCTGTTGAGGAACGATTCGGGCTCATGTCGCAAATTCGGCGGTCGGCAGTTTCCATTCCTTCAAATATTGCTGAAGGATACGGACGACGACGTCTAAAGGAATACGACCGGTTTCTTTCAATTGCACTCGGATCACTTAATGAACTTGAAACACAATTACTGTTGATACACGACCTTGGTTATACCAGTAAACAATCCACTGACGAATGCCTGAAAATGATCGAAGAGACAGGTCGTTTACTCGGAGGTCTTATTAAAAAACTGAATTCATAACTATTCCCTATTCCCTATAGCCTATTGCCAAGGAGCGTTCCATGAAAAAGATCCACATTCTCGGCACCGGTTGCCCGAAATGCAAGAAAATGTATGAAGTCGCACAAGAAGCAGTAAAGGCCGCATCAATTGAAGCAGAAGTAACAAAAGTGGAGGACATCAACGATATTCTCTCATTCGGCGTGATGATGACCCCGGCGCTGGTTATTGACGGAGAGGTGAAAATTGTCGGGCGGGTGCCGCGTGTTGACGAGTTAACAACATTTTTACAATAAAAAGGAACACTACAATGTTTGTAGCTCATTTATTTTCGACGAATCTTTTAAAAACCACCTTAGCCCTGGTCATCGCAGCCGGCGTTGTTTTCTTCTGCCAGAGCGCCGACTCGAAAAAAGCGTCTGCGGACACTGCGCCCGTACCTGCCAAAACAGCAGGGCCCGCCGCCGCAACTCCGCAACAGCAGCAGCAAAAACTCGTGGTCTACTACTTCCATACCACTTTCCGCTGCCGTTCCTGCAACCTGATCGAGGCGTTTACAAAAGAGGCTATTTCAACCGGTTTCTCCGATCAGCTTAAAAACGGGCGCATTGAGCTGAAAGTCATCAATATCGAAGAGCCGGGTAATGAACATTTCGGAGAAGACTACAAGCTCTATACCAAATCGGTCATACTCTCCGACGTGCGGGACGGCAAAGAGGCAAGCTGGAAGAATCTTGATAAAGTCTGGACACTTCTTGGCGACCAGGACAAGTTCATCGACTACATTCAAACCGAAGTGAAAACGTTACTGTAAAGGAGTGCCGTCCATGGATACTCTTCTTGTCGCCATCGGTTCCGCGATCTGGCTTGGCATCCTTACGTCAATCAGCCCCTGCCCTCTGGCGACCAACATTGCCGCCATCTCTTATGTGGGCCGTCGAGTCGAAAAAACACGTCTGGTGCTGCTTGCCGGTTTACTCTACACGCTTGGTCGCACACTTGCGTATATCGTCGTTGCAATCATCGTCACCCGGAGCATGCAGATGATACCCGGGGTCTCCATGTTCCTGCAGAAATACATGAACCTTGCCATTGGGCCGCTGCTTGTCGTCGTGGGAATCCTGCTTCTGGGTATTTTCACCATCAGTTTCGGCGGCGGCGGGATGGGAAGCGGACTACAGGGCAAAGTTGACAAAATGGGCGTCTGGGGCGCAGGCTTTCTCGGCATCGTATTCGCACTTGCCTTCTGCCCGGTTTCGGCAGGACTTTTTTTTGGAGCGCTCATTCCCCTTGCCGTAAAAAGTAATGCGGTGCTTATGTCAACGCTCTACGGAATCGGCACCGCAGTACCGGTTATCGGGTTTTCGCTGCTCCTTGCCTTTGCGGCGCATTATATCGGCGCGGCATTCAGGAAGCTGACCGTTATCGAGCTGTGGGTGCGAAGAGTAACGGCAGTGGTGATGATCGGAATCGGGATCTATCTGATTGTGTGGCATAATTTCGGGGTGAATTTTTGAGGGGATTGGTTGGTAGGCAATAGGCAATAGGCAGTAGGCAATAGGCAGTAGGCAGTAGGCAATAGGCAATAGGCAATAGGCAGTAGGCATAAGGCATAAATGTCACCCATTCCATGTCACCCTGAGCATTTCGACAAGCTGCTAGGGGACACTTGTCGAAGGGATGATTATTCCACGAATACTGAACATGCCGATTCAAACAATCCTGCAATCTTTACCATACCGACCGACGGGCCGTTCCCTGAAAAAGGACCGGCCAAAGCCATATTTCATGACAGCGGCGCACTTAAGGTGCAGTCGATCATGCTTGCAGCCGGTCAGAGGATACCCCCGTGCGCAATGGAGCATGATGTCCCGTTTTATATTGTCAAAGGAAACGCTACGCTCATTGTCGACGGTTCCGTGTCCCTCATTCCCAGATTCATCGCCTATCCGCTCTGCGGAGTTCTGGCCAAGAGCGGAATTCCTGCCGGGGTGCTGGCGGTTTTGTTACCACGCTGATGATGGTTGGCATTCTTGCGTTGCCGCTGGAAATCTGGTATTTCGGCGCCTGGACGGCTCTTTTAAAAAACGGTCCAAGCCTGCTCGGAGCCCTTGTAGTCGGATTTGCGGGGGGAAGCAGTGACCCCTATCCCCTTAAATCAAAACCACCATGTCATTGTGCACATCTTGCGGAACTCGTCTAAAACTTTTTCTGAAGACGTAAAATAAAATTCCATAGCAGTGTGTAATAATATTACATTTCGTTGTGTGGCGAATTATCGAAACATGCCAGGTCTTTGGTGAGCGAAATATTCGTCGAGATTGGCGCTTGTGCCCTGGATGAAGGATGAGTCCGGTATTGTTACTGCCGATCTTACCGGAAAGGAAAATGATCATGATTAAAGAGGCAACGCTTGCAATGAATGATTTTGTTGCCGTCACAAGAGCGCTTTCGGACCCTCACCGTGTCAGAGCGCTCATGGCATTGCGAAACGGGGAGTTATGCGTTTGTCAGATAATAGAACTGCTCGGGCTGGCCCCCTCGACGATTTCAAAACACATGTCGATTCTCAGGCAGGCGGGACTGGTAGACAGCAGAAAAGACCGTCGATGGGTTTATTATCATCTGGCAGAGGATATACCACGAGTACAGGGAGTGCGCGAAGTGATCAATCTGTCGATTTCGCTTCTGGAGCGCGATGAGCAAATCCTCGCCGATATTGAGAAACTGGCGGAGATTGCGTCGCTGGGACTGGATTCCCTGTGCAAGCGCCAGCGGTGTGCGATCTGATAACAGTATTTACTTGAAGGAACAACCAGTATGTCAAAAGTTAAGATTCTTTTCTTGTGTACCGGCAACTCCTGCCGCAGCCAGATG
This sequence comes from Chitinispirillaceae bacterium, assembly GCA_016930275.1. GTDB lineage: Bacteria > Fibrobacterota > Chitinivibrionia > Chitinivibrionales > Chitinispirillaceae > JAFGNB01. The sequence goes on from JAFGHA010000189.1 coordinate 3,314, forward strand.
GCCGAAGGGTGGGCGCATTTCCTGAAAAACGATGTTATCGAAGCCTGGTCGGCAGGTATCGAAACCCACGGTCTCAATCCGGATGCCGTCAGGGTGATGGCAGAAGCCGGAGTTGACATATCCGGCCATCACTCCAAGCACCTCGATGAGGTGAAGCATATTCCCTTCGACTGGGTAATCACCGTCTGCGACAACGCCAACGAGAGCTGTCCGGTATTTCCGGGCAGAGTAAACCGTTTTCACGTCAGTTTTGACGATCCGCCGAAACTGGCAAAAGGGGCGAAAACCGAAGAAGAGGTGCTTGAGCATTACCGCCGGGTACGCGACGAGATACGGGCATTTATCAATAATTTGCCCGACAACCTTTCAGAGCAGGGAGGACCATGGAAGTGCCGGTAATGCTCGCCCTGGTGAGAATCGCCAACAGGACGAACCACTGGTTCCCCGATACTCATCCTGAAAAACAAACTCCATGAGATGCTCAACCTTTTTAATTGACATGGAGATACATTATGAACGAAGATGCAATCCGTACTGCCGTCCATGAAAACTATGCAAACGTAGCGCGTACTTCCGGCGCATCGGGGTGCTGCGGCCCGACCTGCTGCAGTAAACCGGCAAACCCTCAGGTAAACGCAGCTACCAGCGTTGCCCTCGGCTATAGTCGCGACGACGTTGAAAGCGTACCCGAGGGCGCAAACATGGGGCTCGGCTGCGGCAACCCGGTAATATCAACCAGATCCTGCACTCGCAGTTCGCCATGAACAAGAAGTGCCATGATCCGGAGTCGTGCCTCCTCACCAAGTGCCTTGAAAATACCTGCTTCATTCTTCATTTTTATTAATCCTTTTACACGGCATACGTCCGGAGCTGGTGGTTCCGGGCTGACACAATAATCCATTTTTGCACCGGACCTTTTCACGGGTTCAGCCTGACGCACGAATTGCAAACCAGCAAAATACCCGCTTACCATCAAATTCTTTGCCACTGTGGTTCTTCTATTGTATTATTGCAACCGTTTCTTGCATTTCACCGGTATTTCGAGCTATTTTTCTATGTTTCTGCTTTTCGGGAGAGTATGGTTCTTTCCGAGGCAAACCGAACACCGGAATATTTTTAATCAGTTTCCGGAGAGCTGAAACATTTCCGATGTATGCACACCTGACACCTGGTTGCGCATCCTGTATTGGGTAGTTTTGCAGAACAACAGGCCCCGGCACACAATCAAGCTGTTCTCTGTTACATCAGGAATTCAACTGTTCCCGAGCTCGATTTCCCGGCAGAAATGCCGACGGGGAGTCGGGAAAGGATATTTTATAACTACATAATTTCATTGCATTTACCAGGCGTTTTCGTGTGGTGATGAGGTGAAAGAGAGGATTTTGCATCATGGCTTTATCTGAAGTATTTCAAACCGGACTCGCATCAATCACTGCTGCGCGGGGGTTTGAAATGACCTTTGCCGGGCTGACCATTACCTTTACGGCTCTGGGTACCATTGCAATCAGTATCAGTTTACTGCCCAGGTTTTTATCCATACTGAACAAATACGTTCCGGAAAAGAGCCATCAGGAAGTCAAGCCGAAACAAGGTGTAGCCGATGAAGTTGTCGCAGCCATCGGTCTTGCGTATCATTCACTCAAGTCATCCGGCAAATAGAAGGAACAACAATGGACATTCTCATAAATTTTTTCGGTTCCACCGCCTTTGCCCAGTTTTCGCTGGGAAATATCATCATGCTCATCATCGGGGGAATTTTTATCACCCTTGCCATTACCAAGCATTACGAGCCGTTGCTGCTGGTCCCGATCGGCTTCGGCATCATCATCGGCAACATTCCGTCACTTCCCTCAATGTGCGTAGGAATTTACGACAAGGGGAGTGTCATGAACTACCTCTATTTCGGTGTCATCAAGGGTATTTTTCCGCCGTTGATCTTTCTCGGAATCGGCGCCATGACCGATTTTTCCACGATGATTTCAAACCCCCGTCTGGTACTTCTGGGGGCAGCTGCTCAGGCAGGTATCTTTCTTACCCTGCTTGGTGCTCTGGTGCTCGGTTTCACTCCGGCGGAAGCATACTCGATCGGGATAATCGGCGGTGCAGATGGTCCGACATCGATTTTCCTCTCGTCAAAGCTGGCACCGCATCTTCTCGGCGCCATCGCCATCGCAGCCTATTCCTACATGGCCCTGGTGCCCGTCATCCAGCCTCCCATCATGAAGCTGCTCACCACGAAGAAAGAGCGCCTGATCCGGATGAAACCGCCAAGAACCGTTACACAACGTGAGAAAATCTTTTTCCCGATCATCGCCTTCATGGTATGCGCGATGATTGTTCCCGGTTCCATTCCACTGGTCGGCATGCTCCTGTTCGGCAACCTCCTTAAAGAGAGCTTCGTTACCGAACGACTTGCCCAGACTGCACGCACTGCCCTTATTGATATTGTTACCATCATTCTCGGCGTAACCGTGGGCGCCAGTACCCATGCCCAGACCTTTCTGACCAATCAGTCGATACTGATTTTCGGCCTGGGAGCATTCTCCTTTGCAATCGCCACTTCCGCCGGGGTTCTGTTCGCCAAATTCATGAATCTGTTCCTTAAAGAGAGAGATAAAATCAATCCGCTCATCGGAGCCGCCGGGGTATCCGCCGTTCCGGATTCGGCACGTGTGGCGCAGATGGTGGGCCAGGAGTACGACCCGAACAACCATCTGCTGATGCATGCTATGGCGCCGAACGTATCGGGCGTTATCGGCTCTGCGGTGGTTGCCGGTGTCCTGTGGTCAATGTTTGTAAAGTAAAAAAGCAATCAATAACGAACAATCAATCATCTCAATATAAAGAGGATTAAAATGGCCAAGAAAAAAATCAAATTCATGTGTACCGCGTTTCGTGACGGTTTTCAGTCGGTATTCGGCGCCCGTGTCACCACCAGCGATTACCTTCCTGCAATCAAGGCTGCCAAAGAAGCGGGTATCGATTACTTTGAATCGGGCGGCGGCGCGATGTTCCAGTCGCCGTTTTTTTACTGCCGGGAAAATGCGTTTGACGTGATGGACGCCTTCCGTCAAGCTGCGGGCCCCGACGCGAACCTGCAGACTCTCGCCCGCGGCGTGAATGTCGTCGGTCTTGAATCACAGCCTTCAGAGATCATCAGACTGCACGCGCAGATGTTCAAAAAGCACGGCGTTACCACCATCCGGAATTTTGACGCACTCAATGATGTCAACAATCTCATTTTCAGCGGTAAATCAATCAAGGAAGCCGGCCTGAAGCACGAAGTCTGTGTTACACTCATGGAACTTCCTCCGGGATGCACCGGCGCGCACGACGCGCAATTCTATGCGAAAACACTCAAAGACATTCTTGATGCGGAAATTCCCTACGACGCCGTCTGTTTCAAGGATGCATCCGGAACCTCGACACCCGCCACCGTGTTCGAGACCGTGAAACTCGCACGTAAAATGCTTCCGGAAGGTACGATCATTCACTTTCATACGCACGAAACCGCAGGTACGGGTGTGATGGCCTATAAAGCCGCGATCGATGCGGGAGCCGACCTCATCGACCTTTCACTGGCACCGGTCTCCGGTGGTACCTGTCAGGCGGATGTCCTTACTATGTGGCATGCGTTGCGCGGCACCGACTATGAACTCGATGTCGATGTCGACAAAGTACTGATTGCGGAAGAAGTCTTCAAAGACTGCATGAAGGAGTACTTCCTGCCACCCGAAGCGACGGCAGTCGAACCGCTCATTCCGTGGAGCCCGATGCCGGGTGGCGCACTCACCGCCAATACCCAGATGCTCCGCGACAACGGACTGATGCACAAGTACGACGACATGATCAAGGCCATGAGTGAAGTGGTCCGTAAAGGCGGATTCGGTACATCGGTTACCCCGGTTTCACAGTTCTATTTTCAGCAGGCGTTCAACAACGTCATGTTCGGCGAATGGAAAAAGATCGCCGACGGTTATGGGAAAATGGTACTCGGCTATTTCGGAAAAACACCGGTTGAGCCCGATCCCGAGATCGTGAAAATCGCCGCCGAACAGCTCAAGCTCGAACCCACGACCAAGACGGTTCTCGAAATAAACGACAGCGATCCGAAAAAAGGTATCGCACCGGCCAAAAAGATGCTCGAAGACGCTTCGCTTCCGATTTCCGATGAAAACATCTTCATCGCCTCGACCTGCAAGGAGAAAGGTATCGCCTTCCTGCAGGGCAAGAGTGAAATGGGCATCCGTAAAGTCGAGAAGAAGGATGCCGTGCCGGTATCCGGCGGCGCGAAAGCCGACAGCGGCAGCTACACGGTCTCGGTCAACGGAAAGAACTACTCGGTGGTCATCGAAAACGGAAAAACCACCGTCAACGGTAAACCATATACCACCTCCATTACCGAAGGTACGTGCGCGCCAACAATACCAGGGCCTGTTTCCTCGGGAGGTGACGGCACCGAAATCAAATCGCCGATGCCGGCTAAGGTGTTTAAAATCGTTACCAATGTGGGTGATCATGTCAACGCGGGAGACGCCATCCTCATTCTCGAAGCGATGAAGATGGAAGCGGCGGTCAACGCGACCGTGAGCGGTACCGTCTCCGAAATACTGGTGGCCGTTGGTGATCAGGTAAACGGAGAACAGGTACTCGCGATGGTAAGCTGATCGCCTCAACCGAGCTGAACCGATAATCACAGGCTCTGCCGGTCACGCCGGCAGAGCTTTTTTTTACGCGAAACGAACCACCGGCAGACAACGTAAGCGGTGGAACAGACAACGTTCCTGCAATTCACCGTTGCACTGTGTGCTGGGTTCTTAGTATGAAGAAAGGTTTACAGCTGGAGAACCTTGCCTACCGCCTGCAGCAGTTCTTCGCGAAGAAACGGCTTTGGAAGAAACTGCACCCCTTCGTGGTTGAGCAATTCCTGGGTGATACCGGTAAGGCTGTATCCCGACGTGAGGATTACCGAAAGTTCCGGTTTCAATTTTCTTAACGCATAGAACAGATATTTCCCATCCGTTTTCGGCATTATGATATCGAGAATTACAAGTGAAACGGAATCGAAATATTCCCGGTAAAACTCCAGTGCCGACAATCCGTCGGTATATGTTGACACTTCGTATCCGGTCTTCCTTAGATGTTCCGCCACAACCAGAACGATCTTCTCCTCATCGTCGATAACGAGAATTTTCCTGGACTTGTCGGTGGTATTCATATTTCCGGAAACGGGAGTGCGGGCGTCGGCCAGGCGGATAATTTCTTCCTTTCCTGCTGTGATTACCGGAAAATGGAGTTTGAAAGTGGTGCCGCCGCCCCTGGTGCTTGAAACACTGATGGCACCGTGGTGGGTCTGCATGGTACCATAAACTGCTGCAAGCCCCATGCCGGTCCCTTCTCCCTGTTTTTTTGTTGTAAAGAAAGGTTCATAGATGTGTCTGATCGTCTGAGCATCCATTCCATTACCGGTATCGCGAACGGAAACTTCGTTATATCTTCCCGGGGGAAGAGCAATGCCATGGTCCCGGCAATACTCTTCATCGAGATCCACGATCGCTGTTCTGAGTTCGAGCAGTCCTCCGTCCGGCATGGCATCACGTGCATTCACCGCGAGATTGAGCAGTGCACTCTGAATCTGTGCGGGATCACCCATCGTGTAAACGGGATCGCTTCCCGATTCCACCCTGATTTCAATCATTCGTTTGATGGTATGCTTCAGAATGGAAACCACCTCTTTGACACTGTGATTGAGATCAACCGGGATATTCTGGATCTGTCCCTTCCGGGAAAATGCCAGAAGCTGTGTGGTGAGTTCCGCACTGCGTTTGCCTATCTCAATGATATCCAAGGCACTGTCACGAAGTACCGAGTCAGTCAGTGAGTCCCTGAGCAGCTCAGCGTTTCCGATAATGCCGGTGAGCATATTATTGAAATCGTGCGCAATCCCCCCGGCAAGCTGCCCTATAGCATCCATTTTATGGGCCTGCAGCAGCTGCTCCCGCAGTATTTCCCGCTCCTCTTCGGCTTTTTTCCGTTCCGAAAGGGTCCGTTCAAGTTCGGCGGCATATGCCTGACCGTCATTGAAGAGCAGGGCGTTTTTAACCGCCAGAGCGGCGAAATTGGCAAAGGTGAATGCGAGATCCCTGTCCAGCTGCTCGACGGGTGATGGCTTGCCGATAGATCCTATGATCAGAGCTCCCAGTACCTCGTTTTCAGCAATCAGGGGAAGGAAAAGAAGCGTACGCAGATTACGCAGCTGCACAATAGCCATTTCCGCGGGGGTGCCCGGGACTTCCTCTACATCATGAAGAAAAACCGGCCCCGACGTATCAATCGAACGACGCAGGTTGGGGTAGTCGTCCAACACACCAAGCCGTAGCGCTTCGGGAAATTCTGGTGGAAGCGGAGGGGTCGTCGCTGAAAGACGCATCGTCCGCTCATTCAGCAAATAGATCGCAGCAGTATCCAGTCCTGAGATCTGTGTAACGCCTTCAACGGTTGTCTGAAGTATGGTATCAAGATCCAGCGATATAATCAGTTGTTTGCTGAGCTCAAACAGCTTTCGGATATATCGTTCACCGGAAATGTTCTCTGGGAGCTTATCCGTCATCATTCATCCACGTTTAAATTTATAAAATAATACTTCTTATACATCTTCATGTCCAGATTATTACAGGTCAAACGTGCCGATACTACACCGGTTACACAAGTGATTCAACGGGTTGATTCCACACCGATTTGACATTCTTAAACCCTTCAACTGTTTTCCGGTGGCGATCGACTCGTCCGTTTCACCGCATGTACCTTTCCGGAGCGACGTACCGGGATTTTGCAGTATTACAACGTTTTAGTATAATATTCACAAATACATTGAAAACGGGTCAAAATAAGTAATGCTCTCTTTTTCAAGCAGTTACAGGCTGCCGGGATGGACCTGAAGCAGAAAAATTTTTTTTCGTTTGCGCCGATTCAACTTTTTCGTTATATTTACCCGCAAGAATTGCTATCATCATCAATCAGCTACAATCAAAATCAGGACGGGCACCAGCTCACTGATGATTGTACCAATCATAGTGTTCAGATAATACAAGTTCCTGTTCCCGAATGAATTACAGCTTCATCACATATCAAATACCTGCTTTATTCATTGCAGTCTGATCATCACAAGTGATTATTGTAAGGATGTGCCTGATACTACGTTTGTCCGGCACATAAGGTATATCTATTTGCAAAACTGATAAATTTAACTATTTCACCTAACCACAAGGAGTTAATACAATGGTAGCTCGTCTGATCGCCGGCCTGTTTCTTCTCTCATTATCCTCCTCAGCAATTGCCCAGATACAGGAAATACCGGATTCTGCGGCGGTTACCGGAATAGGCAATGTCTTTGAAGTCACCACCAGCGATTTTATAAATGTTAGGGTTGAAAGCTCCAACGATATTTTCGCCTACGTACAATCCTTCGGTCAGCAGATTTCCATCAATGTCGCCAAACCGAACCCGGAAATCCTCTCAACGATACTGAATATTAAAAACCTCTCGCCTGAAACCGAATATAATCTCGTTACAAACGGTAGACTGGAAACCATCGTTTCCGATGAATCCGGGACCTATACGGTCGAAGTCGATCTCTCTCTTCCGAAGAACCTGGTGATCACACCACGGCAATAGATCGCATTCTTTCATCTGAGGTGATTTCAATCTGAACATATTTTTACGAGGAGTATCACAAGTGAAATTCGCACAATCGAAATACATTTCCGGAGGATCATCCTTCATAATGCTCTGCCTAACGGCGCTGTTCATTCTTCTTTGTTCTCTTCCGTCAAATGCGGGTATACTATCAAAAGAAACAGGCCGATTGCAACTGCCTGCTTATACTAAGCGGTTCAAGATGCACGTCGATCAAAGCATCGCCTACATAGGGGCGTATAACGGGGGGCAATTGTACATCATCGATGCAACCGACAAGAGAGCACCACTGTTACTGAGCACTACCGGTGTCACAGGAACCTTTGATCTTCATGATATATGGTACAGTAACAATTGGGTTTATACAACGCACCGAAGCGGTGGAGCCTCAAAAATCGATGTGACAGACAGATTGTCACCGATCGCCTATCCACGGTGTATGCCGACAGTTTACACGCACACCGGTGTAACGACATCGTTCAACCCGACACTGCAAATGGAAGTGTTATATGTCGCGGAACATAGTGGCATCCATCCTTTTTTCAAGGTGTACGATCCGGAGACAAACATCCTGCTGGGCGTAGCACCGATCAATGGTGATGGTAGATGTATTGAAGTCACCTCCGACGGTAAATTTCTGTATCAGGCAGCCTGGTACCCTACCCCCAGTATCCAGATTTTCAATGTCGAGGATGCCGCTCATCCGGTCTATGCCGGTCAGATCAATATCTTTCCTTATGATGTCACCCTCAGTCCCGACGATCACTATCTCTACATCTCTTATGATCACCCGGCTGATGGTGACATTGAAGGTGTTATGGTGCTTGATGTTTCGACACCTGCAGGCCCCACCATTGTCAATACTATCCCGCTCCCCGGAGCACGCGATCTGACCGTCGACCACTCCGGAAAAAGGTTGTTCGTGCGAACCCGCTCCAATACAACGTCCACTCCCGTTCCGAGAGGAATTTACGCATACGACATCAGTAACCTCGCAGCTATCGATCAGATCGATTATCTGCCTGTTTCCGGAGACAATGAAGATTTCGATTTGTGGTATGAAAACGGTTATCTCTATTACACTGATGACGCCGGTGGTTCACAGTTTATCATTATTCATGTTGATAACCAGGCCCCGTCAGCCGAGGAGCAGGAAGTGACCGTCAACGAGGACAATCCGGTCACTTTTACACTGCAGGCTTCAGATCCGGATGAGGACCCTCTCACTTTTGAGGTTGCCGAGGAGCCCTCCTACGGCAGTATTTCAGGAACAGCTCCGAATCTTACCTATACGCCAGATGCGGATTATAACGGAACTGATTTTTTCAGTTTTACCGTAAACGACGGTGATCTGGAATCATCAGCAACCGTTTCAATAACAGTCAATCCGATAAATGACGCACCGGTAATCGATGAAATCGCCGAACAGACCGTTTCAGAAGGATCGCTTTTGGAATTTGAAAATACCGGTTCGGATATCGACGGTGATGCGCTGACCTTCAGTGCGACCGACCTTCCGACCGGAGCGACGTTCACCAACGGAACGTTCACCTGGACACCTGATTATACGCAGGCCGGGTCGTAT
>JAFGHA010000022.1 GCA_016930275.1 Chitinispirillaceae bacterium
CGTCCGTATGGGACACCATGTCGACGGTACTTGCCAATGTCGGTCCGGACTCTTCATTCTTCAAATCGATTGATATCACCAATGTTGCCAACGCGTTTTCCGATTCGGTCGCGATCGCCGTGAAAGTATCCGTACCGAAGGGTACCCGCATGCGGGTGGTAAATGATCTTGACGCTCAGGATGAGGATTTCGACCGGTATATCGGAAGGATGATCATCAATGTCGCCACGAGTTACCGGCTCAACGCCAAGCTTGACTGGGAGGTACTCGATACGGTGAATATGGATCTCGGTTCCAGCCGGTTCCCCCTCCCCGAAGCGATGCGGTATCTGAGTAAGCTGGAAGACCGCACCGCGGAGTTCGAGATGTGGCTTATCAACAACTCGAATCTCAACCTCTCGCTACTCGCACTGGTAGCACCCGATACCCTCATGGATACGCTTGATTTACTCTCTATGGATGAGGTCTGGGCGCGAATCAAACACCCGACCGCTGCAGTTACAAAAGGATACGTTAAGATATTCGGTGATACAGGTATTTTCGTGCCGAAACGGGGTACTTCTTTGAAACAGCATAATGTCGTTACTCTGGACGACCAGCAGATAGGAACGATGGTCGCGGCGGATTCCCTCAACTTCAGATGGTGGATTCGATTCATGCCTCAGGGGCCTGATGCACTCAGCGATACCGACTATGTCGATATGCGGTCCCGACTTCGTGTCGACGGAATCAACACCACTGATTCATTACTTATCTGGGAATAAGAGAGGTGATCACCATTATGAAAAAACTCATACTCAGCTGTTTTTTTCAATTTCTTTTAATCGGAATCATTCAGGCTGCCGTTGATCACAACCCGCTCAACAACGGGGGGACGCTCACGCACAACGCACTCGGGCATAATTTTGAGGGAGCGATTCATAACCCGGCTCTGCTCGGAGTCGAGCGGATACCCAAGGCGGGACTCATGTTTCCGGGGACTATGCTTGGCGTGGGAGCCTGGAGCGACAAACTGGCGCTCTCCCCGTTCAACCGGTACTTTACCGACAGTACCCGGGAAACTTCGGCGCTGATCACCAAGATACTCGATAAAAGTTTCAAGCTTAAGGGGTTGTCTGCGGATGAGGTGTCCGACAAGCTTACCAAAGAACTGGCGGACGGCGTGAGTATCTATTTAGGGTACCGCCATTCTCTTGCCAATCTCGGATGGAACCGACTGGCATTTGACGTGAGCACTCATTTCGATGAAGAAGTGAAAATTCCCGGAGGTCCTTTTTTAACGGTATTTTCCCGCGATAAAGGATTGCTCGCCGGGAACTCGCTTGATTTCAGTGAATTCAGGCAACAGGCGGTCTGGGCGACGGATTTCACCTTCAGCTTCGGATTGCCGGTCACGATTCCCGCGCTTCATGAATTTTTCAAACTGGAGCAGGGTGCCGGTGGTATCGGTATCAAATACGTAATGGGGCACTCGGTACTGAAGGCGACCACCGAGAGCGGACATGTCTATTTTGATGATGCGGGAAACCAGGTGAGTGTGGATGGACGGGTAAAAATTCAGACCACCGGTTTCGGATTCAGCGGACCGTGGAGAGCCGCCGATGATAATTTGTTCTCCTCGATGTTTCATGAAGGATTACCGGTGACCGGGCACGGAATCGGAATGGACCTGGGTGGAATTCTGTACGATGACAAGGGAACACTTACCGTCAATTTCAGTAATATCGGTGTCCTGCTCTGGATGAATAATGTTCAGACGGTGGAATACAAGATCAGGAAGGACGATCTGGATGTCTATGACATCATCCATGGTATCGAGCTTGCCGATCAGAACGGCGGGGATCCGAATACCTACATTTTCAATCATGAAGGCGAAGAAATATCCGGTTCGCGCGATACCCTGGATACGAAAGGGGACGTGCTCCTCACCTGGTTACCTGCCGCGCTCAATATCGGCTATTCCTATTCCTGGGATTTCACCCGTCTGCGCAACCAGAATCTGAGGCTGCTCGCCGATTACGCGCATGCGGCAGTCAATTACGAGCAGTCGCTCGCACCGTCACCGGGGCGCAGTTTCATACCGCGGCTTTCCTTCGGTGGAGAAGCCGGAGTGTTGCACGGCTTTCTGCCCATCCGTCTCGGGTATGTGATCGGCGGAGCCGAACATTTCGCTTCGGCGGTCGGGGCCGGCCTCAACTTCAAATACGTATCACTCAACGCCTCCTATAAAGCGATCGGGCACCCGTTCTTCGTGCCGCGCAGAGGTATGGAGGTCGCCGTCGGACTCAACGTCAACTGGGGTATGTCAGCCGATCAGGATGGCGACGGAATTCCCGATAAAACCGATATGTGCCGGTCGGAGCCCGAGGATAAGGACGGATTTGACGATGAAGACGGCTGTCCCGATTATGACAATGACAAGGACGGTATTCCCGACACCGTCGACCAGTGTCCGCTGGATCCCGAAGATCTCGATCAGTTTGAAGATACCGACGGGTGTCCCGATTACGACAACGACCGGGATGAGGTCCCCGACACACTTGACAAGTGCATTATGGAACCCGAAGACCGTGATAATTTCAACGATGACGACGGGTGTCCCGATTTCGACAACGACGGTGACAACGTTCCCGATTCGCTCGACAAGTGTCCGAACATGCCCGAGGATATCGACATGTTCGAAGATGCCGACGGCTGCCCCGATTTCGATAACGACAAGGACGGTGTTCCGGACACGCTCGATAACTGCATCAACGATCCGGAAACCTTCAACGGCTACAAGGATGATGACGGGTGTCCTGATACCCTCGTCCGTCCGTCGGAAAAGGAAACGAAGGCGCTCAATACCAAACTGCAGGCGATAAATTTCAAGACCGGCAGTGCGGAATTGCTTGGTACCTCGTATGCGGCACTCGATTATATCGTACAGTTCCTGAAAAATTTCGAAACACTCCGTTACGAAATTCAGGGACATACCGACAGTCAGGGTTCCGATGAATACAACCTGGTGCTCTCGGCGGCCCGTGCGGGTTCAGTAACTTCCTATCTGATTTCCAAGGGGGTTCCGAAAGACCGGGTTATTGCAATCGGATATGGTGAAACCATGCCGGTTGCCGACAACAAGACCAGTCGGGGGCGAGCAAAAAACCGGCGTGTCGAGTTCAAGATCATCGAAACCAACGATGAATACAGTACCCTTCGTGCTCGTGAAGCCGAATTCAAGGTGAAAGTGCAGGAGGCGAAGATCAAGGGCGTACAGTAGGTGCGTCCTGCAGACAGAGGTTGAAAAAAGATCGGCTGTAAAGCCGTTAACGGAAAAAGGCGCATGTGAGTGCGCCTTTTTTTAAGTGTAGGGGCGTTCTTTGCGAAGCAACGTTTTTATTGAACGCACATTCAAGATCGATTAGGAAACTTGATAGGTGTTAACCCATATAGGGATTCCAATAGCGGGCAGTAGCATTAAAATACAGCGAAAGGGGAGGGACCACGCGCTTTATCAGCCGGTTCATGTCCGTTAAAAAAAAGTTCCACCCGGTGTCATTTACATTCTTTAAGCGGTTTGAGTCCAGTGCATACTGCACTGTTGCCATTGTATCGCTTTGGATGGAGTTGTTTACTGGTGGGTAATCCGCGCTACACAGCAGAATCGAAACAGACAGTTTTATCCAATGCCATTTGATTATTCCGCAGGATCGAATCAGTGAAATCTGAATATAAAATTCATCTGATTAAAATCTTTTCTACTGCAATTTTATCTCTGGTAGTCAACTTTATCAAAATCAATCCCTGATGCACAATTTTATCAAGGATGATATCCAACAGCTCATTATCGCTCCGACATATTGCAGAGCAACTGACTATGCGACGTCCAAGTAAGTCATAGAGTGAAATCGCGTATTGTTGGCCGACTTTAAAATCTGTTGCAATCCGGAGATGGTGATTGGTTAGGGTATAATCGAACCCGGTTGATGTTTTTTCGGAATGTATTGAATGTTGAGGGCAATATGCCTTCGTTGTTCCCCTTCCACAATAATTGTTTATAAACATAAGCATGAATACCAATGGCGCATTCCAGTTAATGGCAACCTCATTTGTTGCAAAACTCTCTACTGTATCAAGGTAACATCGACTTTCGTCCCACGATGAGGGATAATCAAGCCTGTCGCTTTTATCACCGTTTGCTCCTCCGACAAGAAACCCCGGGATTGGTTCCCGAATACTATCTGCCGCGCATATCCGATGGTGAGGTTGCTGTGGTGAATTGGAGCCGAAACCGGTGATAAAACATTTCCCTGAAGGATTTTTTCCGAATATATAATCCATCGTACCGGTTGCCCAATCAAGGTATTTCCGGTCATTTGTACAGAAATAAGCGTAAGCGAAAACCATGGCATAATTACAGCATTGTCCGTTTGATCCCCAGGTGAATTCGGTCAGTGGAGAACGGAATGCTGTCATATTGACAGGATCTCCAAGAAGATCCGCATAGTCTACAATCGCTTTTCCAGCAACTTCTGTCAGTGATGTCGATGACTGCACAAGACTGAAAAAAGCAAGAGTTCGTTCATTTGCCCATGATACCGGTATTTCGAGTGAACTGAGATCACCCATAGCCTGTTTGTATACATCATCATCCGTTGCTAAATACAACTCGGCGGCAGCCCATATTTTTACTGCTTCAATGTCACATCCGGAATACTCTCCTGTTGCAATGTCTGGGGGATTGCTGAAGTCAACGGAAGGATTGTCAGCGGCCCATTCCCATGCATGCTTCGCCCTGGTCAGACAATCCGTGGAAAAGGAACTGTCGACACACAATCGTGCTGCCATGGCCATTGTTGCCGCAAAATTATAGGTAGCACTGGTTGATTTTCCGATTATATAACGTTGGTCGATTGCCTCATTCGGCATAACAAATGGCGCAAATGACGCAGTCGTTAGTTTATGAAAAACTCCTCCATCGCTATCCTGCATGGTTTTCATCCATTCAATCTCATAGCGCACTTCGTCAAGAAGATCGCTCCTGTGGTTACCCGACTCGGGAATACCAAGATTATCAATTTCCAGTGTGGAAAACATCTCATTTGCAGATAGAAGTGTTCCCACCGTTACTCCGGCATTAACCATGTATTTTCCATAATCACCGGCATCGTACCAGCCCCCCGGTGAGGAAATACTGCCTGTTCTGCCGGTAGATTCCTGATGAAACAGACAGGAGGTATCCGCATGCCCGCCTAAACGAGACCATTTTCCGGCGAATTTTTCGGGCAATGACAATGAACAACGCTGGTAATAATAGGATTTCAATGCGGCTTTGAGCGGTTCTGAATAACAACTGTCATTTATATTGAAAAGATACGACCGAATGGAGTCATTGACCGTTAGAAAAAAATCACCATTTTCTTTAAAGGAACTGAAATCAGCATAATATGTCGACTTTCCCGATGGTTCACTGTTACCGGTTTCAGGTATGCCGGAAAAAACAACAGAATCTGAAATTGGATTGATTATTGAAAACCTTTCGGGGATACAGTCTGTAATAACGGCGGATTTATTCTGAGTAGTAAAGTAGCCTATCTGATTAAGAAAAACATTCGCCGTGCCGTCAAGATACGTCGTAACGATAAATGTCTGGGTTATTCGGGAAATATTTCCCGATGGATCGATGCACGTGTATACGACAGGATAGAAACCATCAGCATCTGTATCGACTTCACCTGAAACGACGATGGAATCGGTCAGATCGCCATATATAGCATCAATTGCCGAAGCAGTGGTCGCAACGTAGTCTGATGCATTTGTAATAATCGTTATTCGAGGGCCGTTCAGGGAAATAACCGGCGGCAGGGTATCATGAACTTTTTTTACAATCCTTGTTGTTTGAAATGCATGGCCGTCGCTATCGGTGACACTGTAGGTCAGTGTATCAAGGCCGGGTGTTGACAAGTTATCCAATCCGGTGACAACAATTGACTCTGTGATATCACCATCTTCAACATCGAATGCCGTTGCTCCGGGATCGGTGAATGGATGTGTTGTTTCGTGAATAATCGGATTGGGACCAAGGAGGGTGATAGTGGGTGGACCCGGAATAGTAACAGTACTGTCTATTGTCCATATCAGTGCGAATTGTTCATTTTTATCAACCATGAAAAAGATGTCATTTTCAAGGCGGACATAGTATTCCCCATTCAGCATCTGAAGAGAAGGATTGGTGGTCTGAATAGTCATATCCGGTTCAGGTGAGGCGAAACTGGTTGCCATACTGGAGGGTATGTTTACATAATAGGGGGCCTCCTGAAGATTGAATGAAAAGTTCAGGAGTAATTCTTCTTCCAAATCCCATATGCAATGTAAACTTATTATACCGGATAGATCGGGACCGGATCCAATAATGGTTACGTATTCATACGTATTGTCGTGTGATGAGATAGGGTCAGGACTAGGAATACCATAGTTGTCAAAAAGTGTACCGCTAATCGCTATGGTTTTTATAAAAAATATCAATAACAGCTTTTTCATTGTATTTTTTTCCGAGGTCATAATGATTCTTAAGGTATAGCAACTGAATTTATAGTGAAAATGGAAAATGATCGTTTTTCTTAAAAACTGTAGTAGCTTTTCGAAAAAAGCAATATCTGATATGTATTAAAGATCCGGTACATGCAGCAATTCAAATTATAATAATCCTGCTATAGTATAACGTCGTTCTGACTTTAAAGTCCAGCGTTAAGGAAATGTCGGGAAGGGTAAGGGGTATTCAATAATAAAGTTGCTTCGGAAAGAACTCCTTTACATTTCTACTCTTCAAGAGTCCGCAGCCACCACGCATACAGATCGTCCAGCGTACGTTCAAACGGGATGGCCGGTTTCCATCCGGTGGCGGCGGTCAGTTTCGCGTGGCTGCCGATGATTTTTTTATTCGACCGGTGGTCCCGTTTTTTTTCGTCATGATAATGGACCGAAACGGGAACAGGTGATTTATTGCAGAGGTAATCGAGAATCCAGTTGAGACTGATACCGCTGCCACTGCAGACGTTGTATACTTCTCCCGGTTGTCCTTTCTCGATGATGGCCATATAGGCAGCTACGACGTCACGAACATCGGTAAAATCAATTGTCACGTCAATCTCACCGACGGTGATCGAGGCATCGGGACGGCCACCGGCAATTTCCGCCACCTGCTGTGCCCAGTCCGAGCAGACAAAATGGGGAGATTGACCAGGCCCGGTGTGGTTGAACGATCGTGTGCAACGGATATCAAGTCCGAACTGACGGTGATATTGCAATCCGAGCAACTCGGCGGCATATTTTGTAATCCCGTAGAAGTTGGTGGGATGCGGAGATTTTCTTTCGCTGACCCCGTCGGAAGTGATTGAACCGTTGTATTCCTTCGATGAACCGATCAAAAGAACTTTTGATTGCGGGGAGGCGGATTTGACCGCGTCGAGCACACTGAGGGTTCCTGAGATATTGCTGTCGATGGATTGTTTCGGCGAACGGTCGGCCTGGGGAAGATAACTCACTCCTGCCAGGTGGTAGATGGCATCAGGTTGGAAACCGGCGACAACGTCGGCCATCTCTTCCTCGTGAGTAATATCAACTTTCCGGTAGATACCGCGATCCGGATAACGGTTCGTCTCCTGAATATCGGTGCATAGAACTTCAAAATTCCGCTGGATGAGCAGTTCCGAGAGCCATCCCCCGACAAAACCGTTGCTTCCGGTGATAAGAGCCTTTTGTTTTTGCGCCATATGCTCACTAAAGATACATTGTCGTCAGGTGATATCGGTACCGGTGAGGGATGTCAGAGTTTCAAGCACCTCCTCAACCGTGATCTGTCGCATGCAGGAATGGTTGCAGCTGTGCTGCTTTCCGGTCGGTTGAAGATGACATGGTGAACAACCTTCTGCCGGAGGATGATACAGAACAGTTATTCCGCCGGTTCCCCGTGGTGCCCATAGTACAGGATCGGACGGCCCGAAAATAGCTGCCACGTTGGTTCCGGTTGCCGCGGCAAGATGGGTGATACCGCTGTCATTTCCCAGATATGCACTGCCGTGTTTCAGCAATAGCGAACACTCCGGAAGTGAAAGCCTGCTGAAACGGATATCACTTTCGGGAAATCCGGTTTGCCGGTCGACCGGGCCTGACAACCATACGATCGTATAGCCGCTGTTGTGTATCGCAGAGGCAACTTTTATAAAATGTTCGAAAGGCCAGTTCTTTCGCGGAGAGCCGCTACCGGGGTGAATGACAATATAGGGGTGATGTTCACGAAAAAACGCCTCGGAGATTCTTCCTCCTGACGATACGGCGGGAACGGATATCTTGGGAACATCCTCCGGCAGGAATTTCTCCTCGGGGAAAAGGTCGAAGTAACGGTCAATTGCGTGTCGATGTGACGGAGGGATCGGAGGCGGAAGATACAGTTTTCCAGGACAGCTCTTACGGGCATTTTCACTGATTGTGGCATCTTTTCCGGTAAACAGCACAACCACCTTGAACTGCCCGAAAAAAGATTGCAGCTCACCGGTGGCTGTTAAGGGGGAGAAAACAAAACGGTGGCTGCTGCTGTCGGCATCCAGGATGGTATCCACGTATTCCGATTGCAGGGCGAGGGTGCCGTATTCCCTCTTACCGAGAAGGGTGACCGTTCCGGAGTACCGGTTCTTAAAAAAACGGAAAGACGGTAATGCGGTAATAAAATCACCCAGTGCACCATAATGGTAAATCAGGATGTTCATGCAGGCCGGTGGCGGAGTCAGCTGAGACCTATGGTGGTTTTTCCATCCATGATAACAAGGCCCCTGAAAAATTCACCGGCAGTACCCGCTGATTTGAACGGTCTCGGACCTTTTCCCGCGCCGATGTAATATCCGACACGATAGACGACGGAGCCTTCTTTTGCGGATTGCGCCTCCACGTGAACGGCAAGCATATCCACCCTGCAGTTTTTCCAGTAGGGTGGAGCGTTCCGCTCACCTCCGGGAAGGTAGTAGAGCCCCTTTGTTCTGCCCCAGATGAACTGAAACAACAGATGGTTCTCGATGCTGGCCCAGAAGGAGGGACAGTTGATTTCACGGTATTTACGTTGGAACGAACTGATCGATTCCCGCAGTGATCCACTGTAGAAGTCGAGTTTATACCCGGTCCAGTGGTCATTGACCAGATATACCGGCGAGAGATACTGTTCATTGACCGTGAGTTTCCGGTCGGCGGTAATGGTGTCGAAAACCACCAGCCCTTCCTCGCCCCAGGTCAACACCCGGATATCGCGGTGGAGGAGCTGATTGTTATCGGCATCGAGGTAGATGATTCTTCCACTTGAATCAAAACCGTCACGCTGGAAATGATCGTGATGATAGGCCACCTTCCAGTGCTTGATAGGTATTGATATCGATGGTATTCCAAGCAACGAGGCTCTGAACGGTGCAACCAGTTCCACCTGATTATGCACACAGAATCCGATAAGCGGATGGCTGCCGATCGCTTTCCAGGCAATACTCCGGGTACTGCGCACATTTCGGCGGTAGCATACTTCCACGAACGGGTAGTTGTGCCGTGTATCGATGGCATTTTCGATCTGGCCCGCCGTGTAGGTACGATGCTCATGTGAAAAGGGAAGGCAGGCGAGCAGTGCCAGCTCAAAACCGACCTGACTCTGAAACAACAGTTCCCATCCCTCATGATGTTGTTCAAAGCCGAAAACCCACGGACCCTGCTGCTCAAGATCGGTAAGGAGGCAGGTGTCCATCCATCCGAGGAGCTTGCCGGTCATATGCATCGCCCGTGGATCATTGTGCCATATTCCCCAGGAGAGCGCCAGCGGTCGCGGCACGAACATCGGCATGTCGTGTCCTCCGGGAGTATAGATGAGGCCGTTCGGCAGACAGAAGCGAAGCAGGATATCGAACGTACGCTGGTGATTTTTTCGGGAAAGGAAGTCGGGGATCTGACGATCATGCATCACATAAGCGGCCATCGCTATGACAATCCACGCTCCATACGCGAGGACTTCCGGATGAAAAAATCCATGATTCTCGGCGGTCATGTCGGGAAAAAGGTTCTGAGTGGAAACCGTTTGTGCAATTGAGCTGGAAAAAAATTGGGAATGATCGGTTTTATCGTGAATATTCGAGGCAATATTGAGTGCCCAGATCCGCAGCGCCGATTCCCATTTGCCGGCATTCGGATGATCGGGATTGGTGCAGAGTGCCCAGGCGAGCAGCATGAGATCCTGAGCGTTTTCCTCGACTTTGGTGTCGGTGTGACATCCCGAGGGAGGGGGGAGATCAATAAAACGGTCGGCCTCGAAAGCAAGAATGGCGCTGATGCGCTCAATGGCTTCTTTTTCGAGATGCTCTTTGCAGAAAACGGAAATGATACCAAGTTGGACAGCCCAGAAACTGCTGCGCCAGTTTTCCCCCCATCGTTTACGGTTGAGGAATGTTTCGACATCACGGTTGCCGGTAAGGTGTGTTGCACATGCCCAGTCGACGGCTTTTCTGATTTTATCGATGAGATCATCACGGGACTGGAGGGCGCAGATCAACTCCTCCTGTCCGAGGTAGAGAAAACTACCAAGAATGGTGATGATGTTCAGATGCGGCTTGAGGACGTATTCAATCACCGGTGATGAGGCGCCGACCGTACGCATGTTGTACATTGACGGGTCGGTGGAACCGAACAGACCTTCATTGTCCGGATCCTGTGTCTTCCAGGATTTGAGATAGTAAGGAATACTCCGCGATAGAAGACGAAGTATTTTCTGGGGTTCGATTTTTTCAGTGAAATGGAGCATGGTTTCCGTATTCCCGACGAATGTGATAATTGACTGAAGGAGATGGAGAGATCCCGTCCGGTGGAATGGCCCGAACGGTCATGGTCAGCTTCAGGTCTGTTTGTCCATAGTGTAAATATGCACGGCATCATCGGTGTCCGCGAGCCGGCATTTTTTTGCGAATTCCCGCGCGGTATTGGAATCGTACAACACAATGAAGTCATCCCCGAAAAAACGGGGCAACCGATCGCCCTTAAGCCAGTCGATATGCCGGTTAACCAGTTCCCGTAAAAAGGATGTTTCGGGGCCGGAATAACCGATTCCGAGATATGCCATTACTATCACTCCTGTGTAGTTATCGTTGAACGTTGCATCGTATTCCAACACAGCCGGTGTTTTTACGTCTCCGGATTTTATGAGCTTTACGGAGGTGTACAGTCGTTTATAAAGCCCGGTTGGCTCTGAGCGATGGGACTGCAGGAAAAAGTTATGAGCACTTCCGTGGCGATGTGTATGCGCTACACACCAATCGGCATCACTCAGATCTTCCGGTGCGACGGATGCTACCGATCTTTATTAAAAGTAATAAAAACAGGCGGATATAAAAAGGGGAATATGCGAAAAACGGAAATAAACTGACTGAGATGGAGATGTTTACGCTCCGGCAACCGTCGTTCACCCCGCAGGGTTATTACCGTGACGTGAGTAGAGTTTCCCTTTTTTCGCAAACGCAGCATCTTCGAATGCGCGTTCGGTACCGAAGATCGGTATAGTGTCCTCGAGGTGAGTGGCGGCGAGCGTCTGTTCTATTGCCGGGGCAGGATCAAGAATACCCATGTATCTTCCCATTGCGGTAAAATCCTCCTTGCTGGAAAGGATAATTTGCGCGGCTTCATCGCAGAGTACCTGTACATGACTCATCCTGATGGCTATCGCTTTCCAGGAGGTAGCTATCACCTTCTGGATTTCAGTCTTCAGGAGCGGAGTATGCTCCTCAGAGAGTACTCCGACAAGATCGAGAATCGCATACCGGGTTTTTGGATAAAAATAGATATCCAGGTAATTATTTTCGGCTGAAGCATCATCACCGGCCGTACCCTGTTGTTGATTTATCGAACCGTTGGAAGATTCAGAACGTTCAAGTCGGCTGATGACTCCCAGAACCGTCCTGACCGGCAGGTGCAGGGTGGCGGCGATTGTATGTGCATTTACCCGCCGCTTGATCAGCCGATAAATCCGGTGATAAATTTCTTCTGAAATCTCTTTAGCTTGCTGGCCCGACATCGTGAATTCCTGTGTTATTTCTGAGTTGGATTTCCTGATGAAGAATGGATACGTCATCGGAGCCGGTGAAGTGACTTCCAGGCGGCAGCCGAATATGTTTTCTACATATTACATAATCGTACAGGATATCGTCAATAATTATCCGGAATTATCCGGGAAAACGGCTGCTTGGAATAAAAATGCCGAAAAAAAAATGGTCGAACCGTTTCTCAGAGAATAACCAATCCCTCGATCGGATGCATAAGGGCCGTTCTTAAGTGGTTTTGGGTTGAATGACCGTCGGTTGCTGATATATATTTTCATCTTCTTGGGGCTGTAGCTCAGCTGGGAGAGCGCGACGTTCGCAATGTCGAGGCCAGGGGTTCGATCCCCCTCAGCTCCATAAAATGCATC
>JAFGHA010000190.1 GCA_016930275.1 Chitinispirillaceae bacterium
CATCTCGGGGTGATTCGCCGAAACGACAACGGCACACTCACCGCCGCCGATAAATTCACGGCAAGCGGCGCACAGGTACCGCAGGTGATCGTCAACCGGTTTCTTCTCGAATTCGCCGATCTGGCACGGCGGGCGATCGACGGCATCCCGAAAAAGGAACGCCGTCTCTCGACACTCACGTTCAGTGTTTCACGGGAGGGATTCAGAAAAATCAACGAACGGATCGATGAGTTCCGGCAGGAACTGCTCAGTATGGTGGCGCACGATCCGCAGCCGCTTGAACGGGTATACCATCTCAACCTGCAGCTTTTTCCGGTTTCCGGCAGCAGGGAGGAATCATGATGCGGCTCTTCCGACAGCTTCGCCTACTGGTACCCTGTCTTCTCGGTGCGGGCTTCATCACCTGTACCACCATCGAACCCGAAGAAACCTCGTCAATCGGCGGAACCGGTTCGGAAGTGGTGGGTGTCGTCGAGTATCCCGACAGCAGTGAGACATCGAAAATCCGTGCGGGACTTGAACATAGCGCGCTGCCGGTAATCGACGGACCGGTCTTCATCAATCCTGAAAACTATCTGGCCGATACCGGCAATGCGGAGGAAGAAGCGGTCGCATGGACGGAAGACGATGGTTCATTCGTCATCAGGAACGTGAAAGCTGGAACACATATCATTTACATCCGTGATAACGACGGCAAAGCCATCGCTCACCGGGTGACCGTGCACGAAAACGAACCACGGGTTGACGTGGGTACGCTTTTCGCGAAACCGACGGCAGGTGTCGCGATCGCCTACACCGGCAGCACTCCGGGCGACGTACTGTTCTATATCGATATCCGCGGTACCGGACTGCAACTGCGGTGCGCCAGCCGTAATCTGCAGTTCACACTCGACCGGATACCGGTCGGCACCGATTATTCGGTGGTAATCCGTCTGTTCAAACCGCTTAAAAACGGTTATGAATTTTCGCTGGAAAATCCGATTCCGGGGATTGTCTCAACCCTGCAGTCCTTTACCGGGGAGTAATGCGTATGAGTGATTGTTCCGTCTGATATTCTGAATATTCGTTTCACTGATACACGGCGGTTGCGCAACCGCCGGAGTTGACAGAAAGCATTTTTAAAAGAAGCAACAAAAAAGCGGTGAAACCGGTGTTTCACCGAGAGGGGGCATATTGTCTCCGCATACCGATAAAAAAGGAGAATAGCATGATTCGTTTTATTGCCGTCGCAACCTTGATACTGTATCTGCTGGTTTGTTCATGCGCAATCTTCGTCTACAACGACGACGACGATGATTATGATAACGATGATGATTCAATCACCATCACCATTCATCAGCAGCCGACGCTTGTCGGTCCGGGTAGATAGGAGCAGTTTATGATCCGTGATATTATATCGTATACTGCCATGGCATTGCTTCTTGCACTCTTTTCGTCGTGTGAAGTGATGGTCAACGGACCTGGTTACGATCCTGAAGATAACGACGACGGACCTTCAACAACCACCACCACGACCACAACTACCGAACCGGAACGGATTTCCTTCAAAACCGCATCCCTCTTTCCATTCCGGAACAACTCGAACTGGTGGCAATACAGCGAACCGGGCGGTAATTCTCTGCGAATCGCGGTTACCGATACCATCAGTGACGACAATATTCTTTATTACCGGGTATCGTTTCAGGAACTGCGGGTGGACACCACCGATGACTGGTTTCAACAGACCTCTCGCGGAACAATGTTCGGCCCGTCACTCATCGGAACCTACCACCTTTTTCTACCCCCGAAAATCGACGCGGCGACCGATACCTTCACCTCCAACGGCAGAACGGTAACCTACACCTGGCATGAATCATTCACCTGCGGTGCCGGGACCTTCCGCGATGCGGTCACCCTGGAGTACAGTTCACCGATTATTCACGGATTCGACGAGATCACCCTCGCCGATTCGATCGGCATCGTGGAACTTATCGATTTCGACGGACGGTGGACAGTGGAATATACTCTTGACAGTTGCAGTGTCGATGACACGGTGTACCGGTTCAGGGGGGAATGATGGCCTTTACATGGCCATCATTCCCCCATCACCTGCACGTAGATTTTGCGGGAACGGGGCCGGTTGTCGTGATCGATCACGATGATCTGCTGCCAGGTACCGAGGACCGGTGCGCCACCGGCAACCGGGATGGTGAGTGACGGTCCCATAAGTGTCGCACGCATATGCGAGAATCCGTTGTCATCACCCCAGGTCTCACTGTGACGGGAGCGGATTGTATGAGGAATCATTCTCTCGAGCAGCTCCTCCACATCGGTGACGAGCGCACCCTCATATTCGATGGTGGAAATTGACGCGGTGGAACCGATCACCGATACGACGACGATACCATCGGTCACCGATGACGCATCGATGACCTTCCGTACCTCTCCGGTGATATCGTGAATATCGGAAAAGCCTTTCGTCTGCAGGGTGATCATTGAACCATGTACCATGGTGCGCTCCAATTTAACAATGTACGTTTGAGAGTGTAGTTCTTTTTCCGCTGGATCTCTCCCGGGGGGCTGATCTTTACCCATATATTTTTCTTAACACGGAGGAATCGATTTTTTCTCTGATCCAGCATCTGTTTAAAAAAAAACATAAAGACCTTATATCTCTCATGCAGGATGAAACATACCGGTCCTGACGGACCACAAATCATCTCTTTTTTCATTTGCTACAAATATTTCGCACCTAGGACGCACTATTTTTTTAAGGCTTCTAGGGCCGATATGTCGGTAGTAATGCAAAAAGCCGAATTATCCAAGCTCCATAGGAGCGGCATGTTCATGCTCGTTTAAAATACCCCCTGTGTTCAGGAATAAATATGGGTAAGAACTGGCACTTCGGGAGAGTAGCAAGGGAGAGGTTACCGGTCCAGACTCGCCTGAAGCTTGAAATGATCTTCGAGCACGATGCACGACATTGCCTCGATCACCGGGACGATACGCGGACAGATGCACGGATCGTGCCGTCCCTCGGTCCTGATTTCGATTTCGTTTCCGTGAATATCAATCGTTCGTTGCGGACTTGATAGCGACGAGGTCGGTTTCACCGCGGCTCTGAAAACAATCTGCTCACCGGTGGAAATACCGCCGATAATACCACCGGCATTATTCGAGACGAAACCGTTTTTATCCATCGGATCGTTATGCTCAAGTCCCGTCATCGCCGCACAACCGAACCCCGACCCGACCTCGAACCCCTTTACCGCACCGAGGCTCATAATACCATGGGCAAGTTCAGCCTCGAGCTTATTGAACACCGGTTCTCCGAGTCCCGGCGGAATACCGTCAATACAACACTCTACAATGCCGCCGATACTGTTCCCCTCGTCTCTGAGCTGTTCGATCCGTTTCACCATTTCTGCCGACGCGTTCAGGTCGCATGCACGCACCGGATTCTTTTCGATGACCGACAGATCACGTGTGCTGCATTTGATGGTGCCGACTTGGATGGTGTACGCGGTAACGGTTACCCCGCGTGCAGCGAGGATCTTCCTCGCGACCGCTCCTGCCGCCACCCGGGCGGCGGTCTCTCTCCCCGATGCACGACCGCTTCCGCGATGATCACGAATACCGTATTTTTTCAGATAGGTGAAATCCGCATGCCCCGGCCGGAATAAATCTTTTATTTCCGAGTACGCCTGCGGCCGGGCATCCTGATTATACAGGATAAGCAATAACGATGTACCGGTGGTTGTTCCCTCGAAAATGCCCGAGAGAATATGCACGGTGTCCGGCTCCGTCCGCGGAGTGGTGATCGATGACTGACCGGGCTTTCTTCGGTCAAGCTGTACCTGAATATCCTCTTCGGAAAGCTCCATTCCGGGGAGCACCCCGTCAACGACCACTCCGACGGCGCCACCATGCGATTCGCCGAAAGTCGAAATTCTGAAAAGATGGCCAAAACTATTTCCGGGCATCGATGTATTCCTTCAGTAAAGTGATCAGTGTTTCGGTACTCTCTTCCCGCGACTGATTAGTCCGGTCGACAATAATATCGGCGATCGCCCGGTAGCGTGCCGCCCTCGATTCATAAATGGCGATAAAACTTCCATAGGGATCATCCGGCGACATGAAGGGCGGTATTCCCTTTCTGATAATCCGCTCGAAGAGGATCTCCGGGTCATTATGCAGAAAGATTTTAACCGTCTGAGCGGAAAAAATTCCCATTGCGGATTCATTTTCAATAATCCCGCCACCGGTAGCAAGAATCCAGGGGGCGGGCCGGTTTTTAAGAAACAGATCAAGGCATTCATGTTCAAGACGGAAAAACCGGCATTGTTCCTCGATCCGGAAAAAATCCCGGATCGACACACCGGCAGCCTCCTGGGTTTTCATCTCGATACAGTCATCAAGATCCGAAAACGGCCAGTCGAGTTCTTTTGAAAGCATCCTGCCTATTGAAGATTTCCCGGAATGTTTGATCCCGAAAAGTATAACCATCGCCGGAGCGATGCCCCGTTTTCCTTGTTCTTTCATCGCATCATAAAATGATGTTTTTTCCTGAAATTAGCAACCGAAAATCTCTTTTCGCTCCGGATAATCGGCAAACACGCCCGCACGAGTGCACATGTCAATAACACACGCCATCGGGGCGGAAACGCTAACCCCATAGATATCATACTGTTGCTACTGTTTTTTTGAGGTGAATTCGTATGCCTGTGTCACCGACATTTCAAGCATGTTGAAGGCTTCCGGTGCGAGGTATTTCTGCAGAGGAGTACGGTTGACCTGAAAACGGCGATAGGCCCGGCTGACATCATTTTTTTCGAGCATCGAATAAATTCCCTCGATTTCCTGCTGTGCACGCTCAAGATTTTTCTGCAGTAACGGATCGGTCACCGACATGGCAGGCTGCTGTTTCTTTTCAACCGGGGTTAAATAGGTCACTTCGGTCTTTTTCGTCGCAACCGATCGGGAAAATTGATCCATTGTCAAACCGATCATCGCGAATTCATCGGATTTCATGATCGATTTGAGAAAATTTTTCTCCCGGGAAAGAAGTGTTTTCGCCTTCTTCATATCATTATGTTCAATATATCCGTAGATGGTCATCACGATCGAATCGGCCCGAAATTGTTTCGCCTGTAGCACCGCGAGGTGTGCCTGTTCGATACTGTCTCTACGTGCCTGCTCCCGGCGCTCCCGCCACAATCGGGCATTCTCTATCTCCTGCAGGCTGTCTTTTTTCTTCTGCGCTTTTTTCTTGGCGGCAAGCATGATGTTGTCCATCACCGGACTTTCCTCCGGCCCCTCATCAGTGAGCCCATCAAGTTCGGAGCTCATTGCATTGTCTTCCGGTGAGTTCACCGAAATGATCATCCGATCGACCGAAGCGGTTTTCTCGCGACTGACCCCCAGCGGACGCAATACGGTCTGCAGATATTTATCGGCGGCATCCACCCCCCTTGAACGCAGAATGCTGATATTGACATCAACCAGTGAATCTTCGATGCCGCCAAGCCGGTTTTTCATCCGTTTCATCGATGAGGAAAGTGCAATCGATTCACGTTGCGGCAGAAACGCTTTGATGATGGAAAAACTGTTATCCGCGCTGTCGAGTGTTTTACGGGCCTCATTGATTTTCTTTTTACCAAGCAATTTCTCTGCAGAGCGCACCTGCACTTCAATTCTCGGTTTTTCATCCTGTGCGCTGATCAGCCCTTCAACCCGCTCTTCAAGCCGTTTGTAGGTTGACTGGGATATATCAAGATAGAGCTGATTACGCAGACAGTAGCCCACCTCTTTCCGCGCTTTTTCAATGTCACCAGCCAGCAGTGCTTTCTCGAGAAAGTAGACGGTCTCGCGCGAGATGGCCCGTTTACGCTGGTTATAGGAATCCGCAAGCTCGTTCGCTTTACGCTGATCCACCTGCTCCATGGATTTATGAATTCTGTAAAGCGTCGCGAATTCGGGACGCCATTTTCCGACTTCCTTGTTGTACTTATCTACCAGTTCATTGATGGTCAGCTGCCTTTTCATCATTTCCTGCAGCATCAGGTCACTCTCCTCAAGATAGATCTGCGCTTCGAGTTCCCCCGCTTTCCAGAGGATGTACTTCTCGTTCGGATCACCTTTCGCCTGCTCCTTCAGCCGTCGCACAATCTTTTTCGCTTCGACGATCGAACGCTGGTGCCTGAAACCGACCCCTGCCATATCCGCAGATTCATTCAGTAGAATAAACCCGCGTTGAATGGAGGTATCAATCAGTTCCTGACTGACATAATTCCTATCTGCAGTCTTTTTATGTGATGCAGCCTTAGTCGGTGATACAACGGCAGGTAAAAAAAGTACTCCTGAAAGAAGTATAATCATCAGGGATTGATGAGAATTATTCACGTAAAAACCTTCGATATTTAAGCGGGTAAACGTTCCTTCTTCGGCAGTTGGCACTGCATCGATGGTAATAAATTATTATCTTATAGTAGCAAATCATGCAAGTGCTGTTTTAAATTTATATCAGTGTACCAGTCGTTACTGCTAATTGTAGTAAAAAATCGCACCGGTTATCGATTCGGCACACCTAAACCCGTCACTTCAGGACGCCTGAGAGACGGATAACGATCATACTGCACGGTGGTTTCTGGTACCACCCGCCTTTAACCGGGATGTTTCATGGCGATTAATGATGCAGTGCCCCCATCCGATGTCAGAAACGTTGCCCCTCTTGATGCGGTGCAGGCAACACGTCCTTCACTTGACCGTAACCCCCAGCATAAGGAACAACAGCAGCGCCGCCCGCCGAAAAAGGTCCGTGATTATTTTCATCCGCTCAGCAAAGCCGTCGAGGTATCCAACGAACGGCTGAAGGAACGGAATCTTCCCTACCGCTTTAAAGTTTTCAAACGATGGGGAGAAGTCTACATTGAGCTCTATCTCCTCGATGAGCAGGGTAAAGTCAAAGAGAAACAGCGTAAAAATATCAGCCACAGCGATTTCAACAGAATCATCGAAGATGTTTCGATGGTCGAAGGACTTTTTTTCGATCATATGGCATGACCTCCAATACACTCCTCAAGCCGAAACTATTCAGGCAGGTAAAATTACGATCCCGTTTATCGGGACGCGTGATCAACATGAGCAGGCCCCGTAAACATTAATTTAAAGGACCTGAATAGAGTACCTCAAGCATTGTATCTCTCCTCTTGCCTCCCCATGTTACCAGCGATATACTTTGTCTGGACCGGAATTCCTGACGACACATTCCTATACATCAGAAACGGAGTATTCCATGAGAACCCACCTGCTTAAACCGGTACTGATCGGCTGCTGCAGTCTGCTTTTTATCATCTCCTGCGATCTGCTCACCGGTACGACACCATCGTCCGATGGAGACGGGAACCTCCGTGTCAAATTTGAAAATGCAGCCGGCAGCAGTTTCACCATTTTTTCCATTCAGCTCATGGCCATGGGAAGAGCCGATGCTCAAACGCCGACCCCTTCGGGCACCTGGGGAGAAAACCTTCTTGCCGATGGAGCCCTGCTCGCTCCCGGCGAGCACACTTACTTTACAGTAGACATTCCTGATCTTCACTGGTCGCAGTACCGGCTCGGTGTTATCGACGAAAGCGGCGGCCGGGTATATGTTGACAAACCGCAGGACACGACGGTGCTTTCTTTCGCCGGCAGCATCACCCACTGGGGAAGCGATGACCGAACCGTCGAAGCGACGGTGGTACGCGACAGCGACTGCGACTGCATCGTGCAGTCAGGTTACGGCGATTTCGCCGGTATCGATTGACAATACCGATACTTCATGTCGACAGCCCCCGGGCTGCAAAAACCGGTACCCGTTTCGACGATATGGCACCTGCCGATGGATTCATTTATTTTATTCTTTACTGTAACGTCCTTTCGGAGTCTTACACGGTACTGCCGATACTCCATCAGGACAATCCGCGCCGGTACCCTTCGACAAGTAGCATGAGCGGAAAGCTGCAATTGCCGGCGGGAACTCATAACAAACATACTCCCTTTCCACGGATGCCGCATGAACCCTATCCTCACCATCACACAAATGCGGGAAGTAGACCGCACCGCGATCGGCAATGACTCTTCCATCGGCTACCGCTATATGCAGAAGGCGGGTATGGGGCTCTATCAGGCCGCACGCGAGATGATCCCCGACACCGCTTCGGGAGAAATCGCCATTGTCTGCGGCAAAGGCAACAACGGCGGCGACGGTTATGTCGCCGGCAGACTGCTGATCAACGACGGCTACCGGGTCGTCTGTTACTCGCTGGTCCCCCCCGAAAACCTCGGAGGGGAGTGCCTGCTCGCCTACCGCGATTATACCGCCGGAAAATTTCCGGTAGTAATCATCGACGATATTGCGGATTTTCCCCACCCGTCTCGTTTCTGTCTGATTATCGATGCACTGCTGGGTACCGGACTTAAGGGAAACCCGCACGGGCTCCATGCGCTCATGATCGAGACCATCAACAACAGTGCGATACCGGTGCTCGCGGTCGACACTCCTTCGGGTCTCGATAATGATACCGGACTGCCCGGTTTTCCCTGTATCAGAGCAGCCACTACCGTGGCGATGGGATATTCAAAACCTGGTCTTCATTTCTTTCCGGGAAAATCGTTTACCGGTAACCTTATTGTCGAGGAGCTGAGTTACCCTGATGATCTTATAGCGAACATCGATCCGGTCATGTTCCTGCCCGCCATCTCCGATTTCAGAAAAATGCTTCCACGTCGCCGTCCGGACGGATCAAAATTTGATCACGGCCTTGCACTGTTTGTCGGCGGATCGCCGGGAATGACCGGATCGGTCACCCTGATGGCGGAAGCCGCACAGCGCTGCGGTTGCGGAATGGTACACTGTGCCGTTTCCCGTGCCATTGCCGACGTGCTGTCGGTAAAACTCACCGAGCCCGTCCTTCATTTACTCCCGGGTACAGCCGATGGTACGCTGGATGTTTCGGCAACCGGCCCACTGCTCAACCTGGCCGAACGGATGCAGGCACTCTGCATCGGACCGGGCCTTTCACACGGCACTGCAACCACTCAACTCGTTCGGGACATCATCAGTCAGTGTCCGTTACCAACGATACTCGATGCCGACGGGATCAATGCATTCAAGGATGCAGCCGATGAGCTGGTCAATCATGCAGGTGATCTCTGTATTACTCCCCATACGGGTGAATGGGAACGACTGTTCGGACCGTTGCCTTCGGATCCCTGCGGCAGAGCGGCACTTATTTCGTCGACCGCCCGAAGGTTTCACCTTACCATTCTTCTCAAAGGAAATCCGACACTGGTAGCTTCTCCGAAAGGGGTCGTCACCCTTCTCCCCTACGGCAACTCCTCTCTCGCGAAAGCCGGAACCGGTGACGTGCTGAGCGGATGTATCACCTCGTTCACCGCTCAGGGTATACCGGTAACCGATGCGGCACTGCTCGGTGCATACATTCACGGATGCGCGGGAGAGCTCGCCTCCCGCGACTGCACCGAATATGCGGTAACCGCTCACACGGTAATCGATTACATTGCACAAAGCGTGCGTTCTTTGCTATAATCAGGAGACAGCGGCCACCGGCCGATTGGTGCCGGCACTTCAACCCGGAGAGACGGTATAGTGGATTCAATTGATTGGCGGTCATTCACCAGTGGAATTCTGGAATTCATCCAGGGCAATATCATTGCCCTTGCCGGTCTGCTTCTTGTTATCGTCATACTGGAGCGTGTCGCTTCACTGCTGGCCGACCGGTACGTCAACAATGACGAGCGACGTCATGTTCTGAAAAAATGGCTGCGCTATGTGGCGCTGTTCTTCGGTTTCCTCTGCATTCTCTTTCTGTACGGAACCTATGCCCATAAAGACACCTTTTTCGTGGTCGGCCTCTTTCTTGCCGGCATCGCCATATCGCTGCGTGACGTATTCTCGAATTTCGTCGGGTGGCTGATCATCAACTCCCAGAAAGGCTTCAGCCATGGTGACCGGATAACCATCGGGGGTGTGGTTTCCGGGGATGTGATCGACATCGGCGTTCTACGAACGACGCTGGTCGAAATCGGCGAATGGGTGCATGCCGATCAGTCAACCGGACGACTCGTCACCATTCCCAACAGTCTGATTCTCAACCATCCGGTTCACAACTATACCGAGGGCCACGATCTTATATGGAATGAACTGCTGATCACCGTCACCTTCGAATCGGACTGGGAAAAAGCGGAGAAAATCATTCTCGAAATCGCCGAAAAGGACTTCGAGATGAAAAAAGATTCGATTCTTGAACGATTGCGTAAAGTCCGTAAACGCTATTTATTACGGTATAATTTCGTTACTCCGAAAGTTTACGTCACCGTCGCCGATTCCGGTGTGCAGCTCTCTCTCCGCTACATGGTCTCCGCACGACGCCGAAGAACAATGGACGACGAATTCTCACGGGAGATCCTCCGCCAGTTCGCAAAGGAATCTTCCATAGCCCTTGCCTACCCGACTATGAGAATCTACCGGAATAATGAGTCTGCGGAAAAACCTCCGGTGTGACCTCTCCCCTGCCCCTCTCTCCGCAGGAGAGGGGCAGGGGAGAGGGTAAAAAAAATGCCGCGTGAGCGAAGCTGCTCAACGCGGCATAGGGGGCCCTCTTAACTAGACCTTTCAGCGTCCGATCAGTGTCAACTGACCGGTCAGATTATTTTGTGCATCCCGCAGACGGTAGAGGTACATGCCGTTTCCAAGCCGGTTTAAATTGAACTCACCCTTGGTACCGTTTATCATGAATTTCGCTACCGTCCTTCCGCGAAGATCACTTACCGTCACCACTGCCGGAATCCCTCCATTGCCGCGACGCACTACCAGTTTACGGTTTACCACTCGAACCTGCGTGAGCACGGGCCGGATCGTGACAACGGTTTGACCGACCAGCGCGGTCAGCTGTCTGTTCTCATACTCCGTGAGAATTTTTCCTTCGTTAATGAGTGCTGTTTCCACACTGAACTCGGGAGGATCATCATTTCCCGCGGGCGGCAGGGTAATCCGGACAATCGTCACCGGCTCATCATCATCAATATCATCGTTCGAACTGACGGCGACTTTCAGCAGGTTGTCATCAGGCAGATAGCGGGAGCTGAGCGTCGCTCCTTTGACATTCGTCGAGATGACGCTTTTGGAAAGAAAATCTTCCCCGTTTTTACAGGCGATAGCGAACTCTCCCGCATAAAATCCGTATAACTCCGATCCGACGAGATCAAACACCTGTTCGTTATCACCGCTTGATACCTGTCTGAAAGAAAGCTTCGCGAGATGTTCTTCTCCGGAGGCAGTTTTCGCAAGGAAGCGGGGTGCGGAGGCGGCAGTTGCTGATTCCACCGGAAATTCCGGTATAAGTCCGAGACTGTACTGAAAAATCAGTGCCGCATCATAACTGGTGATGGTACCGTTCGCGCTCACATCAGCCACGGCGACGGTAAAATTCGGACAGCACTCCTCGTCGGGAAGGCTGACCGCACCGACAACATATTTGAGTACCGTCTGCGCATCAACCACATTGACTTCACCGTTCCCGGTAACGTCACCGTAAAGAATCGATTTATCCGCGATTATGATTTTCCCGTTCTGGGTGGTTGAAACAACAAGGTTATTCTGCTCGTCGATACTGACCTCTTTCAGTTCGATAGTACAGGTTTCATCGGTTTTTACATTGTCGGAAACGACGAAGACCGCCCTGAAAAGCTCACCCTCGCCATAGCTCAGTGCGACTGAGGTGCCCGCCATCGCCAGCGGCACCGATCCGGCGTCCGCATCGTTCCAGTCAAAAAGTTCCCAGCGTGCGACAAGACCGCTGTCCTCGGTCGCTGAGAGCAACTTCAACTGATCCGGATCGTACGCCATGACCAGTTGCAGCGCACTTATCCTGTATTCTTCATGGTTGGCGATATACACCGGCATGACCACGGTATCCCCCGGCTGTGCGAAGGTCGTTCTCATTCCAATATTGATTTCGAACGAGGGTTCTTCCTCAGGTTTGAGATCATTGTAGTGTTCGAGAATTGTTTCTCCGTCAAGAGTATAATTGTACAGCTTGAGTTCGTCGATCTTTCCGTCAAACTGATGACGGTACCTGCCGGTGTTGTCCTCATAATCGGTAAGCTGATACTGGCTGGCAATTCTCGCGGGTACCGCATCCGACGGCAGGTATCCGGCCGGTATATCAGTTTCACCCTCAAGTTTACCGTTAAGAAACACACGGAGTTTGCCGTCTCCGTAGGTGCTGGCGACATGATACCACTTTCGCGGCTGCAGCAGTGTGGTACCCTCGCACTTGTACCACGAACCACCCTGCGGAACCGACATCCCGGCGTGGACAAACCCCTTGTCGGAGATCTGCAGATTGTAGCCGCCGGTCACCCCCGATGCTTCCATCCCGACTCGGGCATTATCGTAAATCCCCTTGAAATTGTAAAAAGAACCGGGATTCTCCAGGTCGATATTGGAATAGATCCATCCTTCGATTGTATACGCATCGAACATGAATTTGCCGGTCGATACAGGAATTTCGATTTCCGCCGTTTCACCGCTGCAGTCAAGTGCGGTGCCGCGTACCCCTCTGCCGAGTACCACAGCACTGCCTTCGGCGTCGTAGCCGTTTCCGGTCATGTCATAATACACCGACTGCTCGTCGGTTGAATCGAATGACCACCAGGCGACAAGCTGCGGCTCCGGTTCCGGCGGTTCAGGGATATCATATTCCTCAAAATGAGAGGTGACCGTCGCGGCATCCAAAGCATAGTTGTACAATTTCAACTCATCGATTTTCCCGTCGAAATGACATCTGACGGTCCCTGTTTTTTCCACGGTGTCGCTCACCTGGAACTGACTGCCGATACGCGCCGGTATCAGTGCCTGACCGAGATAACCGTCCGGTGCTGCAGTCTGCTGTACCAGAACACCGTCGATATACAATTTCATGGTGGCACCATCATACGTTCCCGTGACATGATACCACCGTTTCGCCTGAAGCACCTGATCGTCTTCGCAGAGTTGCCATGCGCCCTGTGTCGGCTCCGACATACCCATGACAAGACTTCCACCGTCGGTAATCTCGAGGGTATAACCGCCGGTGATACCCGATTCGCTCGGACCTATCCGATGGTAGCTGAAAAGGACTTTATAGCCGTCCCAGGTACCGGTATTACTAACCGGATCGACATTCGAATAAATCAGCCCCTCGATGGTGAATTTTTCCACACTGAAGTCGCCGACGGAGGTCGGGATAGAGATATTGATTGACGGATCACTTAGATCGAGTGCATTGCCGAGTACCCCCTCGGTAAATGCCAGCTCATCGGTCTCGGCATGATAACCATTGCCGGTGACATCGGTGTAGGTTCTGTTTTCCGTATCATATTTGTCAAACGACCAGTGTGCGAAAAGCTGCGGCGCCGGTTTCACCTCGATACCGTATTCGGTCGCATGTTCAACAAGCGTCCCTTGGGAAAGAGCGTAATCAAAAACTTTCAATTCATCGATTTTTCCCTTGAACCAGTTCCGATACCGGGTGGTTTTCGTTTCCGGGTCAGTCACCTGTACCTGACAGCCGATGGAAACCGGATATTCCGTCTGGGCCAGATACTCACCGGTAGTGCTCGTTTCTCCGTCGGACGCCCCATTGATATAAAGCCTGATGGTGGTTCCATCGTAGGTTACTGCAACATGGTACCATGTTTCAGCTTTGAATACGGTCTCGGATACACAGGTATTCCAGGCACCCATGGTCGGTTGGGCGATGCCCAATTGGAGCTTCCCGGCATCGGTCAACTGAAAGCAGAATCCACCGGTATACCCCGATCCCTCCAGACCGACGCGGGAACAATTGAGGATAGTAAGATAATTATAGAAAGAACCCGGATTCACCGGATTTACATCACAGTAAATCAGCGCCTCGATAGTGAATTCCGGATAATTAAGGGTTCCCTTTTCGAGATCGACGGTTATGGCGTCGGTCGTGTCGTTGCAGTCGGCTGCCTCTCCGACGACACCACCACCGAGAGTGATACTGCCGGTTACCGCATCGTATCCGTTACCGGTAACATCGGTATAGGTGTTGTTTTCCGAATCATAATCGTCGAAAGACCAGTGAGCAACAAGGTCCTGTGCCGTAACAGACGCAACTCCAAACAGCAGGTAGGAAGACAGAAACAGAAGAGACACTGCGGTTTTCAAATGGTTCGGGTGATTCATAAGTGCGACTCCTTGAGTGAAGTACGGGATAGTGCAGAAAAATCTGTATAGGTGTTAATGATATACCAAATATCATGCCAGATTCAACGGTGAAATTCAGTTAAATTGAGGTGGTCAACAGAGGATTTGTCTCAGTTATGGGAATCGGCGTCTCAAATCCGAGATTTTAAAATTCAGGAAACCTGATATTTCCTTCGGTCACACAAAAATCATTCCAGTAACAGTTCCGGTCCTTCGAAACATCATCCACTGTCATCCTCAGGTGGGCAACTACTCCGGTATCGGCAGGAAATGCTTGAAATACCAATGGTTGCGGAACCACCGATGGATTTCCGTCATGAAAATAGTAACTTATTGTCGAACCGGTTCTACTGATGCCAAGTTCACCACCCGTTTGGGTGGTTTCGAAACTGTAACTCTGCAGGTCCACCGATCGGCATTCAAACCGCAACCTGCCACCGGTACCGGTTATAAAGACTCCCGCCTTGTCACCGTCCCAGCGACCGGTATCGGAACTTGTCGAAACAAAAAAACCGACCTCAAACGCATCATCCATCTCATCCCGCAGCCTGAAATCAACAGACAGGTAAAAATCACCCGGCAGGCTGAATCTGCTGACGACCCCGGCGGTCTGTCTGCCGGCTGCCGGTGCGTCCTTGTGATTGAAACGAAAGATCAGTTTACCATCCACATAATCGAATCCCATACGGGTCGAGTCATCGGGGGTGTAGGATACCCAGCAATCCGACAGCATCGTTCCGTCAAACGCATCGATGAACGTTCGTTTGATACGATAGGGGACCGATGCGACGGCGCCGTCGGCATCGGTAAGCAGTAACGTACCCAGAAAGGTGCCCATGCTGTCCGAAGCCCACTCCATCACAATCCGCTTTTCGTCGTAACCGCCGGAAAGATAGGTCAGCGACCCCGGCCAGTCCGCTGTCGATGCAGTAGCACATGAGGAGGTGTCATCATCGGAAAAAACACAGGGAAGCGTACTGACCGAAAAGATTGTGTCATTCCGGTCTGCTACCGTGAGTGTACATATCGTACTTTCCGGATAATACAACACTCTGCTGATTTCTTCCGCGTCAACGATTTCCGGAGCATCATTGCGCAGGGGGATGTCGGCATCGTAAAAACACGACGGAATTCCGCTGCCGGCAAGAAGCAGCGCGATACCGCAACGGAACACACTCGTAAATTTATTTCTTCTCACCGGTCGTTACCCTTTGCATTCCTGCACGAATACCTAAAAACAGGCTTGCCAGCTCACTGATACCGGTGGTTACGGCACATCCGACGATAATGCCGTTCGCTCTCCTGATAACCGGACGCAACCGATCATAGGTCAACCGGTCACCATCGGCGGCTGCAGCCTGAAAATCGCTGTAGGGTTCTCTGGTCGAATAATATTCATATAATGCGATACCGGCAAGAGCCGCTCCGACAGTAGCCGTGGAAATGGAAAGTATCGTTCCTGTCCGTCGACTGCGTTTGCGCTCCTCCAGCTGTAATGCATGTACATTTTTTTCAAATGCCCGCTGCTGCTGAACAAGCAGCGAATCATTCCTCCGTTTTCTGCGTTGTTCCTCGGTATAATCCGACAAAGTAACCGTAAAAAGATTGTCAATCGCCTCGGAGATGTATTGCCGGTCGGGGCGTTGCAAGGGATCATAACGGAGTGCCCGCAAAAAACATTTCCGCGCCTCGCCGACCTGCCCCGTACCGTATTTCGCCACCCCGAGATACAGATGATAGCGCGCACAGACCGTGGAATCCAGTTGCGCGGCATGATCGGCGAGATACGGTTCCAGCGTATCGATGAGCTGCCGGTACTCGCCCCACTCGAAATAATTGCGGAGATCTTCAGATGAAAACGCGGATGCGGGTACCAGCATTCCCGCGATCAGAATGAAAAACGCCTTCTGGAAAGTCATAGACGGAAAATAACTTTCCGGCAGGAGAAAACCGTAGCATTAACCTACTTTCCGCAGTTGAAACGCGGCATTCTGCGTAACATCTTGCCCCATACCGCTCATGCCCAACTGCGGAAGGTAGGTTAAACAAATACTACATCAGTTGCGACAGATAGCGATAAAAAGTGCTTCTGCTCAGACCGACGGCCCGTGCCGCCAGTTCTTTGTTCCCGTCGGCATTCCTTATCGCCCGTTCAAGCAGTTGTTTCTGGAATTGGCGTGTCGCCGCGTCAAAACTATCCGGGGCAGTATCGGCCTCCCGCTCTCCGGTGATATTGACAAGCGGACCGGTAGTCATGAGCACCGCCCGATGGAGCACGTTTGCAAGCTCACGGATATTGCCCGGCCAGGGATGCGTCCGCATATACCGCAACGACGCGGGAGTAAACCCGCTGATCCGCCGGTCGGGATACTGCTGTTTCAACCGGTCAAGGAGCAACAGCGCCAGCAACTCGATATCATCCCCGCGCTCCCTGAGTGGAGGCACGATAATTGAAAACTGGTTGATCCGATAGTAAAGATCGCTTCTGAAGGTTCCTTCCCGTACCATACCCTGAAGGTCGCGGTTGGTGGCACAGATCATCCGCACATTGACCGGCTGTTCATAATTCGAACCTATCTGACGAATCGTACCGGTTTCGAGCGTACGCAACAGCTTCGCCTGCAGCGGCGTCTCCAGTTCCCCTATCTCATCAAGCAGAAGCGTTCCTCCGTCGGCCGCGGAAAACAGCCCCCGATGATCGGTCGCGGCACCGGTGAAGCTTCCTTTTTTATGACCAAACAGTTCCGATTCAAGAAGTTCTCCGTGCAGTGCACTGCAATTGACAACGACAAACGGCTTCCCGCTGCGACGACTGCGGGCATGAATCAGTTCGGCAATACGGTTTTTTCCGGTGCCGGTTTCGCCCTCGAGCAGTACTGAAATATCCGCATCCGCAATAGAGCGCACGGCTTCAATTACCGTCCGCATCACCGGGCATCCGGCAATCACGCCATCTTCGGCACTGCTCCCCGACAACCGTTCGATAATACGTTGCTGATCGGTCATGAAATCGACATGATGAATAAGCATACCGGCGATCGACGCGTACAACAGTACCACCGACAGATTTTCCTGAGTAAATGATACCCCCGGATTGGCGGAACCGATATAGACCAGGCCTACGAAATTTCCCGCGGTCAGCATCGGTACACAAAGTACCGAATGCAGCTTCAGATCGGCGATACTGTGTGCATTCCTGAATGCGGGATCAGCCAGTGCATTGGAAATACAGATACCTTCTTTCGTGGTGAGAACCTTCTGTACGATCGTGTCGCTGAAACGCTCAGTTGCATGCTCGTTTCCGCTGCTTTCGAACAGCTGCGGGGAGCCGTCCGGTTCCAGTGTAAAGAGAAAACAGTCGGTACCGCCGGTCAATTCAAGCAGGATGCGCAGCAGATTCTTCAACAGCGGATGCAGTTCCCGTTCCTTTCCGACCGCGTCAATGAACCGCTTCAGATTCTCAACGACCTTATCCTCGTTTCCCGGTTGCGATGCAGTATCTTCCTTGAACAGAAGCTGTTCCGAGCCGACAGTGAGGATATCCCCGCATGACAACACCGCCGACCGGACCTTTTTCCCGTTGATTATGACCGGTTTCCCGCTGCCGCTGCTGCAATGGTAACCGTTTCCGTCCGGTTCGATCTTTACGGCGAGCGTCGGTACGTTTTTTCCCGCAACGACAAGATCATTATCCGTACCGCTTCCAATACAGAAAAGTCGAGTCCGCAGCACGATGTCGTGCCTCCCGTTTTCCGATAGACGGCAGAGTACCCTGCGGGCCGTATTCATGGTGATACGTCCTTTCCGGATGATTTCAGACGGACACGTACCAGTGTCGTCTCGGCTGCGGCAACCTCCACCGAATCGGTCCACTCTCCGAACATCCGCTTGATCAGTTTCAATTCGTGCCGGCCGCTGCTCAGAGGAATGACCCCGACCGTCGGAGTGGTTCCCCGTTCTATTCCGTCAACCACAACCGCAACCCACGGCGGATTGGTGACGCATCGAATAAAACCGGTACCCGGGGTTACGCTCCGGTCAATGAGGGTGTCCTTTTCAGGCTTCTTCGAAGCTTTCACGGGATGATACGGCGTGTTTTCCGGAGTCCTGTTATGAATACCCGCGGCAAACGTATCCCTCCTGGCAGCCAGTGCTGTAACGGCAGCATGTTGTGATAATGGTATCATTGTAATGGTATCTGATGCATTTTCCTTTTTCTTCTCAATTATCGGCACGACCGTATCAGGTACACTGCCCGGGATTCGTTCTCCATTTGTAGCCTGATGATCCCGCTCCGGTTTACCGACAGCGAAAAACAGTACCCCCAGAACCACTGCCGCCACCGGAAGTGCGATTGCCGCGACCAGCAGGCCACGCAGGACCTTCGATCGGCGTTCGATACGCTCCAGCACCTTCCTGTCCTCCACCGAGACGGTCCCGAACCGGGATGCCTGTTCAAACAACCGCATGCCTTCGGCAAAGCGGCGTGCTTTGATTGATTGACGGGCATTGTCCCGGAAATGATTAAACAGTGCTTCGGTTTCAGCGACACGTTCGGTTGTCGGATTATGCACAAACGCGGCAAGTCGCTTCTCTCCGGTGGAAACACTCAGATCTTTGTATAATCCCGCCAATCGTGCAATCGCCTCATTGGCTCCAGGACGCATCGCCGGATCCTTGATAAGAAACCACTCTATACAATCAATCAGTCCGAGCAGCAGACCATGAGCGCCAGCCGGCGGTTCTGGGGGGGAGCCGGTCAGAACGGCATGGATCACCCCATGGGGAGTATCGGCATAAAAAGGCATGATGCCGGTACAACACCGGTAAAGTACGATTCCCAGTGAAAAAATATCGGTGGTTCCCGTAACCGGTTTGTTCGATACCTGTTCAGGTGAAATGTAATGGGGGCTGCCGATAAATGATCCGGTCATCGTCACGGATTCAGCGTTGACAAGATAGGCGATACCGAAATCGGTGATACGCAGATTGCCATCGGCGGCAATAATGATATTCGCCGGTTTTATATCCCGATGGTAAATACCCTTTTCATGTGCACACCGAAGACCGGAAAGAATCTGAAGTGCGATTTCAATGATGGTAACCGGTGGAAGTATCCCTTCACGTTCGATAAGATCTTCAAGAGTAATCCCGTCGACATACTCCATCACGATAAATGGCCGTGAACCGACTTCGCCGTAATCGAAAATCCTGATGATATGCTCATGCGAGAGGGTTGCGATCGCCTGTGCCTCATTTGAAAACCGTTTCAAGGTTTCCGGCTGATGCAACAGATGAGGATGCACCATCTTCAGGGCGATATCACGGCCGAGAACCGTATCATGGGCCAGGAAAACTGACGCCATACCCCCGGTACCGATTTTTTTCCTGATTTTGTAGCGTTGCAGCGGATTATTACGATGAGTCATCAGTTATATAATATAGAATACAGCCGCCGGTTTTCAAAGCCATGCATGAGGAAGAGAAAAGCAATACCGGTTCAACCGTAAAGGGAAATCAGAACCGGTTCAGGTAGGGAAAAGCAAGTGCAATGCCGCTGAGTGTCGCCTGAGGATGGTGATCGACATGAGTGGAAACAAGCGTTTGGAGTAAAGGCCAGTCTCCTCCGGTTCCGATGACTACCGGACGAGAAACCGTCGCGTTTTTCGCAGCATATCCGGTGATAATGGCATCAACTGCCGCGGCACAACCGCGCACGACTCCACCTGATATGCACTCCCTCGTTGATGTCGCAGGCAGCGAAGGGATATTGCCGGTCGCTGGAATATCGACCATCGGCAGTGCATCGGTCGCATGGTGCAGGCACTCCATCTGCAATCGGACACCCGGCAGTATTGCTCCGCCATGAAACATGCCGTCCGCCACATAATCGACAACAATGGCGGTTCCGGCACTCACGATGATCACCCCGCAATCGGGAAACCGCTTCACCGCGTAGAGCGCATTGGCGAGACGGTCGATTCCGAGTGTTTCAGAATCATTATACTGTATCGTTAACGGTAACGGTGCAGCAGTAGTGAAACGGATCACCGACTCGTGATCGCGACGAAAAAGTTCCTCGGCCACGGCTGCGGCTGGTCCGACGACCGCCGCGAATACCACCGGTATAAGCCCGAACCGGTCGTCCGACAGCCTCGCCACCGCCCGGGGAAGTTCTTCCGGCAGGTCGGCAGTAGCGAACGTGACGTTGGCCCTGCAGTTGCCGTTACCGGAATCGACCGCGGCCACCTTGACACGTGTATTCCCGATGTCGACGGCGATCACCCGCCGCCCCGGGGAATCGTCCTTCATCTGCTCCACGAGGAATCGTCTTTCGAATCAAGAAATACCGGGGAACCAGAATTGACGAGTACGGGTATGCCGTTATTGATCAGTTCAAGCTGTCCATCGCTCGCGACCGACGAGAAAATACCGGTCATCCCGTTGATGCCGATATAGGCTCCCCTCCGATAAAGCCTGCTGGTATACAATGCATGTACTTTCTCCTGATCGGTATCCAGAAACAGGACGAACTGCTTGAGCACAACCCGCAAAAGCGCGCTGATCGAGCACTGCTTTCCGGTTTCGATGGCGACGGAGGTGGCGATGGTTCTGAGCGTCTCGGGGAATTCACCGGCTGGGATATTGACATTCACACCAAACCCCAGAATCAGCAGATCGGAATGCCGGGGATGTGACTCCAGAAGAATACCGCAGATTTTTTTATCTCCCCAGTAAATATCGTTCGGCCATTTGACGGCGATGGGATACTCTCTTCCGCATTGTTCCAATGACGTCGCGATAGCGAGTGAAAGTGCACGGTTGTAGTTGAAATGTTTGGAGGGATCGGACAGTTTGGTGACCAGGCTAACCCAGAGTCCACCGGAACTATCCGAAAAATAAGGTCCGCCCCGGCGACCTTTCCCCGCGGTCTGACGATCGGCCTGAATGCAGAAAAAACCGCGATGCGGTCGTTGGAGCATTTTTCGCGCTGTCTCGTTGGTCGATTCAAGCGTTGGGTAGGTGTAGAACCG
This sequence comes from Chitinispirillaceae bacterium, assembly GCA_016930275.1. Classification (GTDB taxonomy): domain Bacteria; phylum Fibrobacterota; class Chitinivibrionia; order Chitinivibrionales; family Chitinispirillaceae; genus JAFGNB01. The sequence continues at coordinate 21,292 of JAFGHA010000190.1, forward strand.
CTCGATGAACGTAAGACCTGATAATGCATGCGGAATCATAGGCAGATAGTTACTGAATAAGCAGATGAATATCAAGTGCCGGAGCACTGTGCGTTAAGGCTCCTGACGAAATATAATCTACGCCGGTTGCGGCGATACGTCCCACGGTTTCGAGCGTCACATTACCGCTTGCTTCAAGTTCAATATCAGGTTGTCTGCTGTCGCGCACCTCGACACACCGCCGCATGGTTTCCACCGTCATGTTGTCGAGCATAATACGATCGGGATGGTACTTCAGAGCCGTTTCAAATTCACCCATTGACTGCACTTCCACTTCGATCGAACACCCGCGCATCCCGGTGGCGAGCCGATAGTCGATCGCCCGTTCGAGCGCCTGATCGACTCCCCCCGACCGTTTGACATGGGTATCTTTGATGAGGATCATGTCGTAAAGACCGAAACGGTGATTACAGCCACCCCCGTGTCGTACCGCTTCTTTTTCAAAATACCGCAGCAGCGGCGTGGTTTTTCTCGTATCAAGTATCCGGCAGGCCGTTCCCTCAACGGCAGCCACGAAACGTGACGTCAGAGTCGCTATCCCGCCCAGCCGCTGCAGAAAGTTGAGCGCTGTCCGTTCTCCGGCAAGAATCCCGCGAATCGGCCCCGAAACAGTCGCAATGAGGCTTCCCTGCTCCACCCGGCTGCCGTCCTCACTGCCGAGTACCACGTCAAGTCGCTCATCGCAATGCGAAAAAACGGGTTGCACAAGCCGTACTCCCGAGAGCACCCCTTCCGATTTGCTTCGAATAATCGCCGTCGCCGCAGCATCAGGAGCAAAAATCGCCTCGGATGTAATATCTCCGGCTTCAGCCAGATCTTCCTGCAATGCATCGACGACGACCCGTTCGATAACGGGATCCGGTTCCGGAATCGATCGGATACTCATGGTTATCATCTTTCATGTCAAGTTTCAGGTGTGCGGATACCGGCGCCTATCTGCTATCGACCTACAGATCTTTTCGTGCACCCGCACGGATCTCAACCCCGAAATCATTACCGGTGGTGAGCATATCCCGTGGTAAGTCGGATTCAATATAAAAAAAGCTGGCTCCGATCTCAAATGAAATGCCGAAAAAGAACGGAATGAAGGAACAATTGACACTTCCGTCGAACGTCCAGCCCGCGAACGGCACCCCCTCAACCGGAAAGAGCCGGCCATGCGACTGTTGCAGCAGCAACTCACCATGCTGAATGACACGAACCAGTGTGTCGTTGACCGCGAGCCTGAGCCGATACGAAAAATCTCCCGGCAGATCCCTGCTTAACGTACTGTCAATTGAATACTCCTCAACGGTTCTTCTCCCTATAACATCCTGTTTATAATACACATCAACATCCATACCACGAAGCGGATTCATTTTATAACAGAGCGAAAATCCGAATGTCTGCCTCTCACGGGCGAGACGATTATTGGGAGTGACGACCGAATCAATGAAACCGGTTCTGAGATCACTTTTCACACGATACCGGTTTTCCATATACGACCCATCAAACTGACCGCTCAGCAGCTTTCCGGACTCGACCACGACTCCGCCACCGAAACTTACTTTTTTAATGTCAATTTTCAATGAGGGTACCCGTGCCACAAACCCATCAAGGCCGCCGAACAGTTTCTGTGCGAATTCCGCGGTGACACGGAGCCTGATATTTTCCCGGTCGACGATATCCGCCGAAGCATCAAACAGATAGCAGTGCACCGCATTCCCGTCATGCAGTACAGGAAACAGCGTATCGGATTGAGGCAGAGCCGCGTACCGCATATCCTCTTGCGCGACCATAGCGGTATACTGATTGAAATCAGCCGCATACCCGATACCGACATGGTAATTCGACGGTTCATACAACGCATAGATACCATTGACATAAGGAGCAGTCACCGAAGCGGTGAATGCCTGTACCGTAAGGTGATCGAATATTCTCACCTGTCCGTGAACTCCGAGCGGAGAAAACGCGTTGTTGGGGCTGAGATTGGTGAAATGGTCAACGACCAGTCCGTCACCGAATGTTATACCGTGTAACGTTCCCGCGTAAAGTGACCAGGCGTCGGCGGCAGTACCGAATGCCAGATGGTCCACTTTGTCCAGAATTCCTCCCAGCGAGGTGAACCCGCTCGAAAATCCCGCCGGGGTACCGACAAACGAAAGCCTGACCCCGACATCGAACTTTCCCTTCCTGAAGGAAAATGAAGGACGGATCAGAGGGCTCACTCCCTCACCGGCGATACCGGCTCCGCCTTCAAACATCACGGTCATTCCTTTTTCTCCGGCAGTCGACGTTCGCTTCACCGCATGGTAAAACAGGCTGTTCCGTTCCCGGTCATCAAGAATGCTTCCGTAAATTTTATTGAGACTGAAGATCGACCGGTACATACCTTCGTCAACATATTCGCGCGGTTTGGTGGAAAATGCATTATAGCCACCGCCACCGCCGCTTCCACGCTCATCGGTCGGTTTGATCCCCGAAGCATCCATTTCTGAAATGATGTACTCCTCACCGAAATAATGCTGAAGCACCGAAACGTGGCGGTGCGTGATATAGAGGGGCGCCGTCGGTTCCTTACCCGGTTGAATCATCGTAGTCAGCCCCGAACGGAGATCAATCCCTTTCTGCTGCGCTATATTCCGCACATAAATCGATCCGCCGAGTACCTGGAATCCCGTCTCTCCGGTTTTTCCTTCGGCAACGGTCGTCACCGAACCGCTGTCCATGGTACCGACCGCATGTGCGGTGTAGATATTCACTTTGCAGTTGGAGATCGCTTTCGAAAAAATACCGCCGTTGAACAGCGTGAGGTTGATATCGGTAATAGTCCGGTCGCCATCCTTTTTCTCGGTGATATTGAGGAGCGCTTTGGAATTTGATCCGAGGATCACCACATTGTTCACACCGAAAAGCATAATTAGCTTCGTCTGGAAATAGGTTTCCACCAGATCGTTGTCGAACAGATTATCTCCAAGTCCCACTTTTTCCCAGGAACGTTGCTCTGATCGCTGGACCCGGGCGGTTCCATCGATTGATACCACCCTGAACGATACCGCATCCTGAGCAATCGTGATCGTGATGACAACTAAAAACCAGATACCTGCTTTTATCGTAAAATGCATCGCACCCCGCATACGAACGATCGTTATCTACAACCGCTATCCGATGAAATACAGTTTCCTTCAATCCGAAACTCTGGCACGTAACCTGTCAAAGCCATTCTCACCAAGAGTATAGAATAATGCAATTTTAAAAAACAGAGTAATGACCAGAAAATACTGTAGTTAGGGCGGGGTCCAAACCTGCTCCCACACTTATCGATCCCTCCCGGCGGGAAGAAACAGTGTTCATTTCAACGACGTTTCCCTTCGTGGTTTCATCCGCATACCGCTTGGCGCAAGTAACGGATTGACTTCACCGGGATCCCATTTTTGATCCAAACGGATCATATCCGCCCGATCGGTGAAAGGAGGATATTTCCGTTTATACGTGAGACGGACAAAATGATGAAAGTATACACCGCAGGCGATATGTACCGGCCGGATGTCTCCTGCCGTTTCCGACCGCAGTTTCGTCCGGATCGCCAAATCGAAATCCGCCGCCTGGATATGTTCATCCCACCTGCCGACCTTGTCAAGTGCGGAACGTTTCATGATCACATTTGAACCTGCGATACCCTCCTGCACTACTTCCCCGAATCGCTCAAACCGTTCGGCACACCACCGTTCCCAGTTGCCATACATCAGACGGTGCATCAGTCTGAGGTTGAAATAACGGTTTCCGAAAAAAAACAGTAACGGATTACGGACATATCGCCATTTGCGTTGATTCAACCGGGTTGCCCGATCCGATTCGCACCGGTCGGTGGCACAGCAGGAAATAATCTCGAGCTTATGCGCCTCCATTATCGAAAGAATCCGCTCATCCCAGCCCGGCGCTACCAGCAGGTCGTTATTGAAAAACAGCAATATATCGTACCGTGCGGCATCGATCCCGCGGTTCTGACACCAGGGATAGGAGTAATTTCCTCCTGTAGTCATAACCGTTGCTCCCTGTTCTTTAAAGTACCGGTCACTGCCGTCGGTAGAACCATTGTCGAGAATGATCAGTTCATACGGCAGCATGGTATACCGCTGCAGATACTCCAGAAAAAGACGATTCATCGGGAGAAGGTTATGAATGGCAGTGATGATACTCAGCATAGAGCGGTTCAACTCACGAAAGAACAGTATGGCCTGATGTCTGCACCGGGAACAGGAAAACCCTGGTTACAATATTCATTTTAAAACCGGTAGATGCAAAAAAAAGGGGACGCACACTTGGAACGTCCCCGCGATTCAATCAGGTACACGGTAGTAAGCCGGTTTCCCTTACTGGCCGCTCGCCGCCTGCGCCTGTTTCGCTTTGGCCAGTCCCTCTTTACTGAATGCAATAGCGCTCAGCGCGGTTTCCTCGGAACCCTCCTTGAGGATCTCTTCGCCGTAATAGTTGGTCAGCTTGAATTCACGCATGAGAAACTTTCTGGCGGTTTTTTTGTCACCTTCGACATTAATGACGAAATCGCCGACCGTCCCGGAATGCAGCATGACTTTCGCACCATAATCGTAAATACACAGGATACTGTCGATGTTGATTTTATGCTCTCCGTCGGCGGTCCGAATTTCCATCACCGGCAGTGACTGCACCTTGCCGCTTTCGCCGTAGCCGTTCCCTTCAACATAACCGCTTGAGAGCAGCTGAAGGTTCATGCTGGCAACGATTTCCTTTTCGGACTGTCCCGGAGCTTTCCGGACAATTTTGCAGTCATGGTTGCCGAGATATATCGTCCAGAATCGGGCCATCCCGGATTTTCCGGTATTACTGATATAATACACCTTCTTTTCGAGGATACTGCGCGCATACGGCTGAACGGCAATGAGAGCAAGCAGTGAAACTGCAAGCAGAACGGTTCGTCGTCGGAACATGAATACCTCCATTAGTAATTTAGGGTATGATTGAGCTGTTTTTTCGGTAATGATCACATTGCGCCCGGATGTATACTGCGGGTTTCGGCTCATTCACCTCTCGCAGGCGATAGACTAAATATACGCATTTCAGGGGAATAGTGCCAGTTTCAAATTGAATATGAAAGATGAATGTGACTACTCAGTTTTTCCGGGTCAATGTTTTCAGTACACGCATGGTGAGCTGAGTTTACCCTGAGCGGAGCCGAAGAGAACCATGACCTCGTTTTACGGTCCGCTTTATCCTTTGACACACTCAGGGTGAACGGAATCGATAATCAGGTACCTGATAGCTGCAAACGAAAACAACTTTCTGATTACATAGCACCATTAAAAGGAATAGCTACAACAGTCAAATAAACACTAACGATCGACTACCCCACCCGCGGAAGTGGAAACACCAGCCCTGTTTTCCCCCGCTTATGCCGGAGGGGCATCTCCCGCCACAGCCCGCTTGGAACATCCTTGACCAGTTTGATATGCGGCGTCTCACCACCGTCAAAGATGATTAGCTCTTTATCGGAAATAATCGTTTTTCCATACAGGGTGAGTGAAAGATTCTTGATCGCCCGGTACTGCAGCATCAGAAAATTCTTGATCTTCTCGAAGTCGTCACGCGTTTCGTTGAAGGTGAAAAAGAGTGATCCGATACCCTTTGCCCCGAGTGTTTCGCTGATCGTCACCGGAAGCTGCTTGATCTGCCGCCACCGCTCAAAATTGTTACGGATATATATGGAATGCCGGTCGGTAAACAGAATATAATGAAAATGGGCATCCGGAAACAGTTTCCCTAGTGGAACAAAAAGATTTTTCGTGAGGTCGCCGCAATTGATGTTGATCTTTTCAAGTTTGCTTTCGAGGACGATGATATGCTGTTTCCCGCTGTATCGGTAATCGAAAAAACCATCCAGTTCCTTGATATTCTCGTAACCGTATTTGCCCCGTCCCGTCCGGCGCAGAATGATCAGATTGGGATACTGCTGAATCTTGAGGATATATTCGTCGGTATGCGCGACGATAAAATCTTCGCGATGCTGCGGATCGAACCGCTCATCGAAAACTCCCCCCGTTTTCCCCCGTTTGCTGAGATGCTTTAAAAAGTACTTGGTCACCCGTCGTGCGATCCGTTCACCGATTTCACCGAGGATGTTTCCCTCGGACTGCCGATCGAACGGGTAATTTGAGTTAAGAAGATCGGCTACCGTGAAAAGAATGTAGCTGAAACCGTTGATGCAGTATTCAACGATGATTTTTTCGGATATCGGCCGATCGTCGTTGATCTCATCGTTGAGATTGTGCAACCGGTACGATCCGCTTACCCCATGATTTCGTTTGATCGAATGTATTTCCTGGCGCTGCTGCCCTGAAGCGGATTGAGGGCTCCATTTCACCGGGTGAAAATCCCTGAAGGGATCTGCTGCGGAAGGAGGATGCCTCTGCAGAATAGGCTTATGAGGTGTTTTCATGGCACCAACCGGAAAATGGTGAAAAAAACGGGTGAAAACATATAGAGGCAAAAAAACTATTGCCCGTACAACCATTTATCGCCTGTTTTAAGTATAAATTCAGGGAGATCCGAAGATAAAGAGGGTCGGAGTAAGTAACTGTACTACAATGAAATGGTACTATTGTTTGCAGCCACTGAAGTATCCAGAACTCAGAAGTCAGAATATTATGAATAAATCTCTGGAAGCTTACTAACTTTGATCAGGATTGATTGCAATCTCTACAAACCGGTGAGATTTCTGCCACACGACAACAATCTTACATTTTTCCGCCTTCTCTCATTCTGAATCCTTCCCGCTCAGCAGGATGGCACCTGAATGCCTGACATGCAGATTTTCCTCAGGTATGACTGTGACTCTTCTCCTGGAGCTGATGCCAGTATTCCGGATAGAAATGTTTGACACAGTCGGGGCAGAGGGTATGCGTGAAATCAACGTTTGAATGGTTGCTGATATATACCTCGATATGATTCCAGTAGCCCTGATCATCACGGATTTTTTTACAGCTTGCACAGATCGGCAGGAGTCCCCTGAGGGTCTCCACTTCATCGAGCGCCCGTTTCAGATCATCAATCAACTTGATCCGATCCCGCTCCGCATTTTTCTGTTCGGTGATATCCTCGGAAATAATGATCGCCCCGTTCGGAAAGGGTGCTATAGTAATTGAGAGCACCTTTCCTTCGTAGGGTTGTTCAGGAAAACGGAGGATACTCCCGGTAGACATTGCCTCCATCAGCCGGGAAAACATGTCGATCTGATGATGCGAGGCATAATCCCTATACATTATATCTCCGATATTCGGAAGACGCCCCCCCGCCTTTTTCTTTGCCGCGTTTGATTTTATCACCCGACCGCTACGATCAACGACCACAATACTGGCCGGATTGTATTGAAACAACGCGAAATTGAATACCTCTTTTTCGGCCAGATCAGCAAGTGCGGTTTTGTATTTGTGCTCAACCGATTCCAGTTCACCGACCCTCTTCTGTAACCGATTGATTTCGCTCTGCAGTTCTTCTGTAGGGGGAATAGTATCGTTGTTCATATACTCTGCCTGTGCGAAGAAGTTTTCTGTGGAGACAACCGGACCCACCAGTGGAATCAGAAATTCCAGGTGAGTCATCCCGGAACCAACGACTTTTATCGCATTATATCATCAAGTCAGATCAAAAACCAATCGGTTATTTTTAAAATACGCCAAAAAAAAGAAATCCAAAACCGGTTGCGCCTTCGCGGACAAAAAAAGTATCTTTCACCATTGCTCAACCGGCCGAAGCAGTGGTTTCGACACACTTTTGATTGGATTCACACTGTGACAAATCAGAAACCGTTTCGGATTCTGCTGGTAGATGACGAACCCGGAATACGGAAAATTCTGAGACTTTTTCTCGAACTGGAAGGTTTCAGTGTTTTTGAGGCGATTACCGCCAACCAGGCCATTTCGGTTGTCAAAAAGGAAAAACCGCACCTGGTCATCCTCGACGTCATCCTCTGTGGACAGACAGGATTCGATGTTTGTGAATGGGTAAAAGGAAATCCTGAAACGAAGGATATCATTGTATTCCTGTTTACAGCGCTTAATCAGGAACATGATTACCGTGAAGGACAGCGTGTCGGCTGTGATCTGTATCTGACAAAACCCCAGAATCCCAAAGACATCGTAGAAAAAGTCAATGACTATTTGAATAGAATCAGTAATCAACCATAAATCTCCGGGCTCACGCCGCCCTCTACGTTCCACCCCGACTTAGCAGCGGCTCCCTCGAAATATCGCAGAAAGGACGTGCCAGGTCACATGAAGAAAACAAGCCCATTGAGCATACTGTTGATTTTGGCGACAGTTGCCCTTGCCGTATACTTTTTAATTCCCTCCTTCGTGTATTACTCCAAATCACCGAAGGAACGGGAAGCCTACGCTATGGAGAACCCGCGGATTTTCAGAAAGATTCTCAATCTCGGTCTCGATCTCCAGGGCGGAATGCGTCTGGTGCTCGAAATCGACCGGTCGAACCTTGAGAAAGAAGCCGACAAGGACGTTCTCGACCGGGCCTATACCATTATAGAAAACCGTATCAACGCACTCGGTGTCGCCGAACCGATCATCCAGAAACAGGGGAAAGACCGGATTATCGTTGAACTTCCCGGCCTCAAGGATGAAGCGACTGCCAAAGAAGTTATCGGCCGTACCGCGCAGCTGGAGTTCAAGCTTCTCCGTGAACCGGCACAGCTCGAACGCGCGATTACCGTCATCGACAACGTGTTGACCGGAAAAAAAGAAAAATCCGAGGATACCACGGTGGTGGATTCTACCGCCGAAAAAGAGGAAGAGGTCCAGAAACAGGCGGAGTCACTCTTCGGCGGTAATGAGACGACCACCACGGATACCGCAGCCGGTGTCGCCGGAGATGAAGCGACGGAAAAAGAGGAAAAAATCGGATCACTTAAAGACTATCTCGTGCAAATCGGTGATCAGATCGGCGTGAAGACCGACAATGTACCCAGGGTAACCGGTATATTCGTCCGCGACGATATCCGCCATGCACTCGATCGTGCCGGGCTCGGTGGTAATTCATTTCTCTGGGGCCACGATACCACGAAAGTCGAAGGGAACCTCTATCGCGTCCTTTATTACGTGAAAAGTTCCCCGGAAATGCGCGGTGACATCATTAAAGACGCGCGCGCCTCGATCGATCAGACCGGTATGCGCGCCGGTGGTGCAAAGGTCGACATGGAGATGAACGCCAAAGGAGCGCGGCGGTTCTCATCGGTCACAGCTGCGAATGTCAATAAATTTCTCGCCATCGTGCTTGACAGTACCATATACTCGGCACCACGGATCATTCAGAAGATTCCACTGGGACGTGCCGAAATAACCGGCAGTTTCACTATGGAAGAAGCAAAAAATCTTGCCATCGTCCTGCGTGCAGGAGCCCTGCCGGCACCCGTCAGGATCATCGAGGAACGGACCGTCGGACCGTCACTCGGTCAGGACAGCGTCGAAAAAGGTATGCTTGCCGGTGCCATCGGCGCGGTGATCGTCGTCCTTTTCATGCTTATCTATTATCAGCTCAGCGGTATTATCGCTCTGGTCGCACTGCTGCTGAACATTCTGTCGGTGCTCGCCATCATGGCCGGAGTCCATGCGACACTCACTCTCCCCGGTATTGCCGGTCTTATCCTGCTCATCGGTATGGGTGTCGATGCGAACGTGATCATCTTCGAACGCATCAGGGAGGAGCTGCGCCTCGGGAAAACGGTCCGCAGTGCCATCGACGCGGGTTACGACCGCGCTTTCGTCACCATCATGGATGCCAACCTGACGACCCTGATCACCGCGGCGATACTCTTCTGGAAAGGCACCGGTCCGATCAGAGGATTCGCGATCACGCTTATTTTCGGTATCATTACGTCACTCTATACGGCGCTGTTCGTATCGCGGATTATCATGAACCTCATTTCCAATAAAAAATCGAACAAACTGAGCATATGATTTTCTTTATTTATGGAGAATGTAACCTATGATTGAATTAATCAAAGACAGTAAAATAAATTTCATCGGCGTCAGACACATCGCCATCACCTGCTCGGTCATCGCCATTCTGGCGGGTATCGTTTCGATGGCGATACGGGGACTGAATTTCTCAATCGATTTCGCCGGCGGAACCGTCGTGCAGATCAAATTCGAAAAACCGGTCCATAACGATGTCGGCACCATCCGGTCGATTGTAACCGATCTGGGATACGGCACACCGGAAGTAAAACGAATCGGCGCCGTCGAAAACAACGAACTCCAGATTATGGTCCGCAAACAGGCGGAAAACAACAATGTTGCCGAAAACATTAAAAATGCATTGCAGAAAGAGTACAACTCGAATCCGTTTGAAGTACGGAGAGTGGAAAATGTCGGTCCGAAAATCGGTAGCGAACTGCGCCGTAATTCGATTATCGCTTCGCTCCTTTCTCTTCTGGCGATTCTTATTTACGTGGGATTCCGGTTCAATCTTCCGTTCGGTGTCGCTGCGGTGCTTCCGCTGTTTCACGACACCCTGATTACCATCGGAGTATTCTCGATTCTCGGACGGGAAATTTCTCTTACGTTTCTCGCCGCCCTTCTGACTATTATCGGTTATTCGCTCAACGATACCATCGTTATATTCGACCGGATCCGTGAAAATATCAAGGGTGGCCTTCGCGGAAAGAAACTGGAAGATACCATCAATTCAAGTATCAACCAGACCCTCTCGCGTACGATCATTACCTCGGCAACAACACTGTTCGTCATTATTTCACTGTTCATCGTCGGCAGCGAGGCCATCAAGGACTTCTCTCTGGCGTTGCTGATCGGTATCGGTATCGGAACCTATTCATCGGTGTACGTAGCCAGTCCGGTGTTGATCTGGTGGAACAAACGGTGGGCAATCGCCAAATAAGTCTCTTCCGGATATGAACATTCGAGGCGGGCATCTTGCCCGCCTTTTTTATTTTCGGGCGGTCGTCGACTGAAATCCTTTGCATGATACCGGACCACCGGAGTCCCCAACAGTTATTTTTATGCCATGAGAACCTGCTTTCCGTTACTGTTGCTGCTGCTACCGGTTTTCGTCCCGGGAACGGTACGAAGTGAATCCTGCCGGTTCACCCTGGCACGCCTGAAATACGACGGTGGCGGTGACTGGTATGCAAACCCCTCTTCTCTTCCCAATCTGGTCAGGGAAACCCGGGCCCGAACCGCCATCCCCATCTGCGATTCAGTCGCCACCGTCAGCATCGATGACAACCGTCTGTTTCATTATCCGTTCCTGTACATGACCGGTCATGGAAACATTCACTTTACCGAACAGCAACGGATACGCCTGCGACGGTACCTGATCGGCGGAGGATTTTTATGGGCCGACGACAATTACGGTATGGATGAAAGTTTCCGAAGAGAAATTCGGCTGCTGTTTCCGGAAAATCCCCTCGCGGAACTTCCCTCGGATCATCCCATTTACAAAAGCGCCTACACTCTCCCGGCACTTCCAAAAATCCATGAACATGATGGCGAACCATCACAGGGCCTCGGCATCTATTTTGAAAATCGACTCGTTGTCTATTACACCTTCAGCAGCGACATCGGTGATGGAATGGAAAACCTCGATGTTCATAAAGACGGTCCGGTTCTGCACGAAGCGGCTCTGAAAATGGCAATAAATATTCTCACGTACTTCTTCAACCCATGAACAGCCACCTTTCCACGATCCGCCGGTTTGCCGCGGCATCCCATCGTAAGCGCCTCACCGCTCTTCTTGCCGGGAAACTGCTGCGGACAGGAATGGTATTTCTTGCAGTCTCGGCAGTGCTGCACCTCTTTTTCATTCTCTTTCCCTATACCTTTTTCATTCTGCTCTGGGACGCATCGGTGATCGTGGCCTTCTTCCTGACCGTCGGAACGTGCTGCACCACACTGTTTGTCCGGAAGCCATCCCTTTTATCAACCGCACGTCGACTCGAGACCACTGCAGCGACACGACTTCCTCATCCGCTTGTTTCACTGGCACTGGAACTCTCCAAAAGTACGGATGTCCAGGAGAACGATCTTTACGAAGAGGTGTACCGTCGCGCCGCAAAACAGACCGTCACTCTCGGAGCCGTCCCGAGGCAGCGACCGCGTCCGCTGAAAACCGCGAGGATCATTGTTCTCGCGGTTCTCTGTATCATCATACCAGGTACCGTTCGACCGCGGCTCTGGTCGTATTGGCAACTACCCTTCGGTGCATTGCGACACCATCAGCTCACGGTTATGCCCGGAACCGTTCACCTGCCTCGCAACTCCTCGGTTTCATTACGTCTGCATCCGGCAGCCGGCACGACCGCCCCCTCCTGCCGTGTCGAAATAACCGAATTTGAAAAGAACGGCGGCAGCCATCTCCGACGTCTCTATCCCGATTCCCTTGGTAATTTTTCCACCCGGTGCGATCGTATCACGACCTCCTTCACCTATACGTTTTTTTACGGTACCATCCGATGTGAAACGGAAACCGTCACCGTTGTGCCTCCACCTCTTATCAACTCACTGAGGATCACCCTTACTCCTCCTTTGTATACCGGACTTCCATCACGTACGCTTCCGGAAGGACAGGGGGATTTCACCGTTTACCGTGGTACCCGTGCCGCAGTGGAGATTCACTCCTCACCGCTCCTCAGCGCATCGCTGCTCTGCGGAAATGACACCCTTGATCTTGAGGTCAACGGTTCCGCGGCACGATGTACGCTCTCCGTCACTGCGGATAACGCCTACACCTTCGCACTTACCGACACGTTTCTTCAGAAAAACGATACGCTCGCCTCATATACCATCGGTATCGTACCGGATGAGCTGCCTGCCGTCCGTTTTTTACGCCCGGGAATCAACAAACCGCTTGAGCCGGCGCAGCAGGAAACCCTTCTGGTTGAAGCCACCGATGATCTCGGTATCCGTACTCTCGAATTGCACTACTGCAAATCCGGCGAGTGCGGGAAACCGGAGTCACGCGATCTTTCTCCCGCATTCCCGGCTCCACTCGTTCAGCGGCAATTCACCTGGAAGCTCTCCCGTCTGTCGCTCTATCCCGGCGATACGGTTTTTTACTGGGCGCGAAGTCGCGACACCCGTTCTCCCGGAAAGCCGCAGTTCGCCTTCTCCGATACGTTCTTTTTCCGTATTCCGACGTTCGACGAGATTCACCGCGCGATGAACCGGCGTGAATCCGATGTCAAGGAGCGTCTCTCGGCTGCCCGGCGGCGGCAGGATGAACTGTCGCAAAAGGCCGAGGAGCTTGACAAAGCGATTGCCGGATCCGAGAAGCAAGCCGGTTGGGAGGAGCAGCAGCTCGCCGAGAAAATAGAGTCGATCATGCGTGAACAGGCGGATTCCCTGCAGACCTCTCTCGAGCAACTTGAAGAGAACGTGAAACAGCTGCGCAATGAAGGAACGCTCGGCGAGGATATCGCCCGGAAAATGGACGAGATAAAAAAAACCATGGAGGAACTCATCCGGCAGTACGGTGACAGTCTTCTGTTCAACCGTAACGAAAAGGGTGAAATCACCATGAACGACCTGCGGCAAGCGGTTGACAAACTCAATGAGATGCTTCCCGAACTCAGCGAACGTCTCGACAACACGCTGCAGTTTCTTGAAGCGCTCAAACGCGACCGGGAACTGGCGGAGCTCGCACTACGCGCCGAAAAGCTCGCCGGCGAACAGGCGCAACTGTCGGAACGTGATCCGGCCGATCCTCAATCCGCGCCCCGGCAAGAAGATCTGCTCGATCGGATCAACCGACTCAAAGAAGACATCCGTTCCGCCTCCTCAGAAAACGGAAACGACCTTGAGAACGACCCGACCATGCAACAAATGGATTCACTTTCCGCAGCCATGGAAAACCGTCTCGCTCAGGATCAGATGCCCTCGCCGGGCACCATGCGCCAGATGAGCGGATCACTCGCGTCGATGGCACAACAGCTGCACGAAAAAACAAACGCTTTCAGGCAGGAGCAACTCGAAGCGCTCCGCAAACGTCTGCTCGATCTCGCTGGAGAAACCATCGACATGTCCGAATGGCAGCGGCAGCTCTCTCTGGCATCAGAATCGACATCGGATGAAAACGCTCTTCGTGCGCGAGTACGTGAGCAGCAGGCGCTGCATGAAGTTCTCGACCAGATCGGCCGTTCCATGGATTCACTTCCACTTCTTGCTCCTTCACTGCGGCAAAAGCTCCGGAGCAGTCTTTCCGCGACGCAGAAAGCCGCCGGTATTGCCGTTGAATCGATGAATTCGAGCGACGGTTCATTCGGCATGCAGATAACCGGGCAGGCAATCAACCGGCTCACCGGAGAGCTGCTCGATATCGCCGCGGCATTGGGAGGCAATAATCAGGGAAGCTGCAACAGTCCGGGAGGCATGCAGGAGTCGCTCCGGAAAATGTCGGGCAGGCAGGCAGCAGTCAATTCCGCAACGGCCCGGTTGCTGCGCGCACTCATGCAGGGCAGGCAACCCGGCCAGGGAACCGAAGAAGGCGGCAACGGTGAAGGAAACGAAGCTGCCCGGAAGGAAGCACAGGACGCACAACGGAAAATTGCCGATGAACTCAAAGAACTCGGAGAAAAATTCGGCGATGCCACCGGAGAAGGGATGCGGGAACGCATCAAGCAACTTGAAGAGGAAGCCCGCGGTCTGACTCGCATGCTCAATGAACCGCGTGAGGAAGTGACCGAACGTCAGGACCGGTTTCTTGCCCGGATGCTGCAATCAGCACTTTCGCTGCACCGGGAAGAAGAGGGAAAAGAGGAGCGACAGTCAAAATCGTCGGGAATCGTATTCACTCCAACCGCCGGAACACTCACCGACAGTGCGGTCGGTACCGTTGACGCATTTCAGCGACTTCGCCGCAAGGCACTCAACAGCGGCACCTATCCGCTATCGTACCGGAAATCAATCAACAGCTATTTCGACTCACTCGGCGTGCTGTACCTGCGGGAAACAGGCGGCGTACCAATTCAGGAATAGGCGCACACTTCATCGGCAACCTTTTCGAGCCATGCCGAAGCGATCAGCTCATGCCCTTTACGGGTAGGATGCACCCCGTCGGTCACCAGCATCGATGCACCGGAAATCGCCGTGGCTTTCAAAAATTTTTCGTGCAGTGGAACAAATACCGCCCCGTACTCTTCGGCCAGTCCGCGAAGCAGGCGACGTTTCGGATTGAGATCGATACTCCAGAGTTTCTGCTCATCGGACATCGGCAGCAGAAACGGTTCGCAGATCACCAGATCGGCACCCAGTCCGGTAACGGTTCGATTGAGCGTATCCCGGATATGTTCCTCGAACTCTTCGACGCTGGTTTCCATTCCCTGGTCGTATTTTCTCCAGGTATCGTTGATGCCGATCAGTATCGATACTGTTGTCGGTTTGACCTCGATACAGTCCTCTTTCCAGCGCGACGCCATATCGGCAACCCGGTCGCCGCTGACTCCCCTGTTGGTAATCCTGCAACTGGGTATCATTTTCTTTAATCTCCGGCCGATCAACGATACAAAACCGTCGCCGAGCGGACGTAAGAGCGACACTCGACCGCAATCGGTGATACTGTCACCGATAAAGAGGACATGTGAGGTCGGATTCAGTGAAATCTGCATAAAAAACCCACTTTTTTTTAAGGAAAACACCAGATGAAGGTAGGGGTGTACTAAAATATATCGTTAGGGTATCGGGGATTTAAACCGGAATTTCATACTTTTTTCACTTCCGTACCGGCGAACCTGCTCCGCATCGTTGTAATTGACGCCGCAGTGTTTTGTTTCGTCGTATTTCGAGCTTGTCGCCATAGCTCATCTCCTGTTATTTGAAAATCCCGCCCGGAGTGTACTTTGCAATTACATGGCATTCCACCCTATCAAGCCGCCTTCAAGCACGGATACGGCACGAAAACCCGCCACCGACAGTATCTGCGCGGCGGTTGCCGCTCTGCCCCCAGATCTGCAGACCGTTACGATTTCCCGTTCACGGTATTGCTCCAACTCGTCAAGACGGGCCGTCAGCCTGCCGATGGGAATATGGATAATACCCTCCATATAACCGAGCGGTCCGTCGAGTTCCTCCGCCTCCCGCACATCCAGAAGAACCGGAGTCCCGCTGGCTTCGAGATTCATCCGTAACTGCTCAGGAGTAATGGATTCAACAACAACTTCGTTGGCACTGGAACTCATCGTCCCCTTGATTTCACAAGCCGGGAGATCCGCCGGAATCCACGCCGCCTTCGGATCGCGCGCACAGGCGTAGTTGGCCTTGAGCACCTCCTTCATCCAGTCGGCCGGACCGAGCTTCAGGTCTTCGAGATACTGCACGAAGGCCTCCCTGCTCTCACGACTTTTTTTAAGATGCGGATTGGCCGTTTTCTGTTTTCCGAGCGGTAATGGTTGACGGTCACGATAATCATGGGCAGGATACACGATCAGGGAATCGGGCAACTCCTGCAGTTTGCGCAGCGATTCCCAGTGCGCCCCTGCATCACCCCCGGGGAGATCATCACGTCCGGCCCCGCCGTCGTCGAGAAACAGCGCATCGCCGGTAAAGAGCCACTCCGGAAACATTAGCGATACCGAATCGCGGGTATGGCCGGGAGTGTGCATCACGTTCACCGGAACGGTACCGAATATCCGGACTTCTTCACCATCCTCGAGGTGCATGCCGGCGCATTTGACAGGTGACAATCCGTGCATCAGATATTCACAATTATAAAGATCTTTCAATGAACTTCCCCCAGATATATGATCGGCATGGGTGTGAGTATCGATGACCATAGTCAGGGTGTATCCGCCGCTGTCGATTTCCCACCGGTAGGCGTCTATACGGTCGATAACCGGATCGATCAGCGCCACTTCGCTGTTTGTGTCGTTGCCGATCATATAGGTTTTACAGGGTCCGGGATTGAGCTGTCGACAGGTCAGATGCATAGTTCGCTCCTTACAGATAGGGAATGGGGATTGAGCGTAAAAACACAACCGCTGATGATTACAAAAAATCTAATCCTTCCGGACGTAAAAGTGGAGTATTTTAAACCCGGACAATAAGATGTCACGATCACTCTGAAACGAAATTGAAGTGCAATGCCGGAATTACTTCAGAACTATGCTTTAATCGTCATCGGCGGGGGAATCACCGGGCTTTCTACCGCCATTGCATGGGCGAAAAACAATCAAACCGACACCCGACCGGTTCTGGTGATCGAAAAAGAATCTGCTGCGGGAGGATATGTCACCTCATTCAAACGAGAAGGCTATCTCTTTGATACAGTACAGATCATTCCCGATTCATCCGATGTTCTTGACTATCTGGGGATTTCGATCGACCTGGTGAAATTTGACGGTTACTACGCCCGGCTGCTCCTTGCCGACCCCGAAAGCGGTTCTACCCGTTCTCTTTTTATTCCTCCAGGAGTTGAAGCATTCAAAACCTATCTCACCGATCGGTATCTAGATGACCGCAACGCGATTGGCCGGTTCTTTTCCTACTCAAGGGCGCTGTTCGATGAACTCTGTTATCTGAAGGTTGAACCCTCGCTGCCGGATATCCTTAAAATTCTGCTCAAATGCCCGAAAATCATCGCCAACAGTAAAAAAACATTCAAACGCTATCTCGACCGGTTCAATTTTCGCAACGGTGAACTGCTCGAAATCTTTGATGTGTTCGCCGCGTTCAGCGGTCTTCCGACGAAACGGGTCGCCGCACTCCTGCCGGTTTCGGCGATGATGACCTCACTTGACGGTTCATACCGCCCGCCCGGCGGCTTCATTGAATTCCCCCACCGGATGAAACAACAGCTCCTTGCCCTGGGAGGCCATTACCTCGGAAAAACCTCCGTGGAACGTATTCTGGTTGATCGTGACCGTGTCCAGGGAGTGCAGGTAACGGATGGTCGCCGTTTTTATGCCGACTATGTGGTAACGACCGTCGATCCCAAGGTGGCGATGCAACGGCTGCTGGACCCCAAAACCGTCAGGCGACTCTCGCCATCGTATGCCGATAAAGTGGCGAAGACGAAGATGTCGGCATCCGCATTCATGATCAATCTCGGGCTCGATGATGCGATCGATCTTTCCACCTTCGGTTACAACTGCGGCTATACTCTTCTTACCACCGGAAACGGAGCATTCGACCGGCTCTACAATGCATACGAGCAGGGCAGCGCTCTTCTTTCACCAAAAGTTTTTTTCGTTCCGGTCATCAGTCCGTCACTCCCCACCGGGCGGAAGAACGCGCTGACCATCTTCGGATACCCGCACCCTGCCGGTGACTGGCCGCGGCTCAGAGAAACCGACTATACCGGGTATTCGAAACGCAAAGCTGAAACCGCCGACTTCTACATTGACATTGTTGAAAAATTCAGTATCCCCGGCCTCAGAAAGCACATCGTCGCCCGCGACATCGCCTCCCCCGCCACATTTATCAGGTACAACGGATCGCCCACCGGATCCAAATTCGATATGGCCGCGTATCCCGACAATTTCGGACGCTACCGCCTGCCGATGCGCACGCCGGTTAAAAATCTCTTTCAACCGAAATTCTCTCACGGTATCTGGCCCTCGCTGCAGGCGGGACTGCAGGTGGTTGATATGATCATGGGGGGAACGATAATGCGGGGCAATTCGCGGTATTCGCGCTAGTCATCGTAATTGATAAAGGCGAGCGCCGCAACCGTTCATCCATCAACACTCTCCTGATCGGAAAGGGTCTTCTGCAGGTCACTCTCATCGGAAATGATGATACTCTGCGTTTCGGGCATTGTATCGGCGATATAGGTTGTGAGATATTCACCATCGGATTCATCTTCGCCGTAAAAGAGATCGATGATGGCGACCGGCGGCGGTTTTTCCCTCTTCATACGTCGCGAAGAACTCGCGTATCGCCGCCATCCGTACCCTGCCGAGTTCGTCAACGGAAGAAAAGTGATTCCAGAGGAACCGGTCGCGATTGAGCCTCGTCTGTGCGATCACGTTCTCGTACGTCTCGTTGATCCGCCGTTCGATCTGCTCTTTCGAAAAAGCATACAGCGGATCGACCGAAATGATATCGCCTCCGCGGGCATTAGCCGTAGCATTGAAACCCGCCGGACCGTCGCCGCAACCGAGAATCCGTTTTTCAAGCTCTACAGCGGTAAGTGCTAACATCCGACAAACTCGCGATTGAAGGGAACGAACTGGTCTTTGATGGCAGTTTTATCCTACTGGGAAAAGCGGTCTACGGACATTTCGATTTTATGAGGGTCGGAGATTCAAGTACGGTTTTAACAATTTTAACAACTGATAATCGTTCATATCGGAGTGATAAAGGCGGAAGACCTAAATCTCTTGCAATGAAAATCGGGCCTGCTGCAGGATGTGTTCTGGTTAAGGCATCCTTTCATGAAATGAGAGTGGAACCGGAAAACGGGTTGTGCGTCGTGAAATAGTTTTACAAAAGAGTAAAACGGTTGCTCAATGCCGGTTGCTGGGCGTATATGATTAAGGGCAGCTTGCAGTAAATCAGAAGTAAAGTATTGCAGATACGAGGCTCGCAGGATTGATGAAAACCATCCAGGTTTTCACCCTGCGGGTTGCCTCCGGCAATCCACTAAGACCATCCATGGTCTTCGAGTGGCCTCCCTCAGGTCGGCCGCTACTGCGGCCCTTTTCCTCACTCCGTTCGGGGGCCTCCGTGGTCGAACCGGTTGCTCAATGCCGGTTGCTGGGCGTATATGATTAAGGGCAGCTTGCAGCTGCCCTTAATCATATACGCCCAGCAGGATTCGAACCTGCGGCCGACGGATTAGAAATCCGTAGCTCTATCCAGCTGAGCTATGGGCGCATTATAATGGTCGGAGTGGAGGGATTCGAACCCCCGACACCTTGGTCCCAAACCAAGTGCGCTACCAGACTGCGCTACACTCCGCTTTTTTCAGTGAAAATCATCTAAATATACTTTTCGACACACTTTGAAAGTACTTTGAAATGTGTATCACACCTGTTTCGATTCATCTTCGCAAATACTATTTTTATAAAGAATTACAGTAAAAAAAAAGGAACTTTCATGAAGAGAAGATGGTGGATAGTTATTGCTGTAGTGGTGGTAGCAGGTATTGCCTGCATGATACTCTGTAAAAAATTCTGTTACAAAACGGGATGCTGCAGAAGCGACGACGACTCCTTCACTCCGGTTTGATTATTTTAACTGCATTTCCGTACCTCTACCCTGCTACCATAACCGACCGATAAAGGCGGCAATGGCAACCTCCACCCGGAGGATCCTCTGTCCTATGGTAACAGAAGTACATCCAGCCTGTTTGAGAAGATCCACTTCGTAGGGGATAAATCCCCCTTCCGGCCCTATCACGAGTACTGCCGACCCCTCAATTGAAAAAGGACACGTCTGCGCCTCGTAGGGATGTGCCAGCAGTGCAGTTTTTCCTTTGACGATAACCGGCAGTTCATCTTCAACGAACGGTTTGAATCTCCGGCGCAGTTCGATCACCGGCAGCACGGTGTCACGCGCCTGTTCCAGACCAAGCAGCATGTGTTTTTCGAGTGATTCAGGCGTGAGTACCGGCGAGGTCCAGTAACTCTTTTCCACTCTCCAGCTTTCAATTATGTAAAGCTGTTTCACTCCCAGGGAAGTAGCGGCCTCGACTGCCTTTTTAAGACTTTTCGGACGCGGAAGGGCAATGATGAGGGTAAGGGGTAAGGGAGGAGGCGGGGGATCAACCAGATCGACCGATAGTTCCATCGCAGAGGAGTCCATCCTGATGATCGTTCCGGTACCGGTATTTCCGCCGATGAGCCCCACTTTCAGCGTGGCGCCCGTACCACAGCGGCAGACAGTGGTGACATGCTCCATTCTGCGACCGGTGAGACGGACGGTCCGTCCGTCGTCACCGGTGAAGTCGGATGGCTCAAGAAGAATGCAATTCATTGAATCCGCCAAGCGGGCTACTCCGTAGCGGTTCCATTCCCTTCAGATGGGGGGATACCGGAAGCAGGTGCGGCTTTCGCTTTCGGCGTACCGGTGAAAATATCAGGCCACCGGTCGTTGCCGGAATGAAACGTCAGCCGTACGGGGCCGGATTTTTTATCGGTGGTAATATTCCATATATAGACCTCGTAGTCGGCGATGTCATGTTCATGACCGTACTGCGTGGCGCACCATACCATCCACTGACCGCTCTGATCGAGTTTGGGGAAATATTCGTGGGAGCGACGACCGGGGATATCCATGAAACGGATCTTTTTCGGAATGGAGATACCGGAGATTTTATCGGTCGGCATTCCCTTTTCGTCAAGGTTGATCGCCAGTACTTCGGTACCGCCGTTACCCTGCCCCTCGTTCATGCGCAACACCCGTTTCCCGTCGGGAAACCACTCCATCTGACAGCCTGCACCGGTTGAATACCAGTCCCCCGATGAAAGATTCCAGATACCCGTCTCCCGCCGCGATCCACGCAACGTCATTGCGAGCCTGGTACCGTCGGGTGAAAGTTGCGGCTGCTGCGCATAAGCGCCTTTTTTAAGACTTACTTCCGCATCGAAGATCTCCTTTTCTCCGCCCGAGACGAGGTCTTTCACGAATACCTTCGGGCCCCGTGCGAAAACGATCGAGTCCCCCGACGGACGCCAGGTCGCCCAGCAGGCGTTCTCGGCAACCTTCGTTTCATTTGATCCGTCAATCCCGACCGACCAGATATCCCATTTATCAAACACCTCGGCATCCCCTTCGGGAACCCATCCCGATTTGCTGCGGGTGAAAAGTACCGTGTTACCGTCGGGTGAGAAACGCGCATACCAGTCAACATTATCACCTTTGGAAAGCTGGCGCTTATCGGTGCCGTCGGCGTTCATGATCCAGATATCGTGTTTACTGTTCGACCGCGACGAGGCCCAGGCGATCATTCCGGTTACCTTGCCCTTGAATTCGGCAAGCTGCTTCACCTCTTTTTTATCCGGCTGTTCAACCGATCCCGTAGGAGCCTCCTGAGCCATGAGTGTACCGACCATACCGAAAATCGCGATGACTGTTCTGACGTTCATTTTTTCTCCTTTTTGTTTCCTGATAACGAATAAAGTACGTTTCGTGCATGTTTATTGAAAGGATCTTTTTTCAGTAAAATACCGAGCTGATGTATGCCCTCCTCTTTGTTTTCCCTTCGTAGATACAACATCGCCAGAGCGAGTCGTGCCTCGCTGTTTCCGGGAGTTTTTTCACAGACGGAACGGAGCGTCGCTTCCGCATCGGCATATTCTCCGGTCTGTTCCTCGACCGCTGCGAGCAGAAGTTTCCCGCGGCTGCTGCCGCATTTCCGCAGAATTCGTCGTGCACCTTCAGGTGCGCCGGCGGCAAGGTACCATCTTCCCAGCCATACCGTCGCCTCTTCGAGTACGGCCGGGGATCGGAAGTATTTCCCGCGCAATCTTTCAAGTAACGTGTCGGCTGTGGCGGGATGCTGCAAATCAACCGTTGCACCGGCGGAAGTATCCGTACTGAAAAGAACTTCCGCACCATCGGTAAAGATCTGGTACCAGCGGGGACTGCGATACAATACCGAAGCAAGCGGCAGATACATCGCGAGCGGCGCAAGCGGCAGAACCACCTGAGTAATGCCCCACTTTTCGGCATACGCGTCGAACCGCTCCGGGTGTTCCGCAAGGTCAAGATACTCACGATAGAACTCCGGAGAACGCATGGTCAGACGCGTATCACTTGATACTTTCACCCCGGGGTACAGTTTCCACAGAAGATACCCCCCGTACCGGTCGACATTGAAGAGATTGCCGTCCGGAGATTCTCTTTCGAGCAGCACTGCCGTTTCAACCGGAAAGGAAAAAGGAGAAACCGCATGCGGCCAGGAGGCGAGCATCCGCGTATGATTGACTGTTGCCATAACCGCGCCCGTCGCTACAAGAAGGATTGCCGCGGTTCCTCCGGCAACCACCGATTTTTTCTGCTCTCCTGTAAACGCTGCTCCGAAATTCCGGAGCAGTCCCGGAAGTACGAATACCGTCAGGAGGATTCCGTTTCGCTGGGCCATCCATGCAAGCAGCAATCCGGCCGCCGCAAGCAGACAATGCGCCGATCGCACACTTTTCGGACAATAGGCGATCGAAAAAAGAAACAACAGCACAAGTACGGCTACCGCAATAACAAAGTGCATATACGGCGTACCAACCATCGCCGGCAGCGGCATATTTTCAACGATGGTCTTTGAATAAACATTTGTTGCAGCAGGGTTCAATCGAACGAAAAGGCCAAATGCGAAGGGCAGTATACGCCAGCCGTAAGGATTACAAAGCGATACCGGCAGCAACAGGACCGGCAGCAGCAGGAGATTACGGTAGCCGCACGGTTCCGGCTCCGGACTGTTCGATTCACCATGAAACCGCCACTTCCGGAAATACCGGTCGACCGCCTCTCCGACACCATATGCGGCGGCGATCACCAGCCCCAGAGGGAAAAGACCCTGGGTATTCACCCACAGAAGCTGAATCACCCCTATCATTACCAGTAGACGCCGTTTTCCTGAAAGGCGGTATCGTTCAATAAGGGCGATTTCCGCACCGATAAAGAGAAGCGTCGTCACGACAGGCCGCATCGGTATGAGGTATCGCTGTTGATAGAACACCGCAATCGTTACCAGCCAGACAAAAAGTGTGGCACTGTTCTTCCTGAATGTCGAAAACAGCAGCAGTACACTGCCGGAAACGACAACCATTTTCATCACCAGAAGCGATCGTAATCCGCCTCCTACCCGCTCGGCAAGATACACCATTACCTGAAATAACCAGTGTACATCAATCCACCGGGCCCCGGGTGTGGTGTAGGAAAAAGGATCACGATACAGAAATGCTTTCCGGGAGATCATTTCCCTGCCGGCGGCGAGGTGCCAGAAAATATCACCATCGGTTATCGAGTATACGGTGAAATACCCGCAGAGCAGCGCGGCGGTCACCTGCAACAGCATGAACCAGCGGGTTTTATACCGGGAAGCTATTTCAGCGAGTTCCATGCAGGAAATCTATGATATGCGCACCCCTTCAATCTAATTACGGAGTGTGCGGTCGGGCAGTACTGCTACCGTGGATGTAACCTTTTGAATTCCTCTCCTCCCGTTCGGTATTTTCCCTCCTGTAATAACCACCGGCCCACGGAGAAAAATGGGATATCGTCACCTTCCCTGCCCCCGGAAACCGGAAGTACCCGAAAAAAAACGCCCGATGCGACCGGTCGCCGGACATCCCGACAGAGCTGCTTCATGCCGCCATTTGACGACCATATTAAAGAAGACATACGTTCCCGGAGCGATATCGCCGCCGTTATCGGCAGATATGTCACCCTCAAAGGCTCCGGTCAGACGCTCAAGGGACTCTGCCCGTTTCACAAGGAAAAAACCCCGTCATTTCATGTCAATCCCACACAGGGTTTTTACCATTGTTTCGGCTGCGGCAAAGGCGGTGACGTCTTTTCTTTTGTCCAGGAAATGGAGGGCGTGAGTTTTCCCGAGGCTCTCGCGATGCTTGCCGAAGAGTGCGGAGTGGTCATCGAACATGCTCCGTCATCATCTCCCGCCGAATATCCTGATGGTGACCATTACGCTCCTCAGGATCACTTCACCGGTAACAAAATCTCCAAAACCGATCTTTACCGGATCCACGAAACGGCTGCACGGTTTTTCTACCGTAATATCCGCCCGTCACCTCCGGCGGTCGACTATCTCAAATCACGCGAACTGAAACCGGAAACCGTCCGGGACTTTCGCCTCGGTTTCGCTCCTGAAAGCTGGACCGGACTTATCGATTTTTGCAAAAAGGAGGGAATCGGTGAAGAGGCGCTCGTTTCCTGCGGCCTCGCCATAAAAAAAGAGAACGGCAGATGCTACGACCGTTTCCGCAACAGGGTCATTTTTTCACTCTGCGACCTTTCGGGACGGGTAATCGGATTTGCCGGAAGGGGTATGGAAACCGACGCGGTCCCGAAGTACCTCAACTCCCCGGAAACGCTTCTGTATAAAAAAAAGCATTTTCTGTACGGTCTCTACCGGTCCCGTCAGGCGATTAAAGAGCAGCAAACAGTGATCGTGGTCGAAGGCTACATGGATTATCTGACCCTTTTTCAGGCGGGCATTCAAAACGTCGTGGCCAGTTCCGGTACCGCGCTGACCCCTGAACACGCCCGGCTGCTTTCACGATTCACCCGTTCGGTCATTCTGACATTCGATGGAGACAATGCAGGACAAAGTGCTGCAGAAAAGGCGATATTTACCCTTGCACCCTTAAATATTGAACTTTCAGTCTTGATTCTCCCTAAAAATGAAGATCCTGATTCCTTAGTTAAAGAGCAGGGTAAAGAAGTATTTGAAGCTCAAATTTCCAATGCCTTGCCATGGAGTGATTTTATCATCCAAAAAATGTGTCAAACACATAATTTTAATACCGCTTCAGGGAAAACTACAATTATCAAAGCTCTTGCTCCATTAATAAAATCATTACAAGATCAGAATGCTGTAATGATTTTTACAAATAAACTTGCAGAAGCAATTAGAACCACTGAGAAAATTGTTCTTAGCCAAATTTTTCCCAAAAAACAAACACTTGATACGTCAAACCATTTTTATCTCAATGATGATCTAATCTTTCAAAAAAGTCTTGAAGGCCAGTTTTTACGTTATCTCCTTATTAACCCTGAATTAATTAAAGAAGCGAGGAATTTCATCCTCCCTGAAACACTAACAGATGGTGTTTCCAGTGATATATATTCATTATTGTTATCAACTTATAGTCAGAATCAAAACTTAAATAATATACTTGACTATACCAATAACACTGAGCTTAAAAGGATAATATCCCTTCTTCAGGTAAAAGAAGATACAACGGAATCAATCCACAATGAGTTTGTGCAAAAAGTTATTCACCTGCGAAAAAAGTATCTTAACTCCCAGCTTCGGGAGTGCAAACTGCAGATGAAACGACAACCGCATCGCCGGAGTGAACTGCTGCAACAGCTGCAGGATTACATGGCGCAACTGCATGAGTTGGACGGAGGAGAATGATCAGGAAAAAAGAGTCCGAAGCGACTGCAAAATCCCCCAGTGTCGTTGACCGCACCACCCTGCGGCTTAAGAAACTTGCAGCCCTGCAAGGCTTTGTCACCGAAGCACAGATCGAAGAAGTAGCCTCGACACCGCAGGAACGCGATCGGGTCCAGCAGATTCTCGCGCAGGAAAACATTACCATCAACACCTTCGTCAAAGAGAAGGTGCCGCTTTACGAACGACGCACCCGCCGTGTGGTTTCGGCCCGCCGTCAGGCCCGCTATACCGATCCCACGTGGGTATATCTCAACAGCGTCGGTCGGGTGCCGCTCCTCTCCCGCGGGCAGGAAACCGAATACGCGATGCAGATGGAGTATGCACAGGGAAAACTTTTCGAAATGGCCTTCAAACACGCGATTTCACTTGAGAGCCTCTACCGGATTGCCGAAGAACTGCGCAACAATGAACTTGAATGCATCGATGTACTCCAGCTCGAAGAAGATCAGCTCGACAAAGACGAGGACATCGACGAACTCCGGAAAAATTTCCTTAAAGTAATAAGTCTCATCAAACGAAAAACAACCACCATCATCAATTTAAGCGACGAGGAAGGCGACCATCAGGAGAAAATCAATCGACTGAATGATGAAATTGTCAATCTGTGCCGTCAGCTCGGCCTCAACTCAAAACAGATCGAACTGATTCTCGAAAGCTTCAAAACGCATCTGATGGAAGGTACCGAAAAGAAAAAACTCGAGGAGTTTACGCACTGGGAAACCATGCGCAATCAGGCCAAATGCGCCATCATCGAAGCGAACGTCCGGCTGGTGGTCAGCATCGCAAAGAAATACACGCTTCGCGGTATGGAAATCATCGATCTGATTCAGGAAGGTAATCGCGGACTGATCAAGGCGGTCGAAAACTTCGATTACCGGAAGGGTTACAAATTCAGCACCTATGCCACCTGGTGGATCCGCCAGGCTATTTCCCGAGCCATCAACGATAAATCCAAAGCGATCCGCATCCCGGCAAATACACTTGATCTGGTCAATAAAACCATCAGGCTCTGTAAAAAATGGGTAATGGATTACGGTTACGAACCGAGTCATGACGAGCTGGCCGAAGCTCTCGGTTGCACCGTCGCAAAGGTCCAGATGGCGCTTGAGTACTCGATGGAACCGATCTCTCTGGATATGGAAGTCGGCAGCGATGGCGGTATGACCGTTGGTGAATACATCGAAGACACCCGCGCCGAAGATCCTTCATTGCGCATGTCGCTCATGCATCTGCGGGACCAGATCAAAGAGGTTCTCGACTCACTTGCAAGCAAAGAACGTGAAATACTCATCATGCGATTCGGCCTTGATGACGGAAGGATCAAAACGCTCAAAGAAATCGGTGAGATTTTCAATATCTCCCGTGAACGGGTCAGACAGATCGAGACAAAAGCGCTGAGCAAACTGAAGCATCCGAGCCGTACCCGCCAGCTTATGGCATGGAAAGAGGAACGGAACGAGACATTCAGCGAAGACGACTCATACTGATCGTTTCCGACTCCGGATACCTGCCACCTTTTAGTCTGATACGGTTCCGCAGAACCGTTTTCCGATTCACCAGTACTGTTCTCCTGAAAAATCGTCTCTTTTTCTGAACTGATGATCACCCTTCTTTGCTGTGGCGACCGGTGGCGGTTTTCGTCCCTCCGACCCCCATCCTTTTTTTTAAGAATTCCCGTCTGCAGGTGCAATTTTTCTTTTATGTAGTGCACCAACAATCTATTTTTGGTTAACTCTTAAACTGGATAGCTTAAATGCAAGGAGAAGTACATGCCACGTTTTGCAGTAGCTTTTGTAACACCTTCACAAAACAGCCAGCTGATACATAAAATTCTGGAAGGCGAGAATAAGGAAAGCGTTTTGAAAACCTTCTTTACCGAATCGGTTTCGGATTTCTATTCAAATGACGAACAGGGATTTCACTATTTCAAGGATGATTTTTTCGACGACACGACGCCGAGTGGCAGTATTATTGAAATCTGAATAAGCGGAAACTAATCGGAAACATGGTGCCGCTCTTTCAACTGCTTTCTTGCGGCATCACCCTCCAGGTCAAATTTAAGAATACCTGAACTTATTCCGGACTATTAATCCATACCTGAAGCGCATCGATCAATTTAGTCGCCTGATCTTTGCTTGATATATTGAACTTAGCCTGCTGACGATATTCATCATCAATTTTTCTGTACCGGCGTATTGAATACCGTTCGGGACCGTAATCATTCTTGTTTTTTTCCCATTGCCGGTACTTGTAAAGAATCGTCGACCAGGATCCCTTCGATAAAACAACCTTGTCGAGTTCTTTAACCACCAGAACACCGTCTTCCTCGTAGTTAATCGTTATATCTTCAACGCGGCCTGCCATATGACTCCTTCGAACAGGTTTAAGAGTATATAGCAAAATAACTTAAATCTGAACAGTGACGCAACCAAAGAGTGGGATACCAAAAAAAAGTGCGCCGGCATTGCACCGGCGCTTTCCGCTTCACCCAAATTACTGCAAGAGGGACTTGCAGGTAGGAAAGAATTTGCTGGTGTTTGTAATATAAGAAAAATGGTGCGCCGATGTCGGGTTTTTCAATGCAGGCAGTTGAATTACGTATACAATAATGTCCGGAATTGATATTCGCCCAATTCCGTAATAGATTGATTAACAGGAACAGGAAGTATACATGGCCTTAAAGGATCCGACTCTATTTCTTTTCGTATTCGAGTCCGCAGATCCGGGTAGCAAAACGGGGGATGATTTTCTGCCTGAACGCCGATCGTTTCCCTTTGAAGAACTCTGACAGGTCGCGGATTATTCTGCCGGTTCTCACTTCCACCAGCTGCATGCTCATGATATAGGTCTTTCCTACCTTACCGATCGAACCGAAACCGAAATACTCCACTCCGAGAAGCTGTCCGGCAACAACCGCACAGTGAAGATCCGAACAGGAATTCGGGAGCCCCTGCTCAGCCAGTCGAGTCTGAATCTCGGAAAACTCCAGAATGGAATACAGTCCGATCTTCTCGATCTCGTTTCTGAGCTGTTGATTGAAGACCGTCGCTTCATAGTCATCGATGCCGCTTGCGGTCAGGGGAGTGAATCCGAACGATTTTCGGGACATATCATCCGCATGTACGGACATCACCAACAGAAATACGATACAGTGCAACGAGACCTGCAGTTTAACCATTTAAAAACACCTCATATAACCAGTATATCACTTAAGCGCTAAAACAACAACCCATTAGTATAACGCATATATGAACGATGAGTAACTGCCGTTCATTATGTTTGAAAACGAAGAAAAATCACTCGTTCCAAACGCCGGAGGAAATACATTCCGAATGCATTCTTAGTGAATAAAACACACTTATTTGGTTTAATATTTCCTTAATTTTATCGGAATACCGTTTGAAGATCAACTATTAAAGAACTGGTACTGCAACAAAAAACCATCAGCTGAGTATAAGACGTTAAAAACCTGTTCTGCTTCGGCACCTAAAACCGCTTCGCTACCACGATCGCGTTCATTATCCATCCCGGTAAAATGAGGCATTCTGACGGCATATCCAATAATCAGAATATTCTGCTGCCATTGCACCATTTCGCCATTCCCCGCAGAGAGAATTACACACGTACTTTGTGTAGCAGACACATCCTGTGTATCGGTTGCCTAATACGTTGAACGTGAAAATGAAAACCGGCAGCGAAGCATTCTCTGTTTCAAACAGGGATTGATCGGGAAGATCATTATTATTTCGAAATCGCAACAGATCAGTATTGAATACCTGGAGTAACTCACTTTTTGAACTGATCAAGGTACGCGTCGGTATATTCGAATAAACCCTGCATTTCAGCGACTGTTGAACCTTGTGACCGGTTGATTATTCCTATTTTTGAATCGGTGACCTGTACCCAGAGCGTGAAATGCCGTATCGATTTCGACCGCGGAGGCAGCAGCATTCCTTCAAAGTCACCCAATGCTCCAACGTTCATCAGATCATTCGTCGACAAGTCTTCCATTTCATCCGGTTCCATCCGGAAAAGCCATTCGGCGGTATGTTCTTCCGTCCGTGACGGGGTTACCCCCTGCATCATATCTCCCAGGGTATACACCGTATCACGCCGGCCGGTGAAAACCTTGACAAAATAGGAATACCCCTTGTCGACCGGTATCCGGGTGGTATCTGCATCACCGTTTATGGAAAACGGTATATACTCGGTATTTTCATCTTCGGGATCAAAACGGGCCAGACCGACACCTTCCACCTTGTACACTCCCGCCGAATCAATGCGGGGATTGGTATTCTCAAACACGTTCGCTCCCGGCCACCGTGCGAATGCCGAAGTATAGCTTACCGTATAATCGCTCTGAATCCGGTGCTCCCCCTTCACATCTGCAAAAAGACGTACCGGCACCGTGAGCAGCTGCATGGCGAGGGGAAGATTCGCCACCAGATCAGGTATCAGTGTGCCCAGGGCTTCGAGCTGATCATCTTCAAGCGCGGCGATTTCCGTTCGCAGTGAATCGATACGATCAAGGATCTCTTCCTTCGACATCGACGCGAACGGTTCGGGTACTCCTCCCCGCAGTTCGTCAGGAAGGAGTGAAAGCCAGTCATCCGGCACCATGGGACTTTCAGCGATACAATTCTCGGGAATCGCGAATCGCAGCGTGATACCACTCGTACTGCGCGAAAATTCGAACGGCTCAACGGATGCCACGAGCGGTTGTTCCTCGAAGGAAGTATCGATACCCATCGCATTTCTCACCACTTTCCACGAAACACGCCACGATATATCCTCAGGGTTCACCGGTTTTCCCGCGAACACCGCTCTGAGCGTAACGGTATCTCCCGGCAACGCTTCCGGCGGTTCATACATGAAATCAAGAAGACGGATACGGTCCGGTTCGATCCGTTCATACTGCGTCGGAAACTGGACACAGCCGGTGAAAAGCGCTCCCGACAACGCCAGATTGATGATAACGAATCGCCTACCGGTTTTCCGAAGTGGCTGCATAACGTTCAAAACTCCGCCTTGATTCCGATGGCAAACATCGGAAAATTACTGAACACCGTTTTATCGGTATAGTCATAGTTGTAGATTTCAAACTCGGGACTCTTGTAAAAAAAGTAACTGATATTCTGCAGATCCCAGAAGAACGAGAGTATCCACTTGTCAAAAACCAGCTTCTTGTCGACCCTGATGTCGAGCTGTACAAACGGATCGACTCTCGAGGAATTTCTCTTTCCGTACACCGGGCGGAAACTGTAGGAACCCGGGTAATTCTCCACTTCGATGACATCGATCACCGGCGTGGTCGGGTTACCGGTCACGTACCTGAGGCGAAAACCCGCTTCCCAGTTTTTCGGCAGACGCCAGCTTCCGAGCAGCTGAACGTGGTGCGTCTGATCACTGCCGTAGAGTTCCCACTCGCCCTCGGAACGGTTGTAACGCTCGCTCCGGGAGAGCGTATACGCCAGCCAGCCGAAAAAGCGGTCGCCCTGCTGATGCCGCACCAGAAGCTCGAAGCCGTACATTCTGCCGAGTCCATTTCCTTTGTAAAGAGGTTGCGGCTCGCCGGAGATGTCGAAATCCTCTTCGCCGATATGTACCGGAATAGCCCACTGGCGGTTGAAGTAGGTCTGCGCATCAACCGAAATAAGATCGGTCGCCTGCCATTCGTACCCGGCCACATAGTGAGCCGCCTTCGTGGCGCCGAGTTTCGGATTTCCCCATTCGCTGGTGATCACCTCACCCATAGGCTCCGGCGTCTGATTGTAGGTTCCGACGGCGATCTTAGCAGTATGCCGTTTGATAAACTCATACCGTGCGGTGAGACGTGCCGACGGTTCACCCGATTTACCGCGATTGTTGTCAAAACTGCGGTACTCCCAAAACGAGGGAAGCACTCCTCCGCGGTAATCAAGCTCGGGATAATAATCGTACCGTATTCCCGGGATGATCTGCACCTGTTCCACCGGTTTCCATTCGACATTGAGATAGCCGGCGATATCCCCGAAGCGCCAGTCTTTCATTTCACCGGGATCGACTCTGTTGAACGCATCGGGAAACGCGTAGGTCAGATCAGCCAGGCTCCACTGCACATCGGCACCGAGGTTTATTTTCATATGCCGATTCAACTCAAAGGAAAGCTGTTCGCGGATATGATCAACCCAGATATCCTGTGTATTCCTCCCGAACGGCGACCCGAAATCGGCGGATATGTTCATCAGCTGATACCGGAAGGTGTTTTTCCATCGGTCGCCGATATCCCAGTCCCATCCGAGAATCCCCATATGAAACGTGGTGTTCCATCCCATGCGGTCCGTCTGCTCGGACAGCTCATCGCTACCGAGCCGCATCTCGGGAAAGATAACCGATACACTGTCACGCGACCCGAACAGCGTCACGAAAAAATCACCCGTTTTTCCGGTGGCGATATCGGTGCGGCAGAGGTAATCCCAGTA
>JAFGHA010000191.1 GCA_016930275.1 Chitinispirillaceae bacterium
ATCGGAATTCCCGCAAGAATGCCGAGGATCCCGGAGGTAAGGCGGTTGGAAAGAATCCGTTCGAAGGGCATGATCCCCGGTCGCATGGAACGGGCTCCGATACAGATCCCGGGAGCGGGCTGTTGAAGGGAGGCGGCGATGAACTTCGGCAGATCGTCGGGGGAGTGCTGACCGTCTGCATCCATTGAGATGATCCATCTGCTTCCACCGGTAATGCAATGATGAAATCCGGTTAGCAGGGCACTTCCTTTTCCCCGGTTGACATGATGGCGAAGGCAGGACACTCCCAGGTCCGAGCAGAGTTGCGGAGTCGAATCACCGGATGCGTCATCAACCACGACAATGTTCTCCCGGGGGACGGACTTCCTGACGCGGGGGAGCAGCTGCAACAGCAGATCCGCTGCCCTGAAGGCGGGGATGACGATTGTGGTATCAGAAGGCCATTGATTCGTCATGGGAGAGACTCTTTTCAATTTCACGACGGTACTGTTCAATGAGTTCATCCGTGGCATTCCCGGGAGGCGGAAGAGGTTTGCCGAGGGTTACCGATATTCGTGCAAAGGGTTTCGGTATAATGAATTTATCCCACGAATTGAGCCGCCAGCA
Source organism: Chitinispirillaceae bacterium (assembly GCA_016930275.1). Lineage (GTDB taxonomy): Bacteria > Fibrobacterota > Chitinivibrionia > Chitinivibrionales > Chitinispirillaceae > JAFGNB01. The sequence continues at coordinate 607 of JAFGHA010000191.1, forward strand.
ACGGCTGACCCTGAAATCGACCGGTACCACCTGCGCACCGGTGTCAATAGCGATCCGGGCTGCTCCCGGTTTCACTTTCTCCCGCGGACCCCGTGGACCATCGGGGGTGATAACCAGACACTGTTTCCGTTCGAGCAGTCGAACACTTTCTCTGAAAGCGGCACTGCCTCCCCGGCTTGAAGAACCGAAAATAATAGCATGATGCCACCGTCTGGCCACTCCCGCCGCGATTCTTCCATCCCTGCTTTTTGAAACAACTGCAGTTTTTCCGGTGTTTCTGAAAATATAGGTGAGTGCGAGCAGACGTGAATGCCAAAAACAGTATATGCGCCCTTTTCCGCGATCATTGAACGGATCGAGGCTGAATGGATCGTTTACCGATATACGCCAGGTAGCTCCGAGGAAAGTACTGAGGAGCCAGATACAAAATTCCGTGAAAATGGCGGTTATCCTTCCGATTGAGCGATTATCGATGACAAACGGGGTTGTCTATTTTCCCGGGTACGAGAGGAGACGGTCGAGTTGTGTCGAAAGCTCACTCATCGTGAACGGTTTCTGCAGAAAATAGGTGATGTCATCGTTGAGAAGGTGTTGAACTTCATTGTCGGGACTGTAGCCTGAACAGATCAGGATTCGCTGGCTTTCCCGGATTTCCCGAAATGCCTTGAAGAGTTTCTTGCCGTTCATGCCGGGAAGAATCAGATCGAGTACGATACCACGGTAACGACCCGGTTTTTTTCTGACGAGTGCCAGTGCATCGGCTCCATTGGTGGCGGTTTCAACCGAATAGCCCAGTCTTCCCAGTACCATTTTGATCATTTTGGCAACACTGACTTCGTCGTCAACCACCAGGATCGTTCCGGTACCGACGGTTATTCCGGAGGGCAGCTTCGGTTCAGTCACCTCAATCGGTGTGTTGCCCAAGGGAAGGTAGATATGAAAAGTGGTACCTTTTTCCGTCTCCGAATTGACATCAAGTACTCCATTGTGAGACTGAACTGTGCCGTAGACTGCCGCCAGTCCCATTCCGGTTCCCTTACCCGGTTCTTTGGTGGTGAAAAAGGGCTCGAAAAGATGGCGCCGGGCGATATCACTGATACCGGTTCCCGTATCGGAAATCGCGATGTGTATATATTCGGCGGGAGTGACTTTCTGCTGGTATGGTGTGGCGAAATTCGAATCGAGTTCCACTGTTACCGTTGCAAAAGTCAATGTACCGCCCTGTTTCATGGCATCTCTGCCGTTAAGGGCGATGTTGAGCAGCGCATTCTGTACCTGTCCGGGGTCGCCCTGAATATGATATCGGGCGGCATCGAGTTTCTGAAGAATGGTAATCGACCGGTCGATACTGCGGGCCAGTATGCCGGAGACTTCACTGATGATTGCGTGGACATCGATTGTCTGACTGAGGTAGTTGCCTTTTCGTGCGAACGCCAGCAATTTACCGGTGAGATCTGCGGCACGGGTAACGATTCCGGTGATTGCCTTGGCGGTGGCATGTGTCTCCGAATCTTCCGGATGGTCGGCCTTGATGCATTCCGCAAATCCCATTATACCTGCAAGCTGATTGTTGAAATCATGGGCGATCCCTCCGGCCAGCTGGCCGATTACCTGCATTTTTTCCGATTGGCGCAGTTGTTCCTCAAGCAGCGCTTTTTCTTTTTCGACCGCTTTTTTTTCACTCAGATCTCTGAGAATGCCCTGTATACCGACCGGATCTCCGTTATCGTTGAGAATCAGGGAAGGGGTGAACTCGGCAATGAAACTGCTGCCGTTCTTTCGCTGGAATTCGAATTCAGGGAGTATGCGGTAATGCTGGCGTGCCTGCTTGATGAAATGGGAGAAGAAAAAAATGAGGTGTTCACTGTGTTGCCGGTTGGTAAGATAATCAACGCTTTTCATGTGCAGTTCTTCGGGAGTATAGTCGAATACATAACTTACCGAAGGACTTATGTAGGTAATTCTGAACTCGAGATCGATGAGCAGAAGAACATCACGCATGTTTTCTGCGAGAAGACGGTATTTTTTTTCGCTGGCGCGAAGTTCTTCGGTCCTGCTCTGGAGTGTCTTGAATGAATTCAACAGCTGTTTCTGAATGAAATGAACCACGGTGAGACTTGCCAGAGAGAATACGATATACCCGGACAGCTGTGAGATCCAAGACTGCGGCAGATTCATATAGGTCGCGACGTTCAAATCACAGGCTATTTTCCCTGTTGAAAAGAGAAATCCGGCAATTGAAAGAATGCTGATGCTCATAAAAAGTACCAGCAGACCCGCTGAATAGCCGAACAGAGTTCCCGCCACCACGCAACAGCTGATGAGAAGTGTGAAATTGACGGTGAGAAGCCCGACGAAGAAGAATTTCAGGCACCCGCTCACGGTAAGTACCAGTATGAAAAGTGTCCCGACCAGTGTTGAGGGAAGTTTGCTCCGGAACAGAAGTACCGTAACCACCAACAGATAGGTGGTCACGTCGAGGATAATGGAGATATGCCAACCGATCTTTGCGATTTTGAGCATGGATCCCAGCGTGGCGAATGCCCCGAATGTAATGGCGAACAGCGCGAGTTTATCAAAAAGAACCCGGGTCAGATTCCTGATATTATTATCAGGGTAGAGGGGAGTGGATGATGACGTCATGATGGAATTGTACTTCCTTGACGGGATGATGTAAAGAGACTCCGATATACCGATCCACAGGTAAAATAATGAATTACCGGCAGAGATGAAACTGAAGGGAAGCGAAACACTGTAGGGATTATCGAATGGCTTTTCGACAATGCCGCAGTTGTAACGAAACCGGTAGTTATATTCACACTTTGACCGGACCCTTACTTTCACCTGCCTTTTTTCAACAAAGGAAGCACAATGAAATCCTTATTTTTTACTGGAACAATAGCGTTACTGCTGACTGCACCGGTCAGTGCGTTCGATTGCAAAGTATTCATTCCGACGCAGGAAGGCGCGGAATACGTGACCACCAGTTACAATAAACGTGATAAACCGGAAACTATAGTACATCGAAAACTGACGAAAGTGGAAACTGTCGGAGATAAAACGGTTTTTTATATGCACCAGCTTATTACCGATAAAAAAGGTAAAAAACCCCTGGAAAATACCTATCGGTTCAACTGTCGGGGAGGCATTTTTTATGTCGATATGAAGCTGTTTCTCAATCAGCCCCAAATGAAGGCCTATCAGGACATGGAGATGACGGTGGATGCCGATGGTCTTGAAATGCCGAAAGAAGGAACCGCAGGACAGAAATTGAATGATGGAAAAATCACCGCTACCGTGAATATGGGGATGCCGTTGAAAATCAACGTTACAGTTTCAAACAGAACCGTAAATGGAACGGAAAGTATCACCACTTCTGCGGGAACATTTGAATGTATCAAATTGACCGAGGATGTGGATCTTCAGATCGCGTTTGTTAAAACCGCTTATCGGACGGTTACCTGGTATGCTGAAAATCACGGGGTGATCAGACAGGAAACGTATAATCCCGATAAACCGGAAAAACCTACCGGATACAGTGTACTGACCGAGATCAGGAAGTAGCCCGAAAGAATGGTGTTGTCGTTTGCATCAGGTTTCTGCCATCAAGTTAACCAAATCTTTCTCGGCAACTACACAGGTACCCGATTGTTGATTCCGCACATCGAACACCTGTCGAAGGATTAAGAGGACGGGATAACGGAACGTTTTTTTTAGTAACTCAGGTATTCAAAACGCATTCACCCGCGTTCTGACCTGCTCTATGCGTTGCTTTGCCAGATGAAGATATCTACATTGTTTTCTGCCGGAGTTCATCTCCCTTTGTTATGGTCGGGGTGACTGGATTTCACGTCGCTTCGTTTCGTGGTTCCTCACTGCCGTTCGGAGCTGAACATGGCTCATCGTCCATGGTACTCCCAACCGGATATAACAAAGGGAACCAGTTCTACGAACCGATTCCCCTTGTTATGGTCGGGGTGACTGGATTTGAACCAGCGGCCACTTGAACCCCATTCAAGTGCGCTACCAGGCTGCGCTACACCCCGACAAATTTCAAGAAGCAGAAAAATACATCGCAGCGGAAGGCAGGGCAAGGTTCGATTTCCTCCGGTGATGGGAATAAGGGCGGTTTTATTCCTGCCGTGGCAATTTTTTCCGCATCTCCCGGCAGATGCTGCCCTGAATCCCCGTTGGCTCCTTAAACGCTCAAGTATTCACAAGTTGAGATACGGTTGTAACTCACTGATAAATAATGATAAAATTGATTTCTTCACGAGCAGGGGTTCTGGCATATCGGTTGCAATGCAATTTAATGCTCTTTCGGTTCAGGAGAAATTATGAATTTGAAAATGAAGGATTTTTTTGCCATCGCTGTGGTGACGGTTGCCACGTTTCCGGTTTTGTATCTGGTGATGCTCTTTGTCACCGGTGCTGCACGGATCGAATTCCAGCGTCCGAAAGTGGATACCGAGAAACAACGGAAGGTTGAAGTGGTGAAACAGTCGGCACGCAAAGATTCGCTGGCGTTGCACAATTCGAAAACATTTCAGGCGTTACAGCTTGAGCGGGCGGAACTCGAGAAAGAGCGTCTTCGGCTGCGCGAACAGCAGGACCGGATCAATCTTCTGCAGTCTGAAGTGGAGCAGCAGCAGAAAAGACTTGCCGAGGAGCGGGAGAAATTCGAAACGGTGGTTGAGAAGAGTGATTCTCTCGGTAGTAAAAAGATAAAGGATCTGGCGAAAATGTATGCGGCCATGCGGCCTTCGGAAGCGGCAACCATTCTGGAGACGCTTGACGACCGTATGGTCGCAAAAGTGCTCAAGGGGATCAGCGACGACCGGCAGAAAGCCAAAATTCTCGGTTCACTGCCGACCGCCAAGGCCGCCCGGATCAGTAAAATCATCGGAGCACCATGACATGAGAACAAAAGATGCTCCGCTACGGGGCAGTTTGATAAATAACCATTAACGTAAGGGAAGGAGGTGACGAGATGAGAACTGATGCAATGGGAGATTTTTTCGGCGGTAAAGGAAAGGCGGCGACGCGGATGGACTGTACGGGTTTTCAGAAAAGAAACAGTACCGGTACGGGGTCGGTGTCGATGCGAGACAAAACCGTTGGAAAAAAACCTTTTCAGAAGGCGTTGTCTGAGGTTACCACCGAAAATACCGCGGCGCACCGTAGTGCAAACGCACGACTGGCCGGTAAGGAAAGCGGGAATATGAGGGTGGTTAAGGAGAACGACAGGAAAGAATTCCAGCATCCGGCGCGCAGTGAACCGGATGAGTTGTCGGAGGAGCAGATGTACCGGCTTCTTGGTATTCTTGCGGAAGGGGATGCGGTTACTCCCGTCGATGAAAACGGCGTGATGCTTCTGGTTGCCGATGATGTCGCCGATGATGCGGAAAGTGTGGTCAGAGAGGTGTTGGCTACATTGTCGGAGACACTGGGAATATCCGTTTTCGGCAACCTCGATGAGTTATCTCTCAAGGAGGTCGGTCAGGATACCCGGAAACAGTTCGCCGAGATAGTTTTCACTCTCAGGAAGATGCTGCAGGCATTCGATTTCAGTCGCGAGCAGGGAATGCCGATCGATCTGCCGTCGGGAACGGTGGAAGGCGAAGGTATCGATGCCTTATCGGATGTGCTGCAGGTGAGTGTTTTCAAAATTGAGATGGCCTGTTCGATGCTGGGTATCGCCGAGTCCGTTCAGAAGCAGGTCACGATACAAATGGAAGTGTATCAGGCCGGCGGGATCATTCAGGCGATCGATCCGTCAACCATCTCAATGGCTTCGCAGCACACCGACCGTCTGTTCAAAGGATTGTTTTCCGGAGAGCAGTCGACAACGGATATTGCCGCACTGGTCCAGCAGGTCAAGAACCTGCTTGCCGAGAACGGTGGTGATAAGGCGTCCGTTATCGTCGAAACTGCCGGAAATCAGTCATCGTTGAAAGGTGATCTGCAGCAGTTCGACGCCACCGTTTATCGTGCCATGTTGAAGATAGACAAGCAGGAAGCGGTGGAAAAACAGAACGGTGAGGCCGTGCTCGAAGCCGGGAAACTGGGAATGTCGAAGATCGGGCAACCCGTTATTCCGGTAGCGGAGGATCCTGCCGCGATGAACCCGAACGGATCGTCTGAATCCGGTCAGCCGCTTGCACTGCAGTCGGCGACACCGATGAATACGGTCGTTGGAGGTACCGGACAGCTACCCGGCACACTGATGCGGATGACTGATGAAACGGTCATGGAACAGATTACCGGTAAACTGCAGACGGTACTCCGGTCGGGTCTGACGGAAGTACGGATTCAACTGCGGCCGGAGTCGCTCGGTGAGGTGTCGATGCGGATCAGGATGGAAGATGATGTCGTTGTGGCGAAAATCGAAGTACAGAATCAGCAGGTCAAGGAGATCATGGAGAGAAACCTGCCGATGCTCAAGGATGCCCTGGCACAGCAGAACATCACGGCCGGATCATTTGACGTACAGGTGAACAACGGTACCGGACGTCATTTCGGGAATATGCCGAATTCCCCCTGGAACGAGGAGGAAATGGCTCGGCAGGGGCTCGGTGGTGAAGGAAGGGAGAAGGAACATGGTACCGACGGAGAACACCGGCACCATCCGGAGAGTGAAACCGGCAGACGTTTTGGCAGCAATAGTGTGGAATATTTTGCGTAAGGAAAGGAGGTGACTATGGCTGATGTATCAAGTGTTTCATCTTCGATTGATCTGTTGACGAAATCATCGGAACCCTATACGGCTACTGCGGCGATCAACGACGGCTTTATCGATGCCGCCAGTTCGACCGTTACCGGTGACCGGACGACCGGTCTTTTCGATATTTCGGGAAACAATCTGGGCAAGGATGATTTTCTGACCCTGCTGGTGACGCAGTTGCAGTACCAGGATCCGCTCAATCCCATGGAGAACACCGAGTTCATATCGCAACTCGCGCAGTTCAGTGCACTTGAGAACAGTACCAATGTCGAGAAGGCGATAGGTAACTTGGGTGATTCGTTTAAAAGTACGGTTGAAGCGCAGCAGTACAGCGCACAATCGATGAACAACACCGCAGCGGTATCGCTCATCGGCAAGGAGGTACGCATGCGGCAGACCACGGTGAACTGGTATGCCAAAGCGGGAGTACAGGTGCCGATCAACGTGCATCTGGGAAACAACAATTCGGCGGTAGTCGAGATTGTCAACCGGGACGGGGAGGTGGTGAAAACGCTTAGAACGACCGGCAAAGACAGTGAGAATTCGGCAGCACTGCAATGGGATGGAACCACGGATACGGAGGAAATCGCGCCGAGCGATGTGTACGAAATCCGGATCCAGGGTCAGGAGGAGCATCCAGAACTGTATGCTTTTGCCCAGGATGTGGTTGAAGGGGTGCGATTCAGCTCCGAGGGTGCACTGGTGAAAATCGCCGGACAGGAACTCTCCATCGGTAACGTGCTTGATGTGTCGATCGGCGGGAACAACGGGATAACCGGCAGTCTTTCATCGTCATCGGCTGTGGCGCTGCTCGGAAAAGAGGTACGCATGCGCCAGACATCGGTAAGCTACCGGGGAATGGCCAACGAGCAACTTGCCATCAATGTTGAAGCCGGCGCACGGCAGTACGTGCAGATGGAGCTGATCGACAGTTCCGGACGTATGGTCTATGCTGCCACGACACAGGTCGACGAAGGCGGTCTTGCGCGGTTCAGCTGGAACGGTCTGAAAAATGACGGTTCCTATGCGGACCCCGGAGAGTACAGGATACGATTCGTCGGTGAGGAGAACGATCAGACGCTCTACGCCTTTTCGGAAGGGATCGTGAGCGGGATTGCCAATCTCGGCGGTGATGCGCGGCTGCGGGTGGGTAATTATACGGTTCCCCTGAGCAGTATCATCGATATCGCAGAGGCGGAAACGGAAGTGGGTGCCGTATGAGTACGCCGGGAATGAATACGGTTGCCATGCGGCAGATGATCGCTTCTCATCAGGGAGCGGTGGTCAGACCGTCCGTACCGGCAAATCATTACGACGGTACGGCAACGGTACAAACCGGCGACGCGAACAGCGGTGCGGCATTTTCAAGCATACTGGAATCACGTCTCGGTGAGGTCAAATTCTCGGCACATGCGGCAACCAGGATGAAAAGCCGCAGTATCGAGATGACCCCGGCAATGATGGGCAAGTTACGGAAAGCGGTTGACGGAGCAGAACGCAAAGGGGCGAAGGATTCGCTGGTACTTCTGAAAAATTACGCGTTTATAGTAAATATTCCGAACAGGACGGTGATAACGGCAATGGACGGCGCGAGTTTGAAGGATAACATTTTCACGAACATCGACAGCGCGGTTGTTGCGGAATAAACGGTACAGGGCCGTTGCGCCGGTTCAGGAGCGTAACGGAGGTACGGAACCGCCGAACGACAGAAGCGGTTCAGAAAAGTTGAATACGCAAATACCGCCTCGGGTGAGGAGGTACTTATGGTAAGGTCACTTTATGCGGGAATCAGCGGACTGCGGAACCATCAGGTCGGTATGGACGTGACCGGCAACAATATTGCCAATGTCAATACCGTCGGATTCAAAGCGGGCCGGGTCACTTTCGAAGAGTCAATGGCACAGCTGCTGCAGGGTGCTTCGCGTCCGGCCGGCAACGCGGGCGGCACGAATCCGTTGCAGGTGGGGTTGGGTATGTCGGTAGGCTCGATCGACACCATTCTTTCGCAGGGAAATCTGCAGACCACCGGGCAGATCACCGATCTTGCTCTTGAAGGTAAAGCATATTTCGCTTTTTCAAACGGTGAAGGGAATTTCTACGGGCGCAACGGGGCATTGCAGCTTGATTCACTGGGCAGACTTGTTTCTCCCACCAACGGTTTTCGACTGCAGGGGATGATGGCAGCTGTTGACGGCACCTATCCCGCAGGTACGCAGATTGGTGATCTTCGGGTTCCCTACGGCGAAAAATCACCCGCCCGTGAAACGAGTATGGTACGGTACGCCTGTAATCTCGACTCGGATTCCGAAGGACTCGGTACCGTCGCGCATTCCAACCGGTATCTCGCTCAGGCGGCTGATAACGATACGGTGACGGCGCTTTTCGATCAGGACGGCAACGATTTGGGAATTCAGGTCGGCGATGCGCTGTCGGTTTCGATAGCCGGATCCGATCCCGGTCAGATCGTCGTAACCCCGACCATGACCATGGCGGATCTCGCGGCTGAAATTCAGACGTATCTGCGTACCGAAACGGGTAATAACTTCGTCAGCGTCAATGCGAACAACGGTGACTTCACTGTCGATGCCTCGCTGCTCAATGTCGGGGACTCCATTGTCGGATTGCAGATCAGCAGCAATCGCCCCGGTTCAAATTCCTATGTGGCCAATGCTTTTTCATTTCCTCCTTCAATAGACGGGGGAAGCTCGCATACGGTCACCGGGTTCCGTGCACCGGCAACCGAAACGGATAACCTCGCGGATATTTTCGATGCGAACGGGCAGGCGCTCGGTCTTGAATCCGGCGACGAGATCAATATCAACGGTTCCGTCGGCGGCACAAATATAACCACGACTACCGCCACCTTCGATGATCCCGCTGATCCCGATACGCTGGTGACACTGGGGGATCTCACGGTACTGCTTCAACAGGCATTCCGTCTGCCGCAGACGGATGGAACGCTGTATGACAATCCGTCGGTCAGCGTGAATGACGCGAATACCGATGATGATCGTATACCCGACGGTTCAATCGTGATTCGCGGACAGCGCGAAGAGGCATTCGCCATTGACAGTATTTCAATAACCGCGACCGACTCGAACAATGCCGTACCGGCACCGCGCCGTTTCAACGCCAACATGGCATTCACCGAGATCCAGACCGCACGGAATACCGGCATGCAGAGCACTTCAATCGTCGTTTACGATGAATCGGGTGATGCACATTCGATCACCACCACCTTCACTCATTCCGGGACACCGGGGGAGTGGCTCTGGGAGATCACCACCGAAGGCGGCGAACAGATTATCAGCGGTAACCGGGGAAGAATCACCTTCGGCCAGGACGGATCTCCCTCTTCGTTCACCTTTGATGATAATTCCACACAGTTCCGTTTTGATCCGATGAACGGATCCAATGTGGTAGGTATCAACCTTGATGTCGGAACACCGGGCTCATACCGCGGAATTACCCAGTTCAGGGCGGAATCGACGACGGTGGCGCGTGAGCAGGATGGATACCCGATGGGAAAACTTCAGGAGATTTCGATTGATGAATACGGGGAAATTTCGGGGGTATATACCAACGGTATCTCGAAATCGATTGCCCGTATCTTCGTTGCTGAAGTAAACAATCCGGCGGGACTCATGAAAGTGGGGGACAGCATGTACTCGGTCTCCAACAACAGCGGAGAAGCGGTACTGCTCCGTCCGGGAGTCGGCAGTGCGACGAAAATCAAACCGGGAGCACTGGAGATGTCGAACGTGGAACTGGCTACAGAGTTCACTAATATGATCACCACGCAGCGTGGATTCCAGGCGAACGCCCGGGTTATCACCACCAGTGACACCATGCTGCAGGAACTCGTACAGCTGGTGCGGTAAGGAGGTAGTGCATTTATTCGCTCATTGATCCCGCTGGGCGGGATCGAAATGAGCGAATAAGAAGTACCGGTCACTTATAGAGCCTCGGTGACCCCAAAAAAAATAACGTAAAGCGGGAGCGTTAAGCCCCTGCTATTGCATGGAATGTGTTTCTATGATATGATTGTGAAAACCGGAGTTTTTCATGATAGCGTTACGAAAAATCAACGGCAGTGAATTCGTTCTCAACGCCGACCTCATTGAAACCGTCGAGTCGACCCCCGACACAATGATCACATTGACATCAGGAAAGAAGATCATCATTCAGAACAAAGTTGATGAAATCGTACGAAAAGCTATAAAATACAAACAATTATGCAACCAGACACTACAGGTGGTTCCGCAGAAACCACCGGTGAATGCACCAACGCCCGGACAGGGTTGAAAGGAGCGCCTGAAGCATGGATCTGGCGACACTCATAGGACTCATCTGCGCCGTATTTCTGATTCTTTTCGGAATCAAGCCGCAGAACATTCCGGCGTTCATCGATCTGCCTTCGATGTACATAACGCTCGGAGGAGCGATCAGTGCCACGATTGCCGCGTTTCCCGCTTCGAAGCTGATAACCGCTTTCGGTGTGCTCAAGAACGCCTTTCTGGTAAAAACTGAAACACCGGTGGAAATCATCAAGCAATTGGTGGAATTCGCGGAACAGGCGAGGCGAGAAGGCATTTTGACCCTCGAGGCACGAGCGGCGGAGATCAAGGATGAATTCCTCAAGAAGGGGATCCAGCTTGCGGTTGACGGTACCGAATCTGAACTTATTAAAGATATTCTCAGTACCGAGATCGCGTTCACCGAGGCACGCCACGAGGAAGGTGCGAAAATTTTCGATTTCCTTGCTTCCATGGGACCGTCTTTCGGGATGATCGGGACGCTGGTAGGTCTGGTGCTCATGCTCGGAAATATGAGCAATGTGGAGTCGATCGGTCCGAATATGGCTGTGGCACTGATCACCACGCTGTATGGATCTATCCTGGCCAATGTGTTTTGTATACCTATTGTGGAAAAACTCAAGGGGTATTCCCGGAAAGAGATTCTGATAAAAGAACTGATGCTCGAAGGTATCATGTCGCTTCAGTCCGGTGATAATCCGCGAATTGTCGAACAGAAACTCACGGCGTTTCTGGAGCCGGGGATGCGGGTTTCGGTACTGAAGGCGAAAAAGTAAGAGATGAAAATATTTTAGTCATTGATTTTGAAAAGTATGAGATTGTTACTTGAACTGATTTGAAAGGTTGTGATTGAACGATGGCACGTGTTAAAAAACAGGAGTGTCCGAAGGGGGCACCGGCATACATGCTTACTTGGGGTGACATGTGTACGCTGCTGCTCTGTTTTTTCGTGATGCTCCTTGCGATGTCAACTATCGATCCGGCCAAATTCGATGTGGCGGCGTCTTCTTTTCAGAATGCTTTTAGTGGTGTTCTGGAATCGTTTCCATCGATTCTGATCACGCAGGATGTGCTGATTCCACGTCTGGGGGGAGACGAGCAGAACAAGCGACTTGCGGTCGATGCCGCACGAAGAATCCGTAAAGCGGTAAAGAGTGAAAATCTTGAGGATGCCATTAAAGTGAAAGTTACGGAGAGCGGCATTGCGGTAAAAGTAGCCGATCCGATCGGTTTCGATATCGGTGAAGCCGATATAAAGCCCGAGCTTATCAGTGTTTTAAGTCAGATCGCCGAGATTATCGGTCGGGTGGATGGAACGCAGATCAGGGTTGAAGGACATACGGACGATATTCCCATTCATACCCGGGAGTATCCGTCGAATTGGGAACTCAGTGCGGCACGAGCGCTTAACGTGGTTAAATTTCTCGCTTCCAGAGGGAACATCGCACCGGCGCGACTGAGTGCCATCGGGTACGGGGAGTATCGCCCTCTCGTTCCCAACACAAGTGTAAAAAACCGGGTGCAGAACCGGAGAATCGAAATTTTCGTTGATTATATGCAGAAAAAAGAAAATCAGAACGCTGTTATTACAGAAAAACGGGAGTAGGATTTATGGCGGATCAGCCCGAAACAACCGAAGGCGGAGCTGGAGCGGCTTCGGTACAGAAAAGTGAAGGCGGTAATAATAAAATTATCATGATCGGAATTCTGGCGGGAGTCATTCTGGTTAATTCCGTCATCGCTTTTATGATGGTCAGAGTAACCAAACCACCGAACCCGGAGGCGAAAGCCGTGCAGGCTCAAGCGGATTCCCTCAAACAGGTGAATGAACGGATGACCGCCATGGGGGCCACAACCGCCGATGCACCTATCGAGGCTATTGTCAATATTGCCGGTACCGAAGGAGACCGTTTTCTTAAAGCGGCGATCATCTTTGAATACGACGATAAGCAATATCCGGATCTTGGCGAGGAACTCGCCCGCAGAGTACCTAAGTTCAAGGACTTACTGATAAATCATCTTTCCCGGTTAACGCTGGCGGATCTCACCGAGGACGATGCCAAAGAGAAGATCAGAAAAGATCTGCTTCGACTGGTGAACGCTACCATTCCACCGAAAGTTGGTGAGGTACGGGAAGTGCTTTTTACATCTTATATCATTCAATAACAAGGGATTATTCGTGAGTGACATCCTGTCGCAGGAAGAAGTTGATGCACTGCTGAGTGCTGTATCCGCAGGAGCGAGTGAGGCGGCGGAGCCGGTCAGTACTCCGGAAGTGGATACTCCGGTGTTCGGCGGGTTCTCCAGCAGCGACAGCGAAAAATCACTTTCATTGTACGATTTCAGGCGTCCCGATCGTGTTTCAAAAGACCAGATGCGAACACTGCAAAATCTGCATGAGGGATTTGCACGGCAATTTTCGACGACGCTGACGAATTTCCTGCGTACCTTCGTCGAGATAGAACTGGTGAGTGTCGATCAGCTCACCTATTCGGAATTCGTTATGTCGATTTCAAATCCGAGCTGTATCTATGTCTTTAAAATGGAACCTCTTGAAGGAAATGCGATACTGGAGATCAATCCTTCACTCGTGTTTTTCATCATCGATCGCCTGTTCGGCGGGCAGGGGCGCCCTTCGGAACAGAATCGTGAGTTGACGCTTATCGAACAGAACGTGATCAACCGGATCGTTGAGCGAAGTCTGCAGGACCTTAAGGAAGTATGGGAACATATTGGTGTATTTAGTCCTAAAATAGAGGCTTACGAGACCAATCCGCAATTCGTCCAGATAGCGCCTCCCGGCGAAACGGTTATCCTCATTTCTCTTGAAGTACGAATGCAGAATGCATCGGGGCTCATGAGTATCTGTTTTCCCTATATGCTGCTCGAAAATGTAATCAACAACCTTTCGGGAGAATCGTGGATGTCATCACGAAGTTCGGCAACCGTTGAAACACGAACTACTCTTGAACATGAACTGGAATCGGTTGAACTGCCGGTTTCCACACTGATCGGCAAAACCTCGTTGACCATACGGGATCTTCTTCAGCTTCAGCGTGGTGATGTACTCTGTCTTGATAAACCTTACGACAGCGATCTGATACTGCAGGTGGGAGGAAAGAACAAGATGGCGGTGCGTACCGGACTTGTGGGACGTAAAAAAGCGGTGAAAATAATCAAGGTGCTCGAAAAGGAGGTTCCGGGCTGCGATGAGTGATATTCTTTCTCAGGAACAGATTGATGCCCTGCTGAATGCACAGGGTTTTGAAAGCGACGGCGGCGGGGAACTCTTTCAGGAGAATCCGACGGATCTGTATTCCCTGCTTCTGAAGACCTTCGATTATTTCTGCGAACAGGCTTCCACCGTTATCTCCACCGTGCTCAACCGGAAGGTCGTGTACCATTCCGAATTGTGTGAGCAGGCTGCTGCTGATACTATTCAGGAAAAACTTCCCTCGGTTCTCCTCGCGCTGAAAATCGGCATCAAGGGAGCACTTGAAGGAGAATTTTACCTCCTGTTTCAGAAAACGAACGTGGCGGTACTTTCCGATCTCATGATGATGGGTGACGGAAGCGCAGAGTATACCGAAGATCATAAAGATGCCATTTCCGAACTTTTCAATCAGGTTATGGGGGCGTTTACCACTACCCTCACCGGTGAGCTGGGAAGCGCCGTAAATTCCGATTCCATCGAAACCGTCGAGTTTGATCTCGATAATCCGCCTTTTTCCATCGATTCACAAGAGATGCTTCTGATTTCACAAACCATTGAAGAGATGCCTGATACTTTCGTGGTGATTCTTGTTCCGAAGGAATTTTCGGCACAAATCGGCGAGAAAATGAAGGAAATTGCAGCTCCGATAGGTGGCGGTACAGGTGATGATGGTGTCGGCCTGAACATGAATGAACTTGATGATCTTTCAAAAGTCACCTCATTTTCTGGAGGCGATGAAGGAGGATTTCATGAAACACGAATGCCGATGGCGTCAGGAGCTTCCCAGCAGAACATCGAAATGCTGCTGGATATTGATCTCGATGTCAATATTGAACTGGGGCAATCAATGCTCTCGATCAAGAGAATCCTCGAACTGGCACCCGGAGCAATCGTAGAGCTTGACCGGATGGCGGGGGAGCCGGTCGATCTGATGGTCAATAAAAAAGTGGTCGCCCGTGGCGAGGTCGTGGTTATCGATGAAAACTTCGGTATCCGGATCGTATCGCTGGTTTCTCCTGAAGAACGCATACGGAGTCTGCGATGATACCGACGCATTCCTGCCGCCGTATTTATACGACAACAGGATACAGGAACAAACGGGGCACGGGGAACGGGAAACGCATATCGGCCGATGATGAAAACGTTAGTAATTAACATTAATAAAATCAGTATGTTGAATATGTTTTTCGGTACGGCTTGTTGACAAATCATCATCCGTCGGGAAGCGGAGAAATGATTGAGTTCGTAACGTTAATTTAATCAGTACGTTACAATTAATATTCGGTACATCCTGAAAACATGAGTGGGGCATGTTGCTATGAGAATTGGTACACCTGCAGTAAAAAACAGTTCATTCATCCATCTTCCAATGGCGTTGCTGCTGCTGTGTTTTTGCGCCGGTGCACTTCATGCCCAGCATGATGATATCGGCGGCTTTGATATCGATAAAGTACGCGAAGCGACCCGGTATGCCGATACCGGTCTCGCCGATGCACCGGTTCCGAAGCGGCAGGAAGAGAGCATGGTTATGCTGGTTTTGCGAATCATGCTGTATCTCGGCATCGTCATTACCCTTATTCTCGTGGTTTCATGGTTTTTCAAACAGAAGGGATTGCAGGCGGTACGCGGCGGGGGCGGTGCGATGGATATCATCGAGACGCTGCCGATCGGTCAGAACCGCATGCTGATGATGGTCCGCATTCTCGATGAAATATATCTGGTTTCACAGACCGCCACCTCCATCTCGCTTCTGGATAAAATCGGCGGGCAGAAAGCCGTGGACATCATCTCCTCCTCCAAAGGTGGGGGAACCATCATGAACTTCAAAGATGCATTCAACAGTTTTATGGGAAAGATGAAAAAACCGGTATGAAGAGACACCTCATGAATACCACCGCAGTTCCGGTTGCCGGCCACGACCAGCCGTCCGGTATTTCGTCTTCTGCCGGTCCGCCGCAGGCGAATCCCGGGAAAATCCGCTTCGCTTTTCACCGGATAGCGATACTGGTTCTTTTTGTTTCCCAACTGGTTACGCCGGTGGTAGCTCAGGTACTTCCCAAGCTCACGATCGGTCTTGCCGAATCGGATAAACCCGGTGATGTGGCAGTTGCATTGCAGGTACTGTTTCTGATTACCGTACTCGCACTCGCCCCTTCCATTTTGGTGATGGGTACTTCGTTCGTCAGGATCATTATCGTACTTTCATTCCTCCGCAGGGCAATCGGAACACAAACGATGCCTCCCGATCAGATCATGGTAGGGCTGGCACTTTTCCTGACACTTTTCATCATGACGCCGGTATTTACGCAAATCAATGATGACGCACTTCAGCCGTATCTCAAGCAGGAGATCGAATTCCAGGAGGCGATCGACAAAGCGGGAGTACCGGTGCGGAATTTCATGCTCCGCCAGGTGAGTGAAAACGATGTAGCACTTTTCGTTAAAATTTCACGAATGCCTCCACCGCGCAACGTTGACGATCTGCCATTCACCGTGATTATTCCCGCCTTCATCACCAGTGAATTGAAAATGGGATTCATCATCGGGTTTATTCTGTTTATTCCGTTTCTCGTTATCGACATGATTGTTGCAAGTATCCTGCTTTCGATGGGCATGATGATGCTGCCGCCGATCATGATCTCGATGCCGTTCAAGATTATTCTGTTTGTACTGGTTGATGGGTGGCATCTTATTGTAAGACAACTTGTTACATCATTCAATTAACGTTTCTTCATAAAGAGGGGTTTTCTGTGGAAGCATCAACGGTAATCGACATCGGGCGACAGGCATTGATTGTCACCCTGCTTGTGTCGGGTCCGATGCTTCTTGCAGGTTTGCTGATAGGTCTGCTGGTGGGGGTGTTTCAGGCGGTAACCCAGATTCACGAGATGACCCTGACATTCATTCCGAAAATACTGGTTATGGTACTTGTATTTCTGGCACTGCTTCCATGGATGCTGATTAAAATCGTCGAATATTCCACATCGGTGTTCAATCTGATTAGCCAGGTCGGTAGACTGTGATGACCCTGCCGTTTACCGTCGATCAGGCGGCGCTGTTTTTTCTGGTGTTCGTACGGGTGGTTTCGATCCTTGCACTGGTTCCCATTTACGGTTCACAATCAATTCCTCCTCAGCTCAAGGTCGGTTTCGCCCTTATTCTGACAGCGCTTCTGTTTGTTCCTTCTACGACTGCGGGAATAACCTTCGGGAACGAGTTTTCACTTCCGTTTTTCGGTCTTCTGGTGGCAAAAGAGGTGATGGTGGGTGTTGCCGTCGGGTACGTCGCTTCGATGCTTTTTACCGCTGTGCAGTTTGCGGGAAAACTGGTCGATACCGAGATGGGGTTTGGATTCGTTGAACAGATGGATCCGACCACCAATGAGCGGGTGACGGTCTGGGGGCAGATGCAGGTGGTTCTTTTTACCGTTATTTTTCTGATCATGAACGGTCATTATTTTCTGCTGCTTGCAGTGCAGAAAAGTTTCGAACTCATACCGCTGACCGGTGCTCATCTGCCGGGAGGTATGGTCGCGATGCATCTCACTACGGTTACCGGCGCGATTTTCGTGGTAGCGGTGAAATTCGCGGCCCCGATCTATGTCACCCTGATTTTATCGGAGGTGGCACTCGGTGCGGTCGCCCGTACGGTACCGCAGATGAACATCTTTTTTATCGGTATGCCGCTCAAGATCGCTACGGGACTCGGAACAACGATCCTCGTTCTACCGATGCTTCTGACGTTGTTTCGGGGAACGGTTGAGAAACTGATACAGGATATCTGGCGTCTGTTGTTTCTGATGGCATGAAAGGTCTGACATAATGGCTGAAGATTCAGCGGAAGAAAAAACCGAAGCCCCATCCGAGAAAAAGCGACAGGACGCACGGGAGAAGGGAACGGTTGCCAAAAGTACCGAGATCAATTCGGTCGTGGTACTTATTACCGCTCTTATCATGCTCAAACTGCTCGGACCGTGGATGTGGGAAGAGTTGACCAGAAGCACCACCGATTTTCTTTCCGCAATTTCGAATACCGGGTTGACCGATGCCGGACTCATCCGGTTCATCCATAAAGGTCTGATCCTTCTGGCGAAGATCACGCTGCCGGTTGCAGGTTCGATCATGATCATGGGAATCGTCGCGAATATCGCACAGATCGGTTTTCTTTTCACCACGAAACCGCTGGTGCCGAATATCGAAAAGATCAATCCGATCAGCGGATTAGGACGGTTTTTTTCGCTCCGGTCGATTTTCGAAACGGTGAAAAATATCGCGAAACTGACGGTGATCGGATTTGTCGCCTACCTGACGCTCAAGGGTGAATTTCCGAGAATGGTACAGCTTGCCGATACGCAGATCGGAACGATCTGGCTTTTCATACTGAACATCTCGTTTAAAATACTGCTGAGGATCGCCCTGGTGCTGCTGATTGTCGCGATACTTGACTATGCGTATCAGCGGTACGATCATGAGAAGCGTTTGCGGATGAGTCATCAGGAAATAAAAGAGGAACGCAAACAGCTGGATGGTGATCCGCAGATCAAAGCGAGAATCCGTTCGATGCAGCGCGAGATGGCGCGCAGAAGAATGATGGAGCAGGTGCCCAAGGCGACGGTGGTGGTAACCAACCCTACCTACATCGCGATCGCGCTCCGGTATGAGCCGGCCGAGGGCGATGCTCCGGTAGTAGTTGCCAAAGGAAAACGGGTGATTGCCGAGCGCATCAAACAGCTGGCCCGTGAGCATGGAATTCCGATCGTGGAGAACAAACCGCTTGCACGTGCCATGTACGACAAGGTTGAACCGGGTCTGCCGATTCCGGTGGAATTTTTCACGGCGATCGCCGAAATAATGGCATATGTCTATCGCCTGAGGAACAGGAGTGCCGCATGAAAAGAGCAACCTTATGCAGTATCGTTGCCGCGATGATGAGCGTAGTCTGGTATATTCACTGTTCACCGGTTTCCACGCAACCGGATACCGGTGAAGGACCCGCGCTGCTGCAGCTGAGTCTCGAGGAGACCGGCAGGAGCGTCGCTGAATTTTCAGGAGCTCCTATCCCCGCAACGGTCATGCTTGATCGTGACACCCTGTTCAATGTGCTCACCTGGCATACCGGAGCGGGGTATCCGCTCTATTCCGATACCGTTCTGAATACGAAGGCGAGAAAATTTACCGTCGAATTATACTGGACCACGTATCCCCGCTACAAGGATACCACCGATAATATTTACTACGATACCGTATGGGTGAGCATCGGCGGCGGACTAAAGAAGAGCAACAAGGTAAGGATCAAGGTAACCAATCTGCCGATTGTGGTCGACAGTGCCCGTTTCGACACCATTGCGTTCCTCGGGCAGGATACCGTATGGCAATGCTCGCTTCCCCAGATGGTGCAACCATCCTATCCATTCACCATTTTCGCGCGCGATCTCGACAACAAGCAACCGATGATACAGGTACTGGGAAACAAAGGTACCATTACGCACGACGGGACCAATCCGCTGGAGATGGAATATCTTCTTCCGGAAGGCGATTTCTGCGATACCATCGATTTTATCATTTTCGATCAGCAACGCGGGCAGGCATTCAGAACGCTGGTGGTGAATCATACAACTCCTAACAGACGGCCGGTGATCGACAGTGTGCAGGTGAGATCAACCATGCTCAATGCATCGTCGATGGTAAACGGAGTGTACCGGGTGGCTTTCTTTTCATTCGATACGCTGAAATTGAGAGTGTTCGCGCATGATACACTCGGTTCGGTGAAGGGGTATGAATGGAGTGCATTGAGTAACAGTATCGAGATCGATTCAACGGCAGGATATCGTGCCACCTATGTGTGTGGCGATGCCGACTGCACCGATACACTCAGAGATTCTTCAGTATCGGTTGATGTGATCACCGTCAAGGTGTACGATAATCGCGGTGACAGCGCAGTGCGGAAAATCGAACTCCTGAAAGGGGAAATCAATCAGCCGCCGAAAATCGGGAGCCTGCTGATCGGTGACGATGAAGTCTCGTTTACCGATACCTCCGCAAAAGTCACCGTTGCCGGAGGAAAATCGTATCTGGTGGCGGTTGAATGCAGCGATCCTGAAAACGATGAGGTTTCGGTAACATGGACCGGTTCTCCGACGTCACGATTTTCAGGAAAAACGGATTCGACGATTCTTTATACCGCTCCATCAACGATCGGCACCGATACATTGCGTATCAAAGTTTCCGATGGAGAAACGGCAATTGTACGTCGGCTGCTTTTTGCCGTGACCGACATCCTTCCCCGATTTGACAGTCTGACGGTTGCGGATACGGTATTTACCGGTATCGATTCCGTATTCAGTCTTGAAGTGGTTCCGGGCGATACACTGCTTTGTATCGGGTATGCAACCGATCCGGATACCGGTGATGCGATGTCGTATGGCTGGTCTTCGGAAGGCGACGGAAGTTACTACGTAAGAATCGAAAATAGAGCACGATATATCTTGCCGGATCCGCTGGTAAAAGATACTATTATACTGACAATACAAGATGGGGAAGCTCAATTGGTTAGAAGAGTAATCTGTGCTCCGGCGAACCGTGCACCGGTAATTGACAGCATCACCGGGGATGATCTGCGGCTGACCGGGAACGCCGCGTTTTTAAATGATACCGCCGCCCCAGCCGATACCGTCGTGTTTGCAGCGTTCGGCCATGATCCCGAGGAAGCGTCGCTGAGCTGGCTGTGGAACGCGTCGGATACCACGCTGCTCGGTTCCCGTACGGCTTCATTCATCAATTATTACTGTCGTAATTCCAATTACATCGATACGGTGTCGGTAACCCTCGAGGATGAGAAAGGGGCTGTCGCCGTCAGGAAGATTATTCTGACGGTTATCAAAACAAAATGAATGCTCCGAATTTCAGCTCTTCGGTCTCGTATGCCCTCAATTCACCGGTAGCGAAGACCCTGGCGCGTCAGCGCGATCTGATCATCATCCTGGGAGTGATCGGGATTCTGGTTGTGATGGTGCTGCCGCTTCCTACGGCGATGATGGATCTGCTGCTGACGCTCAACCTCTGTCTGGCGCTGATCATTCTGCTCGTTTCGATGTATACCCGTGAAGCACTTGAATTTTCGGTATTTCCATCGCTGCTTCTCACGGTTACGCTCTTCAGGCTTTCGCTGAACGTCGCCACGACACGGCTCATTCTCAGTCAGGCCGATGCCGGGCGGGTTGTGGAGGTATTCGGTACGTTCGTTACCCGCGGCAATATGGTGGTGGGAGCGATCATTTTTCTGATTATCGTTATCATTCAGTTTGTCGTGATCACCAAAGGTGCGGGACGTATCGCCGAAGTGGCCGCACGGTTCACCCTCGATGCGATGCCGGGAAAACAGATGGCGATCGATGCCGATCTCAATGCCGGGCTCATCAACGAGGAACAGGCGCGGTTTCGCCGGGTTCAGATTTCACGGGAGGCCGATTTTTACGGGGCGATGGACGGCGCATCAAAGTTCGTGCGGGGTGATGCGATCGCCGGAATCCTGATCACGATCATCAATATCGTGGGAGGGTTCATCATCGGTGTGGCGCAGTTGCGGATGTCGTTCACCGGTGCACTTGGTACGTATACATCGCTTACGATCGGTGACGGTCTGGTATCGCAGATTCCGGCGCTCATGATTTCAACGGGGGCCGGCATTCTGGTGAGCAGAGCGGCCTCGCAGACCGATCTGGGGCAGGAGATCACCACGCAGATTTTCTCCCGTCCGCGGATTCTGGGGGTGGCAGGTGCAATGATGCTGTTTTTCGCCCTTATTCCCGGATTCCCGAAAGTGCCGTTTATCGTTCTGGGGCTAGGCAGTCTCGCGGCCACCTGGATCGGATCACTGCGTCAGAAAGAGGAAGTACGCACCAAGGAAGTGGAGTCCGCGGCTCCCAAAAAACAGGAAGAACGCATCGAGGATTATCTGCACGTCGATCCGATGGAACTCGAGATCGGGTACGGGCTCATCCCGCTTGTGGATGTCAAGCAGGGAGGAGATCTGCTCGACCGGATCACCATGATCAGGCGCCAGCTTGCCACCGAATTAGGGATCATCATTCCTCCCATCAGGATACGCGACAACATCCAGCTCAAGCCCAATGAATACCGGATTAAAATCCGGACGATTCTCGTTGGAAACGGTGAACTGATGAGCGGCGCCTATCTGGCGATGGATCCCGGCAGCGCAACGAAAAAGATCCGCGGTATCGAAACGGTGGAACCCGCGTTCAATCTGCCGGCGCTCTGGATTACCGAAAGCCAGAAGGAGGATGCGGAGCTTTCCGGGTACACGGTGGTCGAACTGCCGGCCGTTCTGGCGACCCATCTCACCGAGATCATCAAACGGCACGCCGACGAGATTCTCACCCGTCAGGATGTACGCAGCCTGCTCGATACTATCAAGGAGAAGAACGCCACCGTCGTTGACGAGCTGGTACCGGGACTGCTTTCGGTGGGAGACGTGCACAAAGTGCTGCAGAATCTGCTGCGTGAACGGGTATCGATCCGCGATCTGGTGCTGATCCTCGAGACGCTGGCGAACGTGGCGCCGCGCAGTAAAAACAGCGAACTGCTTTCGGAATACGTCCGTAACGCACTCGCTTCACGGATATGTGAAACCTATAAAAATGAGGACAACGTCATCCCGGTGATCACCCTCGATCCGAATCTGGAAGCACGTCTGGAAGGGGCACTGCAGGAGGTCGACGGCGCGTTCCGGTTTGCGCTGCCGCCGTCGGATGTCGGAAGAATAATCGAAAAAACAAACGCTGTCGTCGAACAGGTGCGTACTACCGGCGAGGTACCGGTGGTGATCTGTGCACCTACGATCCGGAGTCAGTTCAAGCGTCTCATGGAGAGCAGTCACCGCGATCTGGTGGTGCTCTCGTACAACGAAATCGTGGCCGGAGTGGAGATCCGTTCGATGGGGATGATTTCGCTTGGATAACTACCTCTTTTCCTGTCTTTTTGTCACTTCTGGAAACAGGGAATCGTGAATCGGGTTCTCTGAGCAGTAAACGGCGAAGGAACAGGGGCGGGGGGATTGATAAAAGAAAAAAAGCCTTCAATTGACTGGATTTAATCACTATGCGAATCAAAAAATTCACCGCCGGAAGCATGCGCGAAGCGCTCATGCAGATCAAGAGTGAGCTCGGCGAAGAGGCCATCATTCTCAAGACCCGGAAGCTTCCGAAGAAGGTGTTTCCGCTCGGATCACACGATGAGGTCGAGGTAACCGCGGCAATCGATGAGAGTGCGCCTTCACCGCCTGCAATGCCGCCCATCACTCTAGGATCGACCGGTGTCTACGGCAGACCTCGTCCGTTGTCACCGGTATCGTCCATTATCGACCCGGATCAGCCAGGGACGCCTGAAATAAAGCGGTGGGAACCGCCCCGTGCTTCCGGCAGGGATGAGGACGCCCGTCAGAAATCATCACCCCGCCGCAGTGATGACCGCCATGATCAGCAGGAGCTGATGGAACTCAAAGAGAATGTGCGTGAGTTGCGTGAGCTGGTTAAAGGCATTATGAAGGAGGAATCGGGAACCGTCTCCGATAACGGATTTACCGGCGGGTGGGCCATCCTGCACCAGCGGCTCCTCGACGCGGAAGTCAAACCGGACATCGCCGGGGAACTGGTTAAAAAGGTGAGTTCTTCGGATATAATGCTCTCCGATTCACAGGCGGAAAAAAAGTTCACTTCGTCGCTGGGCGCGATCCTGCCGGTTGCCGGTCCCCTCAAGCTCAAAAAGGACGAACCGCTGGTGGTCGCGTTCATCGGACCGACCGGCAGCGGTAAAACCACCACCCTCGCCAAGTTGGCGGCGCACTGCCGGATCACCCGCAAGAAGAAAGTATCGATTATCACCGCGGATACCTACCGTATCGCGGCGATAGAACAGATACGAATGTTCGCGGATATCATCAAAGTGGGCATTCAGGTCGTATTCTCTCCGGAAGAGGTACCGGCAGCGCTTGAGGCCTGCGCGTCGGATGATATCGTTCTAGTGGATACCGCGGGCAGGAGTCAGCGCAACACCGAGCATATGACCGATCTGCACACATTCATGGAAGCGCTCGGTGCCGATGAAGTGCATCTGGTACTCAGCGCGACCACGAAGGATTCCGATCTGCTCGACTGTGTGGAGCGCTACCGGAAAGCGGGAGTCAACCGGCTGCTGTTTACCAAACTCGATGAAACCGCCAGGGTCGGCAATATCCTCAATGTGGTCAGGCAGACCGGCGTCGCGATGTCCTACTTTACCAACGGGCAAAGTGTCCCCGACGACATCGAGGTCGCTCAGACCTCCCGCTTCATCAGACGGCTTCTGGAGGGAAGTCCGCTGTGAACGATCAGGCACAGCGGCTGCGGGAACTCGCGGTCGATCAGCAGCTCTCATCACCCCGTAAAGAAACTGGTGCCGGCAGTGTCCGGCGGGCGAAAAATGCTCCGCAGAGTATCTCGGTAACCAGCGGCAAGGGAGGAGTCGGCAAAACCAATTGCGCGCTCTTTCTGGCGACCGCATTCGCCGCGATGAAAAAGCGCGTTCTGCTGCTCGATGCCGATCTGGGTCTGGCGAATGTCCATATTCTTATGGGTATAGCACCGCGGAAGACGATTGCCGACGTGGTTGCCGGAACCTGCCGGATCAATGAGGTGGTGACCACCACTCCTGGTGGATTCGATATCATTCCCGGTGCATCGGGCCTCGAAAAGATGGCGATACTCGACCGCGGGCGACTGGAGCTGCTGCAGAGGGAATTCCGGCGGCTTGAAACCCGGTATGATCTGCTGCTGGTCGATACCGGTGCGGGAATCGGTACCGCGGTGACGCAATTCGCTTCGGGTACCGACCTCACCCTTGTCGTGATAACGCCTGAGCCGACCTCACTCGCCGATGCCTACGCGATGGTGAAAGTGCTTTCAGAACGGACTGACCACCCGATCGGCATCGTTGTCAACATGGCGGTATCCGATCGGGAGGGGAGTGAAATATTTGACAGATTGAATGCTCTGGTGGTAAAATTTCTGAAACGGTCGCTTGAGCACTATTGCACACTGCCGCAGTATCGGGAAGTGGGGCAGTATGTCCGTAAACAGCGGTTACTGCTGCTCGAAAAGAGCAATACCGTGTTTTCGAGGCGCATTTATCAGCTTGCTGCACGGATAGCCGGCAGCGGAACTCCGGTAAAGAGCGGTTTTTTTGACCGGCTGGTACAGGGGATGCGGAACAAATGATACACCTGATCAGACGTGGAGCACGGATCTTCGGCGGTGGAGTTTTTTTCATCGTGTTTATCGGTCTGCTGCTGCGCCCGAACGCGTTTGAATTTGACAACCTCGTAACCGCGCTTGCATACGCCTTTATTTCCGGTGCTTCGTGCTGGTTCGTCGGGATCGTTATCAGTGATATCCTGATAAAGGGAGTGATCACCGATATCGGTGAGACGGGCATTCCGGAACTTCTCGAAGGGGGACTGCTCCAGCGGGTACAGACAATGCAGGAACAACTGGTGCCGGGCGGAACCGAACTGCCGTTCGCTGAACCGGCCGGGGTAACGAAGAAGAATAAACGACGCAAAGCGAAAAAGGGCAACTGAAAAGAACGGGAACAGTCGGTAGCGCAACACATCGTACGGAGATCTGTAAATGTCGAGTCTTGATGGCCTGTGGCGGGAGTTCAAGGAGAGCGGTTCAAAAATAGCGAAAGACAAGCTGCTGGTGGAGTACGCCTATCTCGTGAAGTTTATCGCGAACCGTCTCGCCATCAACCTTCCACCGTCGGTCGATCGGGGCGATCTCGTCAGTTCCGGAGTACTGGGACTCATCAAGGCGGTCGAGACCTTCGAACCGGAGCGGGGATTCAAATTCGAAACCTATGCGGGGCATAAAATACGTGGCGCGATACTCGATGAACTGCGTGCCCTCGACTGGGTACCGCGATCGGTTCGCCAGAAATCGCGTGATTTGCAGAAGGTGTTCGCTGTTCTTGAGAACCGGCTTGGAAGGATTCCCTACGACGACGAAGTGTGCAAGGAAATGAATATCTCGATGGAGGAATATGAGGACCTGCTCACCGAGGTGACCCCCACCACCATCATTTCGCTTGAAGAGCAGATGCCCGACCGTGGTTCCGATGCGAAAGAACTGAGAATCGTCGATTCGATCGAGGATCCAGGCAGCAGTAATCCTCTGAAGGAATTGGGGTTTGCCGAGGTAAAGGAAATTCTCAAGGAGACGATCGCCAATCTTCCCGAGAAGGAGAAACTGGTGGTTGCGCTGTACCATTACGAAGAGCTTACATTGAAGGAAATAGGTGTGGTTCTTGATATCACCGAATCCCGGGTGAGCCAGATTCATTCAAAGGCGATTCTCAAACTGCGGTCGAAGCTGTTGCAGCGGATAAACGCCTGAACGCCCGGCGCCGATCCGGACGACACAGACGGGACGGA
The DNA here is from genome assembly GCA_016930275.1 of Chitinispirillaceae bacterium. Lineage (GTDB taxonomy): Bacteria > Fibrobacterota > Chitinivibrionia > Chitinivibrionales > Chitinispirillaceae > JAFGNB01. Next base: position 27,344 of record JAFGHA010000191.1, read on the forward strand.
GTATGGACAGTGTCAATGTCAATTTTTCGGTGAATAACCTCCCGCAGATGGAGCGCAACCAGTCGGAGGTACACCGTACTCCGATAGTCAATCAGGAACAGAACGCACGACTGGCGGCGGATGAGGCGGATGCGCGCCTTGCCATGCCGGTCGAAGCTGATGCGATCGAGAAGAAAAATATCGACCCCGACGATAAAAAAGAACGGCAGGAGCAGTGGAAAAACAAGAATCGGCGTCGCGACGGCCGTAAACCGGACGAAGAACCGCCACCCGCGGTTACCGGTCCGTTTTCGGTGGATGTGCAGGCGTAGGAGAAGAAACGGTACAACAGGAGAACGGAAAATCGATGTCAACCGGTAAACAGAGCACTGGTCCCGATCGGATCAGAAAAATCACCGAAAGCATCATCGGTCTGCCGACACTGCCGACGGTGGTGGCCAAAATGATCGAACTGGTCGACAATCCGCGCACGTCAGCGGCATCGCTGGCACGGCTGATCGCTTCCGATCAGGCGCTCACCGCCCGCATTCTCAAGCTCGCCAACAGCGCCTACTACGGCTTTTCACGGGAAATATCCACGGTCAATATGGCGATCGTCGTGCTCGGGTTCAATACCGTCAAGGACATGGGGTTGTCGCTGTCGGTATTCGATGCCTTCAAGTCGAAACAGCAGCATCCGTCGTTTGACCTCAACCGGTTCTGGGAACACTCGATCGCCTGCGGGATTGCCGCGCGGATGCTGGCACGAAACTATCGATCCCGGTATACGGGAGAGGCGTTTGTGGCCGGACTCCTGCATGATATCGGTAAAGTGATTCTCAATCAGTACTTTCAGAATGAATTTCTGTCGATTATCGATGCTCAGGTAAAAGGTACCACCCTCGAAGAAGCCGAAGCTTCGGTGATCGGTACGCATCACTCGCAGATAGGCTCGTGGCTGGCTGAAAAATGGAACCTGCCGCGTATCATTTCGCGTTCGCTGCTTCATCATCACGATCCGTGGAACAGCCAGAAAGATCCGATTCTGGTGGCGCTCATCTGTCTCGCGAATCATATCTGTCACCTCAGCGGATTCGGGCATTCCGGACGGCTCCGGATGGGTGAACCCGATCCGCAGCTCTGGGAAATCTTCAGAAACGAGAATGTCCCGCTCGATGAGGCCGATCTTTCCAATCTGCAGACGGAGTTCCTGCTTGAATTCGACAAGTCGGAGGCGTTCATTTCGTCGCTGCACGAATCAAGAGAACTGTAGACCGGACCGGCAAGAGGGGGCTTACGACAGCCGCGAAATTTCCCCGCTGCACGAGGCGATAGAAGGACAGGGGCGGGACACAGGTACTCTTCGGATACTTGTTCGACAACCGTTCTGCTCGTTGCAGGAGCAGTAACGTTGATTGTTTATCCGGCTGCCGGCGGTTCGAAGACCGGCGGTACTAATGGTTCCATGGTTACAAAAACTAAAATTGAAAGTCTTGAAGATGTCGGCAATTTCCTCTCGGGGACAGTATCGGTGTGTGACGGTTTCTCCATCAGTGATTGTATGGTATACCTTGCAGGTATTTCCGTTGTGGTGATTCCCGATGCTACCGGTGTCTTCACCATGATCAACGTGCCCGAAGGCACCTATTCCATGTGAAAATATTTTATCCGGAATGATATGGTTCAGGTTTGCAACATCGGTATTGTATCGGTACGCAACCTGCAACAACCTTTTTACCCATAGCACTCATGCCCGACCGGGGTAGTGAGGATACTTCTTCAGAAATTATAACATTGTCCGGGAGTTCCCATGAACCTTTATATTCACCGCTGTCTGAAAATTCTTACCAGTACCGTTTTACTCTGTGGAGCGGTCACCGCTCCGTATTCCGCGGCATCTTCTTCACTGGACTGGTTCGTACAACCGGTTTATGGCTGGATCGATACCTACAGCGACGGGTACGCATTGATCAAACAGAACGACAAGTGGGGCTACCTCGATGAAACGGCGAAGGTCGTGATCGAGCCGCAGTACGAATCGGCCAGTGCATTCGTGGACGGCATCGCGGTCGTTGACAAACCGGGCGGGCCGCGGACGTTCATCAACAAACGGCAGGAACCGCTTTTTGCTACTGAATTCAAGGCGGCATTCTCCTTTTCGGAGGGATTGGCCGGGGTGAAGCAGGACCGTCTGTGGGGTTTCATCAACAGAGAGGGAACGCTGGTGATCGATTATCAATTCGATAATGTCGAAAAATTCAAAGAAGGCAGATGCATCGTCGGCAAGGATCAGCGTTACGGCATTATCGACGCATCGGGCAGGTATATTGTCGAGCCCGTATTGGCATATGCCAGGTTTTACAGCGAAGGGTATGTTGCCGTTCAGGTTCCCACTAATCATAAAATCACTTATCTCGACGGCAGGATAGGATGGAAAGCTCCGAAAATGATCGGTACCGTTACCATCGATTACTTCACGTATCTTGACAAAAACGGTGCAATGGCTTTTTACAATACCGCACATGAAAAGGAAACGCGTGAGAGCATGAAGGATTCCAAATCGACTTTGAGATACTTCAACGCGGCGTATCCGTTTTCAACCGGGTATGCTGCGGTGCGACACGACAAACTCTGGGGATTCATCGGCACCGACGGCGTCTACAGCATTCCACCGAAATACAAAAGGATCATACCGTTCGGCGATACCGCCATCGCCTTCGTGCTGAAGCGGGAAGGCAGGTGGCTGGCGATCAATCATTCAGGCGAAAACCTTTTCACCATCAAAGCCGATGATGCATGGCCGTATTCGGAAGGATTCGCGAAAATACGTACCGACGGGAAGTACGGCTTTATCGATGACCGAGGGAAAGCGGTAACTGCCGTGGAATTCGATGACGCCTATGACGTGAAAGGGGGGCTGGCGCAGGTGAAAATGAACGGAAAATGGGGGCTTCTGCGCCTGCGGAAACCGTAACGGGAAACTCCCGTACCTCCGATCATTCCACGAATGCGTTCGGAATATTCAGGATGAAAAACTTCTGCTGAAAGAAGGTGTATCCCGATTCGGAAGATATGAGGATCGAGTTGTCCTTTCCCAGTGCGATACTCCGCGGATGGCCGAAATGGTAAATCGGTTCGATCTCCTTAACGACGGTCCCGTCGGTGTTCATCTGCATGATGCCGATCGCTTCTCCGTCGGGAAATCCGTATTTATTGTCCGTTACGCTTTTATTGTACGCCATGAGGAACGACCCGTCATCCAGAGGGGTCATGCACTGGATCATCACTGTTCCGTCGAGTATGGTCGTGTCCCATTCAAGTGAGCAGTCCGCCGAGAAACGGGCGACGGTACTGTACTGGATATTATCGATTTCTTCTCTTCCCAGCAGAAACAGACGGTTGTCGTCGGTTTCGAACAGTTGCCGTGCCCAGGGGCGCTGGCGGTTTCTGAGTATCGTATTGCTTACCATGTCGCCGTTTTCATCAGTTTTCAGCAGCCAGATACTGTAGTCGCGCAGTGTATCGTCGTAGGCATACCCCGCAAGCACGAATCCACCGTCGGAAAGAGCGACGATGCAGCTGTTGTAACTGTAATAGAAGGGCCATTCATACTCTTTTGTCCAAACGACACTGCCGTCCGGCGCAATTCGTGTGACACGCGGTACCGAGCAGTTCCCTCTGGCAGTGTCCAGAAAGTTTCGTTGCCCCGCTATGACATATCCTCCGTCGGACGTCAGCGCACCGTGACCGCCCTGAATCTCCTCATCGTCAACAAAAATACGGCTGCTCAGTGAATCGCCGGAAGCGGACACCGTCATGGTCCACAGGTTAAAACCGCTGGACTCACGGGTATACCACATGTCGCCGAACATACGCACCGTGTTGTCGCTCTGTATAATAAAATCGCGACCAAGATCATTCTCACCACAGCCATAGATGTTCTCCGCCAGGACGGAGCCGGTCGGATCGAGCGTGAAGAAACAGAGATCGTAATCGCCGGCGGGGGAATGGATCTGGCCCATTGCCATGTAGTTCCCGTTATCCAGCCCGGCGGCGAACACCTCCTGGTCGATATACATGGAGTCGAGTTCGGTGATCCAGTTGGCATCGATCGCATAGATCGAAACCGCAACGACGGAATCCTCATACGGATTGAGAAGGTACTTTTGCGGTGTAAATTCGGGATGCCGGATTTCCAGCATGTCCATTGCCGAAGCGGTATCCACCGCCGCCGCCGTTTTCATTACTCCCGGCCGCCGCACCGCGCCGTGTTCCGGCGCCGCCGTGACGAATTGAAAGGAGGCTCCGGCGTTTACTTTGCAGGTGAACGTATTCCCGCCGATTCTGCCGCGCAAAATGCGGATACTCTCCGCCGTCCGTCGATTCAGTGAAAAACGATGCGCTCCCGCCTGCAGGGTACGGTCGCAGATCGACTGCAGCAACCGCCCGCCGGTGGTGAAAAGATCGAGTTTTACTGCTGCCGGAGCCGGCAGATCAAATGCAACGTGGGATTGACGGATGGTGAGGGGGGAGAGGTGTTCCTTTACAATGGTCCGACTCGTCCCGGTTATATCTGCAGCCAGCATGAAATTCCCGTTTTCATCGGTAGTGTCTCGGGTGTCGGCACCGGCAAGCTTCACCACCGCGCCCTGCACCGGCGCCAGGGAGTAATCGGTTACGGTACCGGAAATCCGTACCTCGTTTGCAGCGGTATACGACAAAGTGCAGATAATCAGGATCAGCATCATCGCGATTGTTCTCATGGATAACTCCTTCGGCGGATGTATTTGACAGGGCAGGGGACCAGCTTTCCACTCCGGCAGACCAACGTTCACCGGATGGTATCTTCTATTCTATAATAAATTAGCTATAGACGGGAATCTATTCAAGAACTCCTGAATTCACCGCATACAAAAGAATACACGGTACGTTGGACCTGCGAAGGCGTTTTCGGAAAAAGAACCGGTTTCAATCGTATGCAATATTACCTGCAGGTAACGTGTAATCAGTGTACCGCGCAGAGGTCGGGATGATTGCGTCCCGGCGTTTACGGCAAACCGGACAGGAAGGCGGCAGAAGGTGTCTTCAATCACGTTCAACATCACACCGTTCACTATCGGCACCCGGACCATTATCCATTTACCCCGGAGTGCGAGCGGGAAGCTTCCCTCGCGAGGTGCGGTTGCCGTTGAGGGCACCGTGGGCGGAGTGCATTTCACGACGGTACTGGAACCCGACGGCAGGGGGAGTCACTGGTTCGGGAGTGACGGGATTGTACCTGCGGCAGCAGGAATACAGACCGGTACACCGGTGACGCTCACGCTCACCCCCGCAGGAGCATGGCCGGAGCCCGAAGTGCCGACTGATATGAAGAAAGCACTTTCCGCCTCGCCGGAGGCGGATGAACAGTGGAACGATATAACGGTTCCCGCGAGGTGGGACTGGCTGCGATGGATACGCGCAACAAAAAATCCGGAAACACGAATAGTACGGATACGCAAGGCGATCGAGATGCTTGCGGGAGGAAAACGGCGGCCATGCTGTTTCAACAGGAATGAGTGTACCGAGACGAGCGTTGCGAAAAACGGGGTGCTGCAGGATGCATGAGACCTTTCCCCTTAACAGAGGGGAGGCTTTTCGGATATAAGATATGGTTTGACACTTTATCTATTCAAATCGGTTTTAAACTACTTATCAACATTTCTATTTGCCAGGGTGTTGTCACGTCCGTGCTAGAAGCGTTAGGTATTCGGTACTTTGCACCGTTTCTATTATAAACGCTTTCCCGCACTCGCGGGCGGCCTACGTTTTCACTACCGTTCATGAAGCGTGCGGAATCCGGTACTTCGTACCGTTGCTATTATACCGCTTAGGAGTTAAGTAAAAATAACATCCCTATTTAAGGTCCGTATTGTATCTTATATGTATGCTACAAAACACCGACGAAACCATTCGCATCATTAAAGAAAAATACTCTCATCTTACACACTGTCTCAACGAAAAAAGCCGTAGAATCTGGGCTGCATCTGAGGCAAAAAGTCTTGGCAGGGGCGGAATAAGTGTTGTGCATACGGCAACTGGTATCGATTATAAAACAATAAGAAAAGGGTTTTCTGACATAGCTGCCAAAGATACATCCCCTTCAATCCGGCAACAAGGTGGAGGGAGGAAATCTTTAATCAACAAAAATAAGGAACTGCCCGGAAAATTGGAACGTTTAATTGATCCTGTCACCCGTGGCGATCCGGAATCTCCGTTGCTGTGGACTAGCAAAAGCACCTACAAATTGGCGGAAGAATTGAAGGGCAGTGGTATACCCATAAGCCAGAAGACTGTTTATTCTATGCTGGTTGGTTTGGACTATAGCTTACAATCAAACAGGAAACGACATGAGGGAGTTGATCATCCGGATCGGGATGAACAGTTTGAATACATATATCAAAAGATTAAACTGTTTCAGCGGACTGGCGATCCGACAATTTCTGTTGATACCAAGGAAAAAGAAAATATCGGCAATTTCAAAAATTCCGGTGTGGAGTATCATAAAAAGCTTAACCCGACCGAAGTTAACACGCACGATTTCCCTGATAAAGAATTAGGGAAAGTAGCACCGTATGGTGTATACGATATCGGTAAGAATACAGGATGGGTTTGTGTCGGCATAAGTTCGGATACGGCAGAGTTCGCGGTAAATACCATCCGTTGCTGGTGGCGCATGATGGGAAGAAAGGATTATTCTGATTGCAGACGGATTCTGATCACTGCTGATTGTGGTGGAAGTAATGGAAACCGTGTAAAGCTCTGGAAATATGAGCTGCAAAAACTGGCTGATGAATTGAGCATATCAATACATGTATCCCACTTTCCGCCTGGAACCAGCAAATGGAATAAAATCGAACATCGAATGTTCAGCTACATTACTGCGAATTGGCGTGGAAGACCATTGGTCAGTCGTGAGGCTGTCGTTCAATTGATTTCGAACACCACAACCACGACCGGATTAAAAATCCGGGCGGTTTTGGACAATAACGATTATACAAAAGGGATTAAATTGTCGGACGATCAACTGGGCGCAATCATTGAGAAAAAAGAGTCTTTCCATGGAGAATGGAATTATCGGATTATTGGCAGATAATATAGGGAAGTTATTTTTACTTAACTCCTAAGGCTCCACAAACTTACGGTCGGCGGCTGTACATACTTTATCTCACGCCAACCGTTGAACAACATTACGAAAGTGATAACCTATCATGAATATCAGAAAAATAAATCAATCCGATATACCTGCATTGGCAGAAATGATTTTCAGTTACAAATTGGAACAGGATCCCGGTCTGGATGAAGGTATACGATCCGCTATTTCTGATTTTTTCCACTTATTATAGAAACGAAGGGAGTAACGATGGTGTCTCTGCGGTCACATTTTACTAAGGTTGTCTTTCTGTTCATTATAATCTTTTACTGGCCCGTGATGTGTCTGAACGCCATTGACGAGAATGCGGCAACTATGTTTGGTGCCGCTGAAAAGGGTGACCTGGCTGCGGTAGAGGCCCTTATACGCATGACGCCAAACCTTGTCAAAGCACGTAATGGTGACCAGCAAACAGCCCTTCATTTAGCTGCGGGGAATGGCCATTTGGAAGTCGTAAAATTCCTTTTAAAATCGAATGCCGACCCAGAGGCGAAAGACATGATTAATTTCACACCTCTGCACTATGCGTCCGGTTTCGGCTATGTTGAAGTTGTCGCAGTTCTGGAGGCTGCCATGACCGACAACGGCGAAGCCGAAAAAGCCAAGAAACATGTCAAGTCAATGAAAAATTCGATAATAGCAGCCGGGGAGATTGCTCAGGGAGACCGGCAGGGTGCTTTACAGCGTCTAAAGGCAGACCAGGAGGTCAGCTCGCAGGCAACATCTGAAACCTCTTTGGTAGCAGCTATTGAGGGTGGCAAGTTGGAACAGGTGAAGAAGCTGCTGGATAGCGGTGTTGATGTAAACCAGCGGTTTGAGTACGAATTCTCCTGGCTGATGGGGAGTAATAAGGAAGTTACTCCTCTTGAGCTGGCTGCTGTTTATAACAACGTTCAGATAGTTGAACTGTTACTTAAGAAGGGAGCTGATGTTAATGCTTCCGATGGCGACGGATATACCGCACTTATAGTTGCTGCCCGTCAAGGGAACGCTGAGAATCTGCAGGTACTCCTGAAGGCTGGTGCCAAGGTCGATGCGCGTGCATGGGCAGGAGGAATTACCGCCCTGAATCAGGCAGCGGTTGCAAATCATCCCGATTGTGTCAAGGTCCTCCTAGCCGCTGGAGCCGATAAATCTATCAGAGACAATATGGACAGCTCTCCTCTGGATCGTGCCGAGTTCTGGGGGCATAAAGAAGTTATCCGTCTCCTTAGAAATTAATCAAACCAAAAATCCGCACCATAATACCTTGGAAAATGTATGTCTTCTAACGAGGAAAAAGCAGAGCGCCTTTTATCGATGGTGTATGTGCCTCTTATGGCAGGTATAGTATTGCCGATAGTTATTTTGCTTTTTCATTATGTTACTTTGCTTGTAACTTTTATAGAGATGAAAACCAGTCTTTCTCATACAGGAGAACTTTGGAGTTTTGTAGGAGTCGTATTAGGGCTTTTAAAGGTGGCTGTTTCACTTATGGCTCTTGTAGTAAGTGGAGTCAGAATATTTCCAGTTGTGCTTATGTATTATGGTATAGGAATCTTCGTATTTTATTTATATAAATTCTCCCGAAAGACTTTTTTTAAAAACAATAACGATTCATACCGATCAATATTTTTCGGGATTATAGCTGGAATAATTACGGCCGTTGGTGCAAGCATCAGTGGAGGTTTTTTAAAAGTATATTTTTAATCGGCGCCGTTCTTTGAGAGGGTATACTAAACGACATGGAAACAATTAAAACCATCATTGCCGCTATACTTGTATCGATCTCCAGTTGTGGAAGTAAAAGTAACGGAGGTGATTTTGTAAAGGATAATGTTTCTTTCTCCTATGCATCAGGCTGGAGTATAACCGAACAGGAAGATTACGGTGAATCAGGGTATTATCTGTCGGTCGAAAAAAAAGGTTTTGATGAGAGTGGATTGATGACAGTAACATGGATTAACGCTATACGGGATTCAATGGATTATCTTGAAATAATACAACAGGAATATAGAAAACAGAAATTACTGAAAAATCTGGAGTTCGCACCGATAAGAAAAAGCACCTTTAATGGAATGCCATCCCTATCATGTGATTTCAAGTTTAAAACAATAGGGGTGGGACATAACGGTACAATTTACGTTTTCCTGAAAGGTGGAAAAACGTATTCAATCATCAGACAAGAAGCCCTTGAAGATGTTTCAAAAAACAAAGAGGGATTTGAGCTGCTGGAATCATCGTTTAAAGTGGAGTGAAAAACGGGGTTATTATTCCGAAGCGGGGTATCCATTTAAATACACCGAATTAGACCATGGAGCGCTGAAAGCGCACAGCATACCAGCCCGGGCTAGTATGTTTCGCG
>JAFGHA010000192.1 GCA_016930275.1 Chitinispirillaceae bacterium
CGGGGCAGCGATGTTTGAAGGTGACCGCAGTTTATACCCGACGGTTGTTGACGGTAAAGCACAGTTCGACCTTGCTTCTGGGAAGCTTCTCAAACTCTGGCAGGGACCGCAGCATCCCGGTATTACGGGAAACATGTCGCTTGAACTGGTGGTAAGCGGTGACGAGGTATACGATTGCAAAGTACACGTGGGGTATCTGCACCGTGGATTTGAAAAACTCATCGAACAGCGGCTCTACATCCAGAGTTTTCCGCTGGTCTGTCGCATCTGTGTCCCGGAACCCGATTTCAATGAGTATCTCTATGCGGTTGCACTCGAGGAACTCGCCGGAATTACCATCCCGGAACGCGCCGAATGGCTGCGTATTCTCACCCTCGAAATGGCCCGTCTGACAAGTTATCTCATGTGGATCGGCGGACAGGCGGGAGCATTCGGACACGGAACGATCGGTCAGTGGACCGTCACCTACCGTGATTACATGCTTGATCTTTTTGAAGAATTGAGCGGAATGCGCATTTATCATAAGTATATCATACCGGGCGGCGTACGTAATGATCTCCCTGCGGGTTTCACCGATAGACTTGAAACGACTCTTGCCAAAACGGAAAAATTGCTGCAGGAACTCGAGATCGTTCTGCTCAACAATGCGATTATAAAGGCCCGGGCTGTCGGACTGGGAATCATCACTCCGGATATGATAGACCGGTACGGTATTACCGGACCGAACCAGCGTGCCGCAGGATTCAAACGGGATCTTCGCAAGGATCAGCCGAATCCTGTTTACGATCAACTCGATTTTGAACCGGTTACCGGTAGTGCATCCGATGCCTATGACCGGCTTCTCTGCCGGTACCACGAGATGCATCAGTCCATCAACCTGATCAGGCAGATAGTCGGAAAAATGCCGAAGAGCGGACCGTTCCATGAGCAGCTGCCGAATGTACTCCACTGGGAGATTCCGCCCGGACAGACATACAAAAAAGCTGAATGCACACGCGGGGAATACGGGTATTTCGTCGTTTCCGACGGGTCAACGAAACCACGTCGTGCATACGTTCGGGGACCGAGCTATACGCATGCTATGGTCGTCATGGAGCGGCTTGCGATAGGGACCAATCTCGCCGATATAGCGGGGCTGATGGTGTCGTTGCATACATATCCGCCGGAAGTGGAACGGTAGGAGAGAAGAAATGAAACTCAGAGATATACTGTCGCCGTTTTACGTCTGGAAACGTACCTTCCAGAAACCCTATACTGTACGCAAGCCCATCGAAGAACACCATGCAGCGGATCATTACCGCGGATTTCATACCAACGATATTGATAAGTGCATCGGCTGCGGATCCTGCAGCCGTATCTGCATGAATAAATCGATCGACATGGTACCGGTGGAGAAAAAAGACACCACCACCAGTGACAGCGGATTGCGCCCCCGGTTTGATTACGGACGGTGCTGCTGGTGTGGACTGTGCGTCGATATCTGCCCGACCGGTTCCCTGAAGATGTCCAATGATTACCTGTGGATCGAAACCGATCCGGAACAGTTCCGCTACACACCGGGAATCGACAAAAAAACGTGGGACGATAATCCGAAAGGATACAAACGGGACCCGGGTTTCAAACTCCTCTGTTATGAACAGGTCAAAATGCCTATGCACGACCCAAAGGAGGGCGTGAAGTCATTTATTGAAATGGTAAAGGGGTACTCTGCCGAGCAGGCGAACAAAGAGGCTGATCGTTGCATTGAGTGCGGTATCTGTGTTGCCACCTGTCCGGGGCATATGGATATTCCCGGGTATATCAAGGCGGTTCGCGAGAACCGGATCGAAGACGGTCTGCGGATAATCTACGAAACCAATCCGATGCCTGCGGTGTGTGGCAGGGTCTGCACCCACCGCTGTGAATTTGCCTGCGCACTGAGCCGTACCGGAGAACCGGTTGCCATCAGGTGGCTCAAACGTTACATCGCCGATCAGATTGAGACTCCGGAGTACGCGAAAATATTGAAGAGCAAGGCAACTGCAACAGGGAAGAAAATCGCGATCATCGGCAGTGGTCCCGGGGGGCTCTCCGCAGCATATTATCTGGCACTCATGGGACACGCGGTAACCGTTTACGAACGCAGTCCGCACGCCGGTGGCATGCTGCGGTATGGTATTCCGGAATACCGTCTGCCGTACAGCCAGCTCGACAAGGATATCCAACGGATCGTCGATATAGGTGTGGAGATTAAATGCAACAGTGAAGTAGGTAAAAATATTCCGTTTGATGATCTTTACAAGAAGAACGATGTGGTATTCTTCTCAACCGGTTTGTCGAAACCGTCGTCAATAAGAGTCGAAGGAGAGGATCACCCCCGGGTGATTCCGGGATTGTCGCTGCTCGAAGATATCACCCGGGGAATAACGCCGGAACTGGGGCGCGATGTGGCGGTGATCGGTGGTGGTAATGTAGCGATCGATGCGGCGCGAAGCGCAAGGCGGTTGGGTGCGAACGTGACCATCTACTACCGCCGCCGCGAAGAAGATATGCCCGCCGATGACGAGGAAATTTACGAAGCGAAACTCGACGGAGTGACGATCATCCCGCAGGCGATTCCACTTGCTATTGAGGAAAGTGATGAATCCTCGGTGATACTTGTCTGGGGAGAGGCGGAGATGGTTGCATCTGAAGACGGCGGGAGGCCGAAACCGATACTCAGGGAAGGCTCGCGCAATACCGCAATGGTAAATACGATTATCGCCGCCATCGGGCAGGAGGCGGACTATTCGTTTCTCCCGCAGGAGATTGTGGATCGTCTCGAATTCAAATGGGGCAGTGTGGTGACCGATAAATTCGGCCGTACCGCCGATCCGAAGATCTTCGCCGGGGGGGATATCGCTAACCGGGTGCGTGATGCGATCAGTGCCATCGCCGACGGACATCAGGCGGCACGGGGGATCGATACGTTTCTGGGGAACGGGTGACCGTTCCAACCGGTAGCTTTACCTGCCGATCGCGATTAATGACCCTTAAAGTACAATAGTCGGTTCCATCGGGGGCGGAATCGGTATCGAAAAAAATAGTAATACTGTTCCCTGTTCAGCATAATATTATCCGAATGCTTCAAGTCCTGCTTTCCCAATTTGTAGTAGAGTAGAACTACTACACATTCCCCTGTTACATTGAAGTGAATGTTCTTTGGATTGCTAAAATGGAAATTCCATTGCCGGTATCGGTAATCGTTCCCTTAAATGATGAAAAAAACGTAATAAAAAATTGATTATTTATTGTACTATAATTGCTGAGAAAAATACATAATAAATTGAAAAAACAATAGATAGAATGGTTAATAGTAATTAAATACAGTGTTTGATCGTTCCCCAAAAGAGAACGAAAAAATCCACACCACCATTGACTTTTCCATCCAGAAATCCTACATTGTATACCAGGAACACAAAATATTCCGTCGTGTTCAGTTGAGGAGGTGGCAGTGTCTGATCAGAGGGCACCCGATATATTTACCTATACCGATTACCGGCAATTCATGAGGGATTTCTTCGCTTTCATGAAAACCGTCAAACCGTTTTTTTCATACCAGTATTTTGCCGATAAGGCCGGATTCAAGGCGAAATCGTTTGTCCATAAGGTTATCAACGGAGAAC
>JAFGHA010000193.1 GCA_016930275.1 Chitinispirillaceae bacterium
CGGGCGAGCGGGTTACCGAACCATTGCCGGTAAACGGTATGGGGATACTGGTTATTTTCCTTTGTTGTTCCAGTGGTGGCGCGATACTTACCTTCCACCACCGCACCGGTGGAGAAATCGATAACACCGGAAAGGTGCAGCAGCGAATCTCCTATTATCGACCCGGTGGCGTGTGTTTGATCAACCGATCCCATTAAAAGAATCACTACAATAACTCCGCCAATTCTCATGGAAACTCCTTGTCTGGTCAATCAAAAGTGTTAATCACTGTTCCGAGGTGTTCAGAATAGTGTGATGGTACATATATTCGGGTACGGTTACTCACCTGTAAGCAGGTGAGTAACCGGAATCCCGTCAGAAATGGGTCTGTTCCTGATAATTCCCTGAGCTGCAATGTTACATGTTGAGGACACGTGCGATAATCGTCCGTTTACCGGCATTTTTTCTGCATACCATATAGAGACCGGTTGTTTTCAAACGGAATTCAAGGTTCCCATAGGCGTTCGGTGTGGAAGTGGCGATAATTTTTCCGTTGGCTGCAATAATTTCAATACTTGACGGTGTTTTTAACGGGGACACGAACATTCTGACAACACCGTTATACGCGGTCAGCGATTGTATACCCTGGAAGGATTTTCCTGCGATGAAATCTTTTTGTATCGCAACCCCGGTTTCGGGATTACCTTTATCATCCGGAATGATAAGAACAGTCCAGTCTTCGGTCGGGTCCGCAGGCGGCGTTCCGATGGGAACAACACTTCCCCCGATAAGCAGGTTACCCTGTATCAGTGATTCTCCGGTACGCGGATTGTACCACCATGCCCGCAGTGAATCGGTCGGATTGGTCATCGATATATCGATATTCGCATTTCCACCTTCGGGCAGATATACTACAAAGGGCTGATAACCGTCAAGAGCAAGACAGTAGCCTTCTGCTTCTGATATGATGTCATCATAATTGGTGAGTGTGGCTAACTGGTTGTAAAGCAGTATCTCGAATTCATTTTCAAGAAGATATTTTCTGAAAAAATTCTCGGCATGACGGTAGTAACTCCAGAGATTCTCGTAGCTTCTGAAGTTTTCACAGGTAAGATCCGCTTCTGAACCGAAATAATACGATACTCCGGCTCCTTTTGCCATGAGATTGCCCCAGAGAACGTATTTTCTGATATCGTCCTGACTTGGTGGACCGGCTACACCGTCGGCGGGAACGCCGGTCTCTTTTGGCAGTTGACAATCGCTGGTAACGGTCCGCAGTCTCGGGTTGACGCCGACCCACTCATACGAGGCGAGGGAGTCAACCAGCTTTTTTGTTTTCGTATGGACATCCTGATAGCCGGATTGAAGAGAAGCCCCTGAAATCCAGGTGGAATCATTGGAATAGAGCGGCTGAAGCAGATCTTCCGCACCCTCGGGAACAGGGAGCACTATCGAGCGGGATGGGTGCTGGTGCGGGTCGGTGGAATGGATGTATTCCGCTGCCGAAAGCTGTTGCTCAAGCGACAAACCGTTTTCGTCACCAAGATTCCACATGACTCCGAGACAATGGGCATACCGGGCGATCAGCTCCCGGTAATAGAGTATGCGTGTGGTGTCGAGGTCACCGTTATCAAGCAATGTCTGGTTTGCCGCCATTTGCGTGCGGAGTTCAACAACCATACCCTTGCTGTTCGCATGCTGGAATACTTTCAACCACTGGTCCAGTTTCGAGCAGTCAAACCGTTTGAGGTTATCGGGTGAACTATACGGGTAGATGCTGCTGTCGGGGCTGCCGAGCGTCAATGTATTAAAGGAGATGGTATTCACACCCTGGCCGGCCAGGTAGTTAATTGCACCGATAATCCCCTTGCCTTTTTCTTCCCCTCCCCAGGTGGGGTCACCTTCCATCCAGTCCGCAACGTGGTCGGTAAATGTTTTTGTATACGTTCCCGCAGGTGTATTGTCAAAATCCGCATAATCAAGAAAATTGGAGGGCGATGCGGTGCCGGTTTTTAGAAAGATCTTTTTTTCGGAAAAACCGTTTTTAACCAGGACGAAATGGTTTTTGTATTTATCGATATCAAGTCTTCCGAGTGCTTTGAGGTCAGGCGGAGAATCATTTCCCTCCTGTTTGAATTCGAAGGTACCGGTATCTCCGTCAACTCCTTCAACGGGAACGCCATCGGCGGTATCATTGGTAAGGGCCACATTCGGTCCCGTCCGGAAATACACCTTGTAAAAGTGGGCGCCCGGCCACTGCGGCGTGAAGTGGGCTTTCCATACGTTGCCGGAATCCGCTCCAGTTTCACCGGCATTGCCGTCGGCGGCATAATAGCCGGGAACAGTGTATTTTTCTGCGCCGGAGAGCATATACTGAAAGTAAACTAGTAATTTATAATCGGTAAAGGGGTTGACATCACCCGATTCCGAGAGACCCGGTCCTTTGATCGTAAACGTCATCGTGTGACGATCAGTTGTATCTCCAGAGATGATGACGTTGGGATTATCACTTGCAATGGAGGCAAAAAAGCATCCGGTCAATAACAGAATTAAAAGTGAGGTACGCATTCAATCCTCCTGTACCGTTAGGGTGTTTGCAGTATTCAATACATTGTATTTCAATAAATTATAACGATAATTATGTTATGGCCGACGGTTACTTTGCCTGTGGAATCGTAATGGATAAAGTAGCGATCTGAGCAAACGCTGAAAACGATACCGGTCCCCTGTTCTTCCCGGATAATATAACCACAATCTGAAGGTGGCGGCAAGGTTATTTGAGGTGTATATTCATATTCTGTATACGATGCGTATACGGAACGTGTTGTAACATATTGAATTTAATGGTAAAAAAATATGTCACACATCTTTTACGTATATTTTGTATACTAGATGGTATGGTATGAAAATTATATAGATGCACTGGACCACGTTCAAACTATTATTTGCATTCAGCGGTACAAAAAGAATGCCCGCATTCATTAAAATTCCACCGCATTAAGAAATTGTTATCGCTGACGCGTCGGGGTGTAGTATACACTTCTGCTTTAATTAATTGATAATAAAAATATTAATCTTTTTATATCAATCTATTACAGATTAATCTGTATACGTTTCGTATACAGAATTTCAAAAGTAACCATTTTTTTAACGGACACCAGCATATCTGGGGTATATATTACTAAGTATCTTTATGAACTCGATTTTTTCATACATTAATTACCGTCTATTCCTTAAAGATTACTACGAGGAGCATAAAAAGACCTCTCGGGTATTTTCCTACCGTTATTTTGCTCAGAAGGCGGGTATCAATTCGCCCAACTTTCTCAAGCAGATTATTGAATCTAAACGGAATCTTACCAGCCTTACCATCGATAAGTTCATATCCGCCCTCAAACTGAGTGAAAAGGAATCGCTTTTTTTCAGGCATCTTGTGCTGTTCAATCAGGCGAAATCCGCTCAGGACAAACAGCAGCATTATACGGTAATGCTGTCAATGATGCATACGGTGAAAGAACAACGGTTGAGTGCCCTGCAGCATGAATATTACAATCACTGGTATGTGCCGGTTGTTCGTGAAATGGTAAGTCTTCATAATTTCAAGGGTGATTATAAAACTCTTGCAGCGGCAGTGGTGCCTGCAATCGGGGTGCGCGAAGCCCGGTTCGCGGTCAAACTGCTCATGAAACTGGGAATGATAGAACAGTTGTCAGACGGAACCTATCGGCAGACGGCTTCGGCGATTTTGTCCAACAGTGGCGTGGCGCGAATGGCAGTGCGCACCTTCAACCGGGAGATGCTCAGAAAAGCCGAGCTTGCACTGGATACTATTCCGGTTGAGGATCGGCAGATCTATGGGGTTACTGTTGGTGTTTCAAAGGAGTGTTATGATGTTCTTGCGGCTGAGATGGCGGCATTCAGGGACCGCGTAGTGGCTATTGTCAATTCCGATAAAGCCTCCGACCGGGTTTATCAGTTGCATCTGCAGCTTTTTCCTCTCAGCCGTAAGCTTGATTCCGGTGAGAAAAAGGGGGAAAGGTAGTATGATGTTTCGAGATACGGCACTTCTGTGTATCTGTCTTATGGCTGCAGGCCATCTTTCCTGCACTGTTACCAGTCCAGATGAGATTGCCGGCGGCAGCAGTTCAACGGATAACGGGAAAATAGTCGGTGTAATACACGGGGAAAATGGTAAGCCTGCACCGAATACGCAGGTATCGCTTCGCTCTTCGCTGTTTAAACCAAATCAGGATACCGCCGACCCTTCGATTGATACCACCGATTCGGATGGACGTTATGAATTTGACAGTCTTTCGGAAGGTATGTACACGATCGAGGCCGTCGCGCTCGAAAGTCGCTCCCGTACCCTGATTCCCGCCGTCATGGTTGATACCAGCACGACATTCGCGACTTCCGCAGCTCTTGCGCCGCCGGGCGCATTGCAGGTTGAGGTGCCGAACTGTACCACTGAGTCATGTTATGTGTACATTCCCGGTACATCCCTGTACGGTATCGTTCGTAACGGAATCGGGTTCATCGATTCGGTTCCGGCGGGAGTGATACCTGCGGTGTATTATGCAAATATGTCGGATCCGGAAGAAATTCATACTGTGAAAACAGGTATAACCATTGGTACCGGAATCACGCACATAATAAGAGACTTCTCCGCATGGGTGCATACCAGACGAGTGTACCTCAATACGACGGCGAATGGTGCGGCTATTTCGGAACACGTATATGAATTCCCGGTGCTGGTTCGTTTGTCAGGTGAGAACTTCGATTTTTCAGCCGCTCAAACTGATGGAAGTGATATCCGGTTCCGGAAAACTGATGATACTCCGTTGCCGTACGAAATTGAACGCTGGGACCCGGTAGGCGAGGTGGCTGAAGTATGGGTTATGGTGGATACGGTATACGGCAATGACAGTACTCATTTCTTTCTGATGTACTGGGGAAATAGTGCCGCGTCTTCCGAGTCGAACAGTGGGGCGGTATTCGATACCGCGAACGGGTATGAAGGTGTCTGGCATCTCGCGGGAAAAGGTGATGCCGTCGCATTTGACGCCACCGTGAATCATTACGATGGAACACCATATGGTATGACGGAAGCATCGGAAGTAGCCGGCGCGATCGGCACGTCAAAGGCGTTTAACGGCAGCGTGAGTTACCTCGCTATGGAAGGTACCTCCGACAGTAAACTGGATTTCCCGCAGAACGGAACGTACACCATATCGGTATGGGCTTATGCGGATACTATCGATTCACTCTACCGGGCGATTGCCGGTAAAGGGCATGAACAGTATTACATGCAGTTCAAGGGTCTGGGAGAAAACCGGGCCACCTGGGAATTCGTTGAGTTTCAGGATGGTCGCGGATGGGAGTATACCGAAGATTCGGTGCCACCCGCTCCGGGGGCACGACAATGGATTCATCTTGTCGGTGTACGTGATGGGAGAAACCAGCGGTTGTATATAAATGGCGAACTGGTGGTTGATACCGCATCACTCATGGAGGGGAAGTATAACCGGGTCACTACGGACAATTTCCTCATCGGGCGATACGCGCGTTCGGTCACCATTCCGTACCGGCAGGGGTTTTCCTATTTTCACGGACGGATCGATGAGGTTCGGGTGAAAAGTCGCGCGTTGACCGCTGATCGAATTCGATTGAATTATATGAATCAGAAGGCTGACGACGCACTGGTCAGCATCCGGCAATGAATTGATTAAAAAACAGTTTTTTAACGAAAGGGTGAATAGTATGCGCAGGGGACAAGTATTAACGCTTTTAGTTATGGCCATCGGTTTTTCGGCTATCGTGACGGCACAGGATAAGCTTTATAAAAATACGTTTCCTCTGGGGGATGTGACGCTGCTGGAGGGGCCGTTCAAACATGCGGTTGAGGAGAATGCGGAACATCTGAAGAAATACACCGTTGACCGGTTGCTGTTTCCCTTTCGCAAGGAATCGGGGCTGTCGACTCAGGGGGCGCGTAATTATGTGAACTGGGAAGGCCTTGACGGCCATGTGGGTGGCCATTATCTCACTGCATTGGCAATGCAGTATGCGGCTACCGGTGATGCGGAGTGCAAAACCCGCATGGATTATATGGTTGATGAGTTGAAAAAATGTCAGGATGCGAACGGGAACGATCAGACTTTTGTCGGATACGTGAGCGGCATCCCGGGTGGCAAGGCAATGTGGCGCGAATACAGAACCGGTAATTTCGGAAGTTATTCCAACCTGTGGGTACCCTGGTACAACATCCATAAAATTTATGCCGGATTAAGGGATGCATGGGCATACGGCGGGAATGAAACCGCCAAAACCATGTTCCTTGCATTATGTGACTGGGGTCTGGGTATCAATTCCGGACTCAGTGATTCTCAGCTGCAATCCATGATGAGTGTCGGTCTGAAGGAACAGGGCAGTATCAATGAAATGTATGCGGATGCATACTATATAACCAACAATGAGAAGTATCTGAATTTCGCTAAAAAGTTTTCACACAAGTGGATTCTTGATCCCATGGCCTCGGGCAGGGACATGCTGGACAACAATCATGCGAATGCACAGGCGGCAAAGGGTGTGGGATTTCAACGTATCGGTGAAGTCGGTGATGACGATTATTATCATCGGGCGGCGGATTTTTTCTGGGAGACGGTGGTAACAAAAAAAAGTATCGCCATTGGTGGTAACAGCGAAGATGAATATTTCAAGTCACCAAACGCCTGGATGGAATTCATTCAGGAGCGAAACGGTGTTGAAACATGCAATACCTACAACATGCTGAAAATCACCGAAGGACTTTTTCGACAGAATCCCGACGCGAAATACGCCGACTTTTATGAACGTGCACTTTACAATCATATCCTTTCGACTCAGCATCCCGACCATGGCGGGTATGTCTATTTCACGCCGACCCACCCAGGACATTACCGTGTCTATTCAGCACCTGATGTCGCCATGTGGTGCTGTGTCGGCAGCGGTATGGAAAACCACAACAAATACGGGGAATTCATTTACACGCACACTGACGATGCACTGTATGTCAATTTGTTCATCGCTTCGGAACTGGACTGGAAAGATAAAGGGATTACTATCCGTCAGGAAACTGAATTCCCCGATGAAGAGATGAGCGTGCTGACCGTTGGCGTCGATGCGCCGACACAGTTCAAACTGCGTATCCGGCATCCCTACTGGGCGACCAGGGGGGGAATGGTGGTATTTGCCGGGGGGGATACGATCGGACTGGATTCGGAACCGAGTTCCTATATCGAGGTGGAGAGGACATGGAACGACGGCGACGTCGTGACAATCGTGATGAAAATGAACTGGGCCATCGAGCCGTTGAACAATGTTCCATCGTGGATTGCCATCAGGCGTGGGCCTATTGTCATGGGCGCGAAAACGAGCAGCAATGACATGCCTGGACTTATCGCCGGTGATGCCCGCTTCGGTCACTCGCCGGGTGGCACACTTCCTGATCCCAATTCAGCCCCGAAACTTCGCATCAACGGTGCGACCTTCGGTAATGAGTTTACGCAGGTTGACAATGAACCGATGCGGTATCGTGCTCCGGGCATTTTTCAGAACAGCGCCAACGGTAACATGGTGTTTGAACCGTTCTTTCGTATTCACGATTCACGCTATATAATGTACTGGAATGCGACGGTCAACGGTGATATCGTGGAAGCCCGGGTGTTACCGGAAAAAAAGCAGCCTGCGGATCTGCGCATTAGGCGGATGAACGGAAAAACGCTTTTTTTATTCGCCTCGGTTGATCCGTCGCGGCGTGTACTCCTGTATAACTTTTCCGGACGGAAAGTAGCCGATATCGCTGCTTCCGCAAAGTCAGTTGAACTACACTATGGTAATGAGCGTATCGGACTGAGCAACGGCATGTATACGATGGAGATCGTATCGCAGGGGCGGCGTTTTTCGGAAAAATTGTGTGTAAGTAAATAACCGTAATTCGTCGAGAGGGGAGCGCTGAGAAAGGATGGTTGGTATGGGTAAAGGACAGGTACTGGCGCTTGCTATAGTCGCAGCTATAGCTGCAGGTGTTGTTAGCGCGCAGGAGGAGCTTTATCCCAGCATGTTCGTGCTGGGTGATGTGACGCTTCTTGATGGTCCGTTCAAGCATGCGATGGACTTGAACGTGGAAACATTAAAGAAGTACACTGTTGACCGGCTGCTGTTTCCATATCGCAAAGAAGCGGGCCTTCCTACCTTAGGTGCCCGGAACTACGTCAACTGGGAAGGACTTGACGGGCACGTAGGCGGTCACTACCTTTCCGCATTGGCGATACAGTATGCAGCCACCGGAGATGAAGAATGTAAGACGCGTATGGATTATATGGTTGATGCACTGAAGGAGTGTCAGGACGCGAACGGGAGTGATCCTGATTTCGTCGGGTATGTGGGTGCAGTTCCCAACGGAAAACCCACATGGAGAAGTATTAAAGGTGGTAATGTTGGTGCTGTCTGGGATCCGTGGGTTCCCTGGTATAATATTCATAAGATGTATGCCGGCCTCAGAGATGCGTGGGTGTATGGTGATAATGAGCTTGCTAAATCCGTCTTTCTCAAATTCTGTGACTGGGGAATTGCTCTCTGTGCAGGATTGAATGATAATCAGATGCAGCAGATGATGGGGAATGAATTCGGTGGAATAAATGAGGTGTATGCCGATGCCTATTATCTGACAAAAGAGGAGAAGTATCTTACTTTTTCAAAAAAGTTTTCCCATAAAGACATCCTCGATGCGATGGCACAGGGCAGAGATAATCTCGACAGCAAACATGCAAATACCCAGGCCGCCAAAGTCGCGGGATTTGAACGCACCGCCGAAGTGGCCGATGATGACTATTATCACAAAGCAACTGATTATTTCTGGGAAACGGTTACGAAAAACAGATGCACCGTTATCGGCGGGAACAGTGAGGATGAACGGTTTATAGCGGCAAATGACTGGATGAGATACATCAACGAGAGAAACGGTGTGGAAACCTGCAACACCTATAATATGCTCAAGATTTCCGACGGCCTTTTCCGAATGAATCCGGATGCGAAATACGCTGATTTTTACGAGCGTGCTCTTTTCAACCATATCCTTTCCACGCAGCATCCCGAGCATGGTGGTTATGTCTATTTTACGCCGTCACATCCGCGTCATTACCGTGTGTATTCAGCGCCGGATGTCGCCATGTGGTGCTGTGTCGGGAGTGGTATGGAAAATCATACAAAATACGGTGAATTCATCTACACACACCAAAGTGATTCTCTTTTCGTGAATCTGTTTATCGCTTCTGAGGTGGACTGGAAAGAAAAAGGGGTGATCATTCGGCAGGAAACACAATTCCCTGATACTGGTATGGCAGTATTCACGATTAGTGCTGCAGCTCCTACGCAATTCAAACTGCTCATTCGTCACCCCGGATGGGTGCACAAACGGGGAATGGTTGCGATGGTCGGTCCTGATGTATTCGGTCTTGATTCAGATCCGTCAACATATATTACCATCGACCGGACGTGGAATGGAGGTGAACAGGTAAAGGTGCTGATGAAAATGGATTTTTCGATTGAACGATTGAATAATGTCGATTCGTGGTCTTCCATAAAACGTGGTCCCATTGTTATGGCGTCAATAACGGGTACCGATAATTTGCCGGGGCTTATTGCCAATGACAGTCGTTTCGGGCATTCGCCGAGTGGTACGCTTATGGATGTTAATTCCGCACCGAAATTGAATATTAATCTTGGAACTTTCCGCACGCAGTTTACTCCGGTTGCAGGTAAAACACAGACCTACAAGGCTCCGGGAATATTCCAGAACAGTGCGGACGGCAATCTGGAGTTCATGCCGTTTTATCGACTCCATGATGCACGGTATATGATGTATTGGAATGCCACGATAACGGGGAATTACCCTCCTGATCAGGATATCGAGTTTGTAGTGGACTCAATCACCACCGTGATCGCCAACTTGAAAAATGAAGCGCCTCCAGGTATCAGGCAGCTTTGCGGGAAACTCCAGTTCACTTTTACTACTGACGATCCGACCCGTCGGGTGGTGCTCTATTCGTTGACCGGAAAAAAGGTTGCCGAAATTGCAACTCCCGGAAAAACCGGAGAGCTGCAGTATGGAAAACGGGGACTGAGTCTGAATAGTGGCATGTATACGGTACAGGTCATTTCTGATGGAGAGCGTATTTCGGAAAAAGTTTGTATAACAAAATAGACGCCTAATTCCAAAGAGGGCAGGAAGTACGGTTCCCCGTTGCGATTGATCGCAACGGGGATTTTTATTTGAACCTGCCAGTGTGCTAATTATCATTTCCGTTTCATGAATCAGTATGTATATGGTATTTTGATAATTCGTGAATTCATAACTTTCTTTGATTGGGTACTCTTTCATGAACCGTTGGCGGGCTGTGGCTCTTTTATTGTGGTCTGTTTCCAGAGTGTTTGCCTCCTGCTACACCATGCCCAATCCTATTGACAGTGGCTATGGCGCCCGCGGACCGTTTACGGTATGTCGTGACAGTATTCCCGCTCCAACAGTGAAAGGCGCCTCCGTTCATCTGTTCAGGCCATGCCGTACCGACACTGTATGGCCGGTGGTGTTCTTTTTTCACGGTATCGGCGCATCCGACCCGTCGAATTACCGGGAACTATGTGAGCATCTTGCTTCACGTGGTCTTGCCGTTCTGTATCCACCCTTTTCAAAAATGATCGCCATGGCGAAACCGGAGATGGCCTATGCCCAGTTGCGTGCAGGTTTCGACGCGGGGGTGGAGAAATGGTGGGACAAACTTGACAGTACGCGGGTAGGATTCATGGGACACTCCTATGGAGGTGGTGCGGTTCCCGCACTGTCGCTGGAATGGATCAGGCAGCGTCTATGGGGAAAAAACGGGGCGTTTCTTTACATAATGGCACCCTGGTATTCCTATGAAATCTCACCGCTCCAGCTGGACGAGTATCCGCAATCCGTTACCATGATTATGGAGGTATTCGAGCATGATTACATCAACGATCATCGCATGGCGAAAGATATTTTCGATCACATTCCTATCGCGGATTCGGCCAAAAATTACATTATCCTGCAGTCGGATTCCTCCCATACTCCGCCGCTCTATGCCGGGCACGCTACCCCGAGCGGTGCGGCCGGCGGAGAGAGTACCGATTATCTCGATTATTACGGCATTTGGCGCCTTGCGGATGCGCTGGTGGACTACACCTTCAACGGGAATTCCGCTGCCCGGAAGCTGGCGTTCGGTTCCGGCAACGCCCGGCAGCGGTATATGGGGACCTGGAGCGATGGCGCACTAGTAAAGGAACTCAGGGGAGGACATAACGCGTTTGTCTATCTTCCCCAGAATAACTTCATGAATTTCTGGAGTCATGCCCGTAATCCCCGTTATCGGGTAGTGACTTTTTTCGGTGAAGAACCCGAGTGGGGGCATCGGGAGCGGATGACCATCCGGAATTATATCAACGTGCGTCCCGGAGCGGGAGAAATGTTCGATACCATGGACGTTGTGCACGCGGATTCCGGGCAACCGGTCTGTCCCATCACCTCCGGATTCGGTTCGTCGGGTCCCTACAAGGTCCAGAAGCGTGACTTTTTTCATCCGGTAAAAGGACATGGCAAAATCTATCTGTTCAGTCCCGTGGGTATTGACCGGCCCGCACCGGTGATTCTTTTTCTTCACGGATTTCAGTGGCCCATGCCCGATTATTACCAGGGATTCATCAACAACATCGTAAGTCAGGGATATCATGTCATTTTCCCGTCGTATATGTTGTATTCGATGACCGTGGGGAATAAAAAACGATATGAATTAATGCTGGCCGGAGCGGTGGAGGCGTTCACGGTTCTCGGGAATACCGCGGATACCACACGGATCGGTTTTATCGGTCATTCCTACGGCGGCGGGGCGGTACCTGCGGTGGCGTGGCATTTTCTCAAGCTTAAAAGGTGGGGGCGGAACGGGGCGTTCATGTTCATCCTTGCACCCTGGTACGTGTTCAACTTTGAACCGGAACAGTTCAGTAATTTCCCTTCCGAAACCCGCATGCTGATCGAAGTCTTCGAGGGCGACCGGTTCAATGACTGGCGCATGGCGGAGGACCTGTTCTACTCCTTCACTACCATTCCCTATAAGAACAAGGATTTCGTGATCGTTCACAATGATGAGTACAATGACGAGGAACTGGAAGCGGAACATACTTCGCCGCTGTCGAGCGGAGGTGACGACATCAACGTGATCGACTACTATGCACTCTACCGGTTAGCGGACGCACTCGCAGCCGAAACCTTTTATGGTGATACACTCGGAAGGGCCGTTGCCCTCGGAGGTGGAAGCTCACGGCAGATATTCATGGGAACCTGGCCCGACGGCACTCCGGTCGCACATCTCACGGTGACCGATAAACCGGTGACCCCCTACCCGCAGTTTCTGTATCTGTTCAACTGGGGGCTTCTCTGGAATAAACGGCGACATGAGTATAAACCGCTCGGTAAATTTGATCCGCTCTGGTTTCTCCGCAAGAACAGGGAATAACGGCAGTAACGGAAGCGTGGTATTCAGTTGAATCGGCGTGACGGGGGTGCTTGAAACAGTGACGGGTTGGTGGTATTTTCTGGATACCAGGCTCCTGCCATGGCTGGACTTCAACGAAGGGTAAAAAGCGGTTCCTGTCCGGTGAAGATCGTCGGTCGGGGCACATACGCCGGGCCGGTTTCTTTTCACTGTTCCAGAGTAGCGCCGCGGAGGGTTCGCCTTGTCAGCAGTGCAGCAGCCGGGCTTCATGATCTTCGGATTCCTTTTTCCAGTCGGTATATAAATCCGGTATGATACTTTATCGTTATATTATCCGTGAACTCATCGCCCCTTTTTTATCGTCGATGAGTATCATTGTCTTTCTCTTCGTTATGCAGCAGATGGTGTTGCTGCTCGACCGCGTTATCTCCAAAGGACTCGATCCGCTTATTGTTCTCGAAGTATTTCTCATTCAACTCGCGTGGATTATCACCCTGGCGATTCCGATGGCGATCCTGGTGGCGACGCTCACCACTTTCGGACGCATGGCGGGGGATAATGAAATCACCTCGATAAAGGCGTCCGGACAGAATCTCTGGCCGCTGATGACTCCGGTTTTCGCAGCTGCTGCGGTGCTCGGTATATTGAATATCTACTTCAACGATCTGATTCTTCCCGAAGCGAATCACCGGACCGCAAATCTCCTTTCCGATATCTCCCGCAAAAAACCCACCGCATTCATCGAACCGGAAGTGCTCATTACCGATTTCAGCGGATATACCATCTATACGGAGCGGGTGAACAACAAAACCGGCGGACTCAGTAATATCAGGATTTTCAGTAATACTCCGGGGCAGGACCCATCGGTGACGGTTGCCGACAGTGCCGACCTGCGTATTACTCCCGACCAGAAATACATCGAACTTATTCTCTACAAGGGAGAAACGCACAGCATCTCCCGTACCAAGCCGAACGAGTACTTTCTCGGGAAGTTCGCACGACAGACGGTCGCGATAAAAAATGTTGATTCGCGTTTTGAGCGGACCAATTCGAATTACCGCGGCGATCGCGAGAAAAACGTCAAAATGATGCTTACCGATGTCGCTGACCTCAAAAAATCGAATACGTTACTGATGAACGAGTACAATGCCCTCATTGACTCACTTTCAGCCCGTATCCGGAATCTCGATTCGCTTTGCGCGGCAGATACCGCTTCTTCCGGTACAGTTGTTTCCACCGGTAAGAGCGATACGGCCTCGTATGTGGCCTGGGTCAAGAGTGTCGATTCCACCGGTGTGTTCACGACAGCCTCCATACGGTCCATCGGTGAGGTGATCGACCGGATTCTGCGGCGGATGCATGCGAACGAACGGCTCATCTGTCAGTACATGGTGGAGGTGCATAAAAAATATTCGATACCGTTCGCCTGCATACTTTTCGTTCTGATTGGTGCACCGCTGGGGATTATGGCGAGGCGGGGCGGGCTCACGGTCGGTGCAAGCTACAGTCTGTTCTTCTTTATTGTCTATTGGGCGAGTCTTATCGGCGGAGAATCGATGGCCGACAAGATGATCATTCCGCCATGGGTGGCGATGTGGGGCGGGGATATCTTCATTGCCGCCTGCGGTATCGTCCTTATCATTCTCATGCTCCGGGAAACCACCATACGGTTCGATGCGCTGTTTTCCTGGTGGAAAGGGATTACCGGCAGGAAACATCCGCTGCTCAAAGCGATCACCGGAAATATCCTGTTCAGGATTCCGGGATATGTCGCGCTGGTACCGCGCTGGATACTGCGGAAACTTTTCGGTACCCTGCCGATATATCTGATCGGAATGTTTTTCGGGTATGTCGTCGGGGTACTGCTTGCCATTATCGCCATCTTCATCGCGGTCGATTACGTCAGCAACCTCAAACGGTTCGAGGGCGTGTCACTGCACGACGTAGCGCTTTTCTACTGGTATTACCTTCCGTGGATCATACAGATAACCATTCCGGTGGTGCTGCTGCTCGCCTCGATGTTCTCCATCGGAAAGCTCGCTAAAAACAGTGAACTGATCGCCATGAAGGCCGCGGGGATCAATCTCCGTCAGCTGACACTTCCGTTGCTGGCGCTCGGCGTGGCGCTGTCGATCGGATCGTTTTACGGAGGAGAGTGGATTCTGCCGCGGGCGAATTCCGCCCGGAGGGTGCTGAAGGACTATATGAAGGATCCGCAGGCGTCAACAATCGAGCGTGTGCACGGGATACGGGAGTTCAGGAGGAATTTCTATTATTTCGGAAATCCCGGTACCATGTATGTGTTCGGTGAGTTCAGTACCGTTCCACAGATGGCGCGAACGGTTTCCCGTGAGTCATTCGAGGGAAACCGGATCGTCGAGCGAATCAGCGCGGCATCGATGCTTTACGACAGTACCGGATGGCATTTCATAAACGGTTCGATACGCAGTTTCACTGATTCCGGTGTTACCCTCACCACCTTTGATACCCTGAACGATGAGGTACTGACCTCCCAACCGGTCGATATGGTTGCGCGTATAAAAAGCAAGGAGGAGATGAGCTACTGGGAGTTGCGGGGGTTCATCGACGCCGCGCGTAGACGGGGTGAAAAAGTGCAGAAATATATGGGCGAACTGGAATTCAAGGTGGCGCTGCCGTTCATGAATTTCATCGTGATACTGCTGGGAATCGCCATTACGGCGCGTGCCGGACGCAAAGGCGGTGCGGTGCTCTTCGGTATTGGACTTGCACTGATGTTTTCGTTCTGGATTATTTCACGTCTGGCGATTGTATTCGCCCAGAACGGGCATTTTTCGACACTGCTCGGTGCCTGGATAGGAAACATCCTGTTTCTGTTCATCGGTCTTGTGCTGTATCGAAAGGCGATGCGGTGACCGGTTCAAAACCGAAGGTACTTCTGATTGATGACAGCCTTGACACGCTGGATCTCGTTGAAGTGTTTCTGTATCGCGATTTTGATGTGGTTACCGCTGAAAACGGCTTTGAAGGATTCAAACTGGCAAAGGAACTGCAGCCCGCCCTGGTGATCACCGATATCATGATGCCGGTTATGGACGGAGTACGTTTATTCAACGATCTCCGGCGCCAGGAAAAAACCGCTGCCATACCGGTGATCGCGATGACGTCGTTTTTGAAAAAGATAACCCGCAAGAGCCTCCTCGCTATGGGATTCAACGGTGTTATCGCGAAACCGATTGACCGGCCGAAGCTGCTGCAGCTGATCGGCAGGGTACTGTCGATCCCGTCGCTCTGTTCAGGGGACAAGGTAACCGATGAAACGCAATCATAACGCTTTACTTTCAGTGCTGGCAGTGACAATCGTCATCGCCGCGATATTTCATTTCATGGGCGGCACCCTGCAGCGGACCGGTGTTCCGGTGACACTTTCAGGCGCGTTTGTTCTGATCGGTATCGCTTTGGCTGTCGGGAGGCGGCGTCCCGTACGATCGGAACGGATTTCAAAAACAGAAATTTCCCTGCCGCGGGTGGTACAGAAGTCGGCTACCGATGAAGTTGAACCGGTTGCACCGGCTACCGCACTGGGAAGGGAGTACCGTAAAACGAGGTGGGATGAAACGGAAACACAGGTTGATGCATTGATCACTGCAGGTCTACATCTGCTGCAGAACCGTATCGATGGACATACCTTCGCGGTGTTTTTCCCGACGACCGATGGCGGGTATATGCTGCGGCGCCACATTTCAACCTGCGAGTACATCAATCGGGATGCGATACTCTATCCGGGTGTCGGGGTGATCGGCGGTTTTCTCAAGGACGGGCTCAAACAGCTCAATCTGAAAGAAATCGTTTCCGACAGTATGACGCTCTATTATTACACCAGGGACGTCGGTATCCGTTCTCTGATGGCAAGTCCGATGACGGCAGGTGGAACGGAGCGGGGAACCGTGATCGTTGACAGTCTCAGCCCTAAAAAATTCACCGATGACGACCATGCCTTTCTCGGTGAGGTGGCATCGCTTCTGGGGCCGGCAATTTACAACACCTACATGTACACGGAACATAAACTGCAGCACGGACGCCTTGCCGCGATGAGCTCAATTGAAAAGGAGTTCTTCCGTAATCTTTCACGGCAGTCAATAGTCGACAGAATCGCGGAAATCGTACCGCACACCCTCCCGTGCGACCGGCTCACCATCAGTATGAAAAATGACGATGGTGAATCGGCAACGATACTTGCGGCCATCGGCTGTGAAGCCGAAGGATTTTCCGACAAACGGTTTTCGACCGGTGGCAAATCACTCGCATCGGTACTTTATACCAGCAATCTCGTACTCTCGCGTAATTACTCCGATGAACATTATGAGATCCGGTATCTCACCGACGAACCCCGTAACGAGGAACTGCGTTCCTTTGTTGCCGTACCGCTCGGTGTGGATGAATGTCAGGGAATGGTGCTGGTGGAATCGTGCCGGGAAAACGCCTACGATGAATCGTATCGCGAACTGCTCGGACGTTTGAGTACTTCGGCGGGGCTGGCTATCGAAAAAATGCTGATATTTGAAAAAGCGAATGCGCTTGCAACACACGACGGGCTCACGGGGCTGTACAACCACCGTACTTTCCAGCAGATGCTCGCCGATGAAATTACCCGCGCGATCCGGTACCAGGAACCGGTTTCGCTGGTAATCTGCGATATCGATCATTTCAAGCGGATCAACGATACCTGGGGCCATCCCTTCGGTGATGTGGTGCTCAAAGGTGTCTCTTCACTGCTTGAAAACAGTGTCCGCCAGGATATCGACACCGTGGCACGATATGGTGGTGAGGAGTTCGCGCTCATACTTGTCAAGACCGACGACAAGGGAGCAGCCGAGACCGCCGAACGTATCAGAAGCGCGATCGCCGCAACTCCGTTCAAATCGCCACAGGGCGAGGAGGTTCGGGTGAACATGAGTTTCGGTATTTCCGAATACCGCAAACATGCGAAACAGATAAACGAACTGATCGCCAAAGCGGACAAGGCATTATACCGGGCCAAAGAAAACGGCAGAAACAGAGTTGAGGTATTCTGATCCTGATGGTCTTTATCTTTTGCACACATTATTGGAACAGTTGTTTTCAGCCGGCGGTGCGATGGGAAAACGGTTTCCGGAAAAGAATGGTCCGGTGCCTAACCGACATCACTATCCTGAATGTCACTTCCTTACATTAAGTAGATACGTTCTGTTCATAATTGACATTTACGTCCACAGCGTCCCACTGCGGGAGATTGAGGGGCATTCTGAATGAACGTTTGGAAAGTACCTTTTTTTGCGGGTTCTAAATAATCAGTTCTTGGTCAGAAATAAGTGAGCAAAGTCCGTATCATTCCCACGGAGGCGCAACCACGAAGTGGAGCGAAGTAATCTGCAATTCAGTCATTTAAGCTGTTTTTAAAGGTGGATACCCGATACAACCAAAAACGCTACTATAAAGACAGTGTGAAACACTGGATGCCACACGTTTAAAGAACGGCAGTGAAAATTCGGGTGTGACGAAAATTACCCTGTCTTGAACAAGAATTGATCAGTAATATTACGATAGCGTCTCTGCGATTTAAAGGAGCACCTATGCGGCTGCGAATGTACAGTATGGTACTGATGATGTCGGTATTGTTTCCGCAATGTACGGAGACCCCGGAAATCATTTTCCCGGTAACGGGTGAACGGGCGGTTATCAGTGCGCGGGTATATCCTTCGGACGGCTCGGTAATGGTCTATCTGGTTGGAGCCGACAATATTGATTCAACATCACTCAACCGGAATACCGAAATGTTCGAATTCAGGGATGTCCCCTACGGGAGCTACTTTTTACGGATAAAAGCGGAGGGGTACGGAACCACTGAGCTGCGGGTGATTGTCAGGGAACCGGTCGTTACCTTTTCGCAGATAACGCTTTCCAGGTTTCCTTTGCAGGTAGTTGCTGTGGAACCGCCGCAGGGAACCGTTATCGATTCCGCCTTCATGATCGATAAAGGGAATGCCGTCAACGATTCCGCGATCGAAGTGCGGGTGGTATTTCACGAGGTAATGGATACGGCATCGGTGCAGCAGGGCATTACCGTGCAACCTTCGATGAAAATCGGATACCGCTGGCAGTCAAACCTGAAAAGCATATATCTCGCTCTGCCCAGAGAAGAACTGGATGGCGACAGTGATCTGGTGATCACGATCGATACCGGTGCCGTCGATGTATACGGTCATCATCTCGAGCGGGACCTGACCGTTATCTACCCCGTGATGCCGGGGCTCGGTAATGTCGCTTCTCCGCAGAGACTCGTCGCGGCAAACCAGCCGCAGACAAACGGAAAGAATGTGCTCCCTTCGGAGCCGGTGATGATCTGGTTTGACAGTATCATGCACGAGGCCTCGGTTGAGGAGGCTTTTTCCATTGCACCCGCTTCGGCCCCACCGCATTTCGTATGGGATATGCCGTCGGGAAAACACCGGATTACGGTGACGTTCCCGGGTGGTCTGCGGTATGGAACGAGGTATACCGTTGCCCTCGCCGCCGGATGGCGTACCGTTGATTCGTCGATGGCGGGAAGCACCTGGTCTTATTCATTTACCACCGAGAAACCGGTTATCCGTGATTTCTCTCCGCGTAATGGCGAACGCAGTGTACCGATCGCGGCACCGGTAACACTGACGACCAATTTCCGTGCGGATGCCGCGGTATTTCTCGAAGCGTTTTCCGTTTCTCCCGCGGTCGATTCGCTTCGTTGTTTTATCGACGCAACGCGGAATAGCATACGTATCGAGCATGAACCGTTCGATTCGGGTACGGTATACACGGTGACCATCGATTCCACACTCTACGCGCAGGATTCGAGCACGCTCGAGCGCGCGCTTTCCTTCTCCTTCACCACCATTGCGGCGCCGGAAGAGATTGACGAAACAGATACCGTCGCGTGGGTGGCGTATCCTGCGGAGGGAACCGGTGAGTGGCCGGTCGGGAAAATGCTCACGATAACCTTTGCGGAAGAGATGGCATCCTCACTGATCGACTCCGTTCTCACGATCACGCCATCCCTGTCGTATTATACCGTCTGGTCCGAACCTGCTGCCGGAGGACATCGGTTGGAACTGCGGCCACGGAGTCTTCTCCGGAGTGCAACCGTGTATGTCGTGGAAATACCATCGGGATACCGGGCCGCCTCGGGAAAGAAAACCGGACGCGTGCGGTTTTCATTTACCACACAACCGCTCAGGGTAATCGGTCATACACCGGCTCATGGACAGATCAATGTCGTCTCAAACAGTATAGGACTGGTGTTCAATATGCCGGTTGCCGTTGCATCACTCGGAAACGCCGTACATATGGAACCCGAGACGAATATTTCAGCGTATGTCGCGGATACCACGGATCACGCTGCCGGTGAATGGAGCTATCATGTTCATATGAAGGAACTCGATCCCGATACCCGCTATACGGTAACGGTTGACACAACGGTAACGGATCTGTTCGGGATTGCGATGCCGGAATCACTGCTCTTTTCATTTACCACCGGAGAGTAGGATAATGGCGGTAAACCGCTTGCGCCTCGTGTGTTGCACCGGAGCGGTGATCGCGGCAACGGCTTGTCGGGCAGCGGTGCCGCCGCTGTACGGAGCGGCACAATTGCGGGAGGATACGGCAACCGGTTCGCTTGCGGTGGTGTATGCCGATTCGACACATCTGACTCCCGGTTGGCCGTTGAGCGTGCGGTTGCAGCCACTCACCATGAACGTGCGCAATGTTCTCTTCTCGGTTCGCAGCGGCGTGGGTGGCGCCCGTACCGGTGTTCCACTGCCTCTGTACATGCAGGACGCATCGGTTACGCTTCTGACGCATTGTTCATGGCTGCAGGCAGTATTCGGGTATCAGCCGATGCGTGTTCGTGAAGTAACGGCAACCGATGCCTTTCTTGAAACGGACTACTCATATCCTGAATTTCAACATTTTAAAGTGTACAATCGTGATCGCTTTCGTGCCGGTATCAGCGGAATGTGCACGCTTTCGCCACGGCGGCATTTCCTGTTCGGCGTCGAAGTGATCGCCGACCGGCTGCGGGGAGCGACACTGTTGCGGACCTATGATTACACGACGTCGTTTGAATATGTGGAATACCAACGGTTTGAAAAAGGGGACGGTACTGTTGGCGTTCGTGCCGGTGGAGGCTACTGGCGGGATTTTGATTTCAGGGAATCTCCGTATAAAATGTTCTTTACGGTCGATGTATCGCTCTCTACCGAACATGAGGGAGGTCGCTATAACGAGGCGATCGAGCCGGTGCTTCTGGCGAATGCATATGGTAACGGAAAGTATCAGTATGCCATCCGTACGACCGGTACCCGGCAGTACGGGGGTTTCGGAGAACTGCGTCTGGAGCTTTCCCGGCGATTCGTGACGCTCTTTCCTTTGCAGAGTAATAGCATCACCGCACCGGTTCATTTTTTCGGAAGTGTTGAAGGTGTCTCTTTCGGAACAAAAATCGGTCGGATCAGTGAGTACTCCATCATATCGGAAAAGTCCAATGTCTTTCCGGATGCGGTGAATTACTTCAATTATACACATGCGTTCTGGCTGCCGGAAGCGGATGCCCGTCACATCTTCCGCATCGGGATGACCCCGGAGATGTTTGTCAATCGGGCGGCGCTGATCACCACGGTGGTCTATCATTCCCGCCTTTCCGGCAGGTTGCGGGCGCGGGGGAGAGGGCCGTTTGCCGCCTGGAACAATACCACCGATGTATGGACCGGTATTGCATTGAACTGGCGAAACCGGCTGGAACTCGAGGCCGCATGGAAATGTATTTATCTGTCGGCAGGTTTCAGGTATGTTTCACGATCGGATCCGTTTGGAACGGGAACGACCGGTGCATTTTCCCTGGCGAAAGACAATGAGCTCATGCTGCGAGTGCGGCTTCTGTGGTAGCGCACGATTCACCGGTTAATAAGACGGCGGATTGCCGGCAGAGTGCCGACCAGGAGAATATGGACTGAAAGTATTGCCCGATTCCGACCGGAATTATATTCTCAATAGTGGTATGATACACGGACTATTCCGCTTTACTCGTACATCCGGATCCGGTTTATATATTCTGCTCTCTGCAGGTGCCATCTGCTGCATTACAGGGTTTGCGGCACCTTTATACGGCCAGCTGAGGACCATACCGGTGTGTCTGGAGAAGAAGTTATCCCAGGTAACCGCCATCGCGATACTCCCGTTGAAATTTGACAGCTACCATCTTACCGCGGGAGGAATACGGGAGTACAACAACACGATGAGCACTGCCGCACGACGACAGATCACCAGCGAGGTGGAGCGGATGCTGTCGAAAAAAGGGTACAACGTCACCACCCTGTCCGATGACCGGCAGCACCACCGGCAGTGGGCCCGCATGCGGCATTTTTATTCAGTAGTCAACGGTCAGATCGAGAATAACGTGTTCGGACTCGGCAGATTTCCATCTGCGGATAAGATGTTCGCCTATTCCGTACCGCCGATTTCCGACTCACTCGATAACAGTACCGCCGATGCGTTCCTGTTCATCGACGGGTTTGATGACCGGGCAACACGCAAACGTGAGAAAAGGAAGGTCGCGGCAGCGGTCGGGGCGGCTATCGGCGCTGCCCTTACCGGCATCTACGTGACCAACAGTGTTCCCGCCGACCGGACATTCGCCTCCTGTGCACTTGTCAATAGGTGGGGAGAAATCATCTGGTATTTTCTCTATACTGAAACCGGTAAAATCGATATGGCACAGCATGCCGATTGCGAACGGTTCGTCAGCAACCTGCTGGGCCGGCTCGGGAAACGGCAGGTACAACCATGACCGGTAAGGACTTTCTGCGATTGCCTGTCCTTCTCCTGTGCGGGGGTATTGTCTTTTCGTTGCCGGTTTCCGGTTCGGATGAGCATGAAGTGGTGATTGAACGTTCAGATCGGGCGGTGATCGATGCACGCGTTCATGAAGCGATTGAAGTGGCCGGTGTCCTGCTGCATGATGAAGCGTTGACCGACCATCTCAATGAACAGGTGGCGCATATTGTCAATATTCAGCCGGGTACGGTACCGCCGTACCGGGTATTGCTTATCAACGGTTCCGAAATCAACGCGTTTTCTCTTTCCGACGGCACCGTTTATCTCAGTCTCGGTATTTTCAGTATGATCGACAACGATGCGCAACTCGCACTGCTGCTCGCACATGAGATCGCGCATGTGCGCCTGGACCACCACCGGCGGTTCCGGTATGAGATGCACGAGCGTTCCGCCGGAAGTTTCATTTTCTCGGGCGATACTCCCTACAGTATGCGTGTCGCGCTGAGCGGTTTTTCGCGCTCGTTGGAAAGAGAGGCCGACAGTTGCGCCTTGCGGACTCTTGTCGAGCGGGGGTATAACGCCTGGGAGGCCAAAAAACTGCTCGCGACCATGTACTACTGGCTCAAATACAAGGAGAAAGATTACAGCAGTGAACAGGCCACTCATCCTAAATTCGCTGAGCGGTACCGCACTGCCAAAAAAACACTTGAAAGTCTCGAAGTGGATTCCACCTACGGAATTATTGATGAAGCGGCATATCAGAAGGTGATCCAGCCGCATTTGCCGCATATTGTCAACCTTCTCAGGCAATCGAATAACGTTCGCGAACTCTACAAAATGGCGCTGCACAAGCTTGACGGAAATGATCCTCTGCCGGAATGGTATTATCTGCGGGGAAGCCTTCTTGAATATTATGCGGCATCTGATTCGTTTCCGGTGGCGGTCTCTTCTCTTACTTCCGCTTACAGCAACAATCCTGCAAACACCGGAAGTATCCGTGATCTGGGGTGGCTCTACCTGAAGAACGGTATGTATGACAGCGCACGAGTATGCCTGAGCAGGTATCTCGAGGCTGCTCCCGAAGCCCCTGATGCCGGGATTGTCGAATTTTACCTGGAGAAACTCGGTGAATAACGCATTACGATATCTTGTGGCAATGGTGGCCATCTGTCTGATTACAGGGTGCGTTACCCCGTGGGTTCTTACTGAACCGGGCTATCTCGACAAACCGTCCCGGTACGGGCTCAAACTGGAGCGGCCCAGACAATGGTATCAGAAACAGCTACGACGTACCACGGTGTTCACCCGTAACGGACTGCCGCTCGAGTATATTCTTCTCGAACGGCATAAATGGCGTGACACGCTTACCAATGGTTTTACTCTGCCTCCTGATATTCTGCTGCACGAGATTCCGGGAATTATTCTGGGGGAATATTGCGCCAGAGGGTACGCGTTCAACCTCAACGTTGCTTCAAACGAGATTGTCGTTATCGATAGTATACCCTGTTCACTGACCCGCTATACGCTCACTGCGCCGAATTCCTTGACAAAAAAAGGAATGATGTACTGTATTCCTTTCAGGCGATTCCTCACGATTCTTACCTATGAGGCGGAAGCTTCTCACTATTTTGACCGATCTGTCGACGAATTCACCGATGTCGCGAGGAGTATCGTCATCAGACGGAAAAAATACCGTGCATTACCGGGAATTCAAGGTCGGGTTGAATAATTCCCGGTAGTGCCGCGAAAATCCGGTTTGCAGGAATCCGACGGAGTATTTTTCTTCTGTGCACCAGCAGGGAAATGTCTGCCCGATACATTACGTGCACGAATCGGTCCATAAAGAAGTGAGATGGCGTTTCAGTTTTCACCGATAATGTACATGAACGATATATAAGGAGATACCTCCTATGCGTCAGTTTGTCATAACACCGGCAGCGGGAAAGCGGATTATTGCACGGGCCGTTGTAAAACACCCTGCAGTAACAGGTGCCTTGGAAAAAGGACTCGTTGTCGTGATCGCCGGTACCACCGGGGGATATATCGCCGAGGAACTGCTTACGCAAAGCGGACAGGCAGATGGCTTTAGCCGGCAACGGTTTTTTCGGGGGGTGACGCTGCGGCCGGGAATGAAAACCACGGCATCGGGCAGGCTTGTTGATGAGTCGGCGTTTCCCGGGGATGTGGTATTGAAGAATGGTGTCTGGCAGAAGGGGAAAATGATATTCGATATCATTGACGAACTTGACGAGGGTGATGTCATCATCAAAGGGGTCAACTGTATACGGCTTCCCGAGCGGCAGGCGGGTATTCTTATCGGTCACCCTTCGGGCGGAACCATTGCGGCTTCGCTGGGCGCGGTAATCGGACGGCGGGTAAAGCTTA
Organism: Chitinispirillaceae bacterium; assembly: GCA_016930275.1. Taxonomy (GTDB): domain Bacteria; phylum Fibrobacterota; class Chitinivibrionia; order Chitinivibrionales; family Chitinispirillaceae; genus JAFGNB01. The sequence continues at coordinate 24,741 of JAFGHA010000193.1, forward strand.
TTTTGGCTGCCGGACTCGAGAAAAGGGTGTATGAGGATATCAATCATATCGCTGAGCTGCTGAATATGCCGGGTGCTTCGGGGCCGCGGATGCTGCCGGTACCGGGAGAGCTGATCACCGAGATTGACGCGCTTAAAATTCTTTTCGGTGTGGACGTCACGCTGGTTGCCGGCGGTGGTATCGGGGGTGCGGAAGGTTGTGTTTGGCTTGCGGTGCAGGGCGACGAACTGCAGCTTGAGAACGTGAAACGCCTGATGGATGAGACTGGTGATGAGGAACCGTTTTCGCTGTAGCGAATTCTTCATTTCCCATCGAGCGGATATTCGCGGTACCCTTTGCGGACAATCAGGTCTCGCATCGGGTGCTTGAAAAATCAGGATTCGTTCTGGAAGCGCGGTTTGAAAGAACCGCTTTTAAAAACAGTCTGTTGCACGATCAGCTTGTCTATGCGATCCGCTGGGGCACGGTACTCCCGTAGACCTTATTTCAGGCTATCGTCTGTCGACAGCATTTCCTGTTGTTGACATGTCTGTAAATCGTCACCTATATTTAAAATTATACGGGTAGTAATTGTCATTGCTGGCAGATCTATCGAATGTATAAAAGATAATTATCCGCATTTCCGCAGCGATGTGCGAGAAATGGTGATATCAGCAGGTCTATAGTAAGCTGCGGGAACCGCCCGACTGCCGTTTCTGAGTGTGTGCGGTAATAAGGTTGTCGCCGGCAGTACCCCGCTTGCGTAACACAGGATCGGAATCCAGTGGACGGCAGCACTTATTTCTCTCCGAAATTACGGTACCAGGAAAAACACGATTCCTCCGTCATCGAACGTGATCGTATCCGAAAATTGATTTCTCTGGTAGGTAATCTGCGCCTGCTCACGGTGGCGGCAGGTATTGCCGCCGTGTTCATCGGATATCGGGCGGGCTTTTACGGGGTAATCGCGGGAGGTGTCGTCAGCGGGATGCTGCTGTTTGTTTATCTGGCGATACGTCACGGAGTACTGTTCAGAAAACTCGATGAGTACAATGCGCTGATCGACATCAATCGTAGGGGGGGAGACCGCTGGACTGATGCCTGGCGGAAGTTCACGGAAACCGGTGACGCGTTCACCGATCACGAACATCCGTATACGTCGGATCTTGATATTTTCGGGCAGGGGTCGCTGTATCAGTTCTGCTGCTGTGCCCGAACATTTTACGGAAAACTCCGGCTTGCAGAACTGTTTAAATTCAGAGACGGTGACGAGGCTTCAATTATCGCCCGGCAGCAGGCCGTTGAAAATCTCGCGGAGCATTTCACCTGGCGTCAACGTCTTGAATGCGCCGGATTCCAATCCGCCATTGCCGGCGATCCGCACGATCTGATCGCTTGGGCGGAAAGCGGGAACAGGACACCGCTGCGATTGAACGGGTGGCGGCTTCTTTCCTGGCTCCCGGTGGGTGCCGCTGTCGCTGCACTGGCCGGATGGTTGGCTGCGGGAACGGTCTTTTTTGCTGTTCCCGTTATCGCGGTGCAGGTGGCGATAGTGGTCTTCACTTCACGAAAAAACTTCAGACTTTTCAATGCTTTTGACAAGTACCGCAAGGCACTTGTGCCATTCAGTGAATGTATCGGTCATATTGAACGACAGCCCTTCACGGCGTCGTATCTGCAGGAGCGGCGCAATGATATTACCGATGGGAATGAAGGTGTCTGCGCATCCACTGCTCTCGGACAGTTGGCGAGAATCATCGATGCCGCCGAGGCGCGGTTGAGTCCGCTTCCATGGCTTCTGGCGAATGTACTGCTGTTATGGGATCTCAGATGCCGGTTCCGGTTGGACCGATGGAAGGAACGGCACGGCCGGCGGGTACGTTCCTGGCTTTCCTGCATCGGTGAATTCGAAGCGCTTTCGAGCCTGGCGCTCCTGCGCTACGATCATGCGGACTGGGTTTTTCCTAAGTTTATCGAAGAAACTGCCGGGCTGTGCGTCAGAGCGAAAGCGCTCGGTCATCCGCTTCTCCGGAAGGATCAGCGTGTGGCGAATGATTTCAGTCTCGGCCCGCCGGACGGAAGTGTCGGGATTATCACGGGATCGAACATGTCGGGGAAAAGCACCTTTCTGCGATCAATCGGGTGCAATCTGGTGCTTGCCTACGCCGGAGGACCGGTATGTGCGGCATCTTTTACCGTATCGTTTTTCGCATTGTATACGTCGATGCGTGCAGGAGACGATCTGCTGTCGCATACATCAACGTTTTACGCGGAATTGCTGCGTATCAGAAAAATCGTCGATGCGGCGAAACGGGGGCAGACGCTTCTGTTTCTTCTTGATGAACTTTTCAGCGGTACCAATAGTACCGACAGGCACGACGGTGCGGTAACCCTGTTGCGGGAACTCGCGAAACCGCATACACTGGGACTTATTTCAACCCACGACCTTGCGCTCTGTTCTCTGGCCGACCGCGAGGATACCTATACGAATCATCATTTCCGTGAAACGTACGTCGATGATGACCTGCATTTTGACTACACGCTCAGAGATGGGCCGTCAACCACGAGAAACGCACTCTTTCTGATGAGAAAAGCGGGTATTGATGTCGGTGGTAACACGATAAAATAAGACGATGTCCCGAGTAAATTCTCATTTTTATCTCCTTGCCCCCACCCTGGCATTCACTTCGAGAGCCTCACCGCACCGCCTCCCCTGCTTACGGTGAAGGGGAACCTGATTTCATCTCTCTGTCCCTGTAAGCGGGGACCACGTAGCAACGCGCAGTAGAAGGGGCACAGCGGCAAAAATGGAAACAGTACCGAGGTACTGGATGCACGATGCTGTAAGAACGGCAACGATAGGGAAATGGAATTGTAGAAATGCTGATGATTACTGATTCAACATCAAAGAATTTTGAATTCTGAAAAACAGTTCTGCAATTAACTTCAGAACAAGCCGAAAAAAATGCCTTCCTTTGGAGGAAGGCAATGTCTGTCGTCAATTCCGTTATCCGAGAAAGTACTGCCTACTTGATCGCGTAGCGGACACCGAAACGGATCTGAAAGTTGGAACCGGGAACTTTCTGCGGATTGAGGTTATCGGTATTTGAATCATCTTTGGAATAATAAATCGTCTGGCTGTCCGGTTTTTTTACGACGTACTTGTCCAGCGAAAAACTTATCTGTTCAACTCCCAGTTCTCCGAACAGCGTAAGTTTATCGTTGAGCGGGTAATCGGTACCAAGTGCGGCAAGAAACCCTAATGCCGGTTTGGAGGCGATTTTCCCGGTTGTTTCCTGTGTCAAAGTTGTTCCTCCGGTGCCCGTTTCAGAAACGGTTTTGAATGGCCGTGAATTCCAGAAAAACCCTATTCCGACACCGGTATACATTGTAATAAGATCGAGGACTTCAAAGTGGGGAACGACCTGTACCTTGATGCCGAAAAGATGGCGACTGAAGGTTGTGGTGGTAGTCTGAAGTGCCGTGATATTTTCTACTTTGAATGGAATGCCGACGGAATAACTGAACGACGGTTGCAATGCGACGTTTTCCATCAGGAAATACTGGCATCCAACGTCAAACTTGAATCCGCTGCCGTAATTGAAAAACCGGTCGGTGACGGTGGTATTGCCGTCTTCGACTTTACTTGATTCGTACAATGTTCCTCCCATCCCGAATCCGCCTCCGATCGATCCGAACAGATTGAGCGTTTCGTACTCGGCCCGAATACTGGTTGTCGCTACGGCAATGCTGACAAGAAATACAACTGTTTTCCACTGCATAATCGCTCCTTACCGGTTCAATACGCTTGTGTGCGGTGTCGGCTCTCCTGCGTACACCATGTAGTCTATATCCGGAAAAATATTATTATGTGATTCGAGGAGTGCAATAAAGTTGGGATCGATACTGTTTTTTTCGAGATCGTCGTGAAGGCGGATGAAATTGGCGATATGCTCTCTGGTTCTGCGAACGGCGTAATTGACCATCGTGCCCGTTTTCATGATGAAGGCCCAGTCGCTTGATTCCGCAAGCATGAGTTCGCGGACCATCTGGTTGAGTGACCGGCGGAGAAGGCCGGACGGTTCGTCCGGATGCAGCATCGCCGCTTCGACCATCAGTTCTTCCATATGATGAAGATGGCGGTAAATCCAGTTGTTGCTCTCATGAAGCCAGACATCCGAGTAACCGCCTTCGCCCCAGCTGGAGAAAGAAGGAGCGCATATCTGGTTGTCGGGATAAATGTCGAGATACTCCGAGGGGGTGATCAGTGCGAGCGTGTCCTGCTCGAACGCTAATTTACGGAAGAGAAAGTTGAGCCACTCGGGCCCTTCGTACCACCAGTGGCCGAAGAGTTCCGCATCGTAGGGCGAGACGATGACCGGAGGCCGTTCCATGATCGACCCGAGGTATTCGACCTGCTGCTGGCGGTTGAACATGAAGTTGCCCGCATGTTCGACGGCGGTCCGAAGTGCTTCTTCCCGTTCGTAGGGAAGTTTCTGCTGCTGCGGGCCGGTAATCCGGTGGTATTTAATGCCGGTATTAATCCGTATGCCGATAGGATCGATATAGGGTTTTATGTAGTCGATGTCGAGATCGAATCCGATGTCACGGTAAAAATCACGGTACACCGGGTGGCCGGGATACCCTTCGCGGGCACTCCAGACCGCACGTGACGATTCATTGTCGCGGGCGAAAGCCGCCACCCGGGCTTCTCTGCAGTAAACCGGTGCGTAGACGCCGTACTGCGGAGGAGGGTCGGCAGAAAGCAGCCCATGTGATTCGGTGAAGAAATACCGCAGTCCTTCGTCGGCGAGGATGGTTTCAAGCCCCGGGTAATAGCCGCATTCGGGAAGCCAGATGCCCTGCGGGACGCGTTTGAAAAGTGCATGGTACGAGGCGACGGCAACCGCGATCTGCGCGTGAACGGCATTGGGATTGATCTGCATCGTCGGCAGATACCCGTGTGTGGCTCCGCAGGTGATGATCTCGATCATTCCGATGTCCTGAAACTGTCTGAATCCGTCGAGGAGATCTCCCCGAAGATCTGATTCGTAAAGATACCGGTATCCGGAGAGCTTTTCGAGGTACATTTGCGCCGTACGGTGAAATGCCTTTTTCCCCCGGGTACGGTCAACTTCCTTTTCGGAAAGTTCGAGCAGTTTCAGAAGGTGCGCATGGTATCGCTCCTTGAGAAGATCGTCGCCGAGCATGGTACAGAGCGTCGGGGTGAGTGACATGGCAAAACGGACGGGAATTCGGTCGTCCCGCGCATTGCGCAGTAGGCTGATGAGAGGCAGGTAGGTTTCGGTGATCGCCTCAAAGAGCCAATTTTCCTCCATCATGTACGAAACTTCGGGATGCCTGACAAAAGGAAGGTGGGCATGTAGAATCAGGGAAAGATATCCCTGCGGCTTCCGCGCGGCGGGAGAATTAATTATCATGATGATGAACGCTCCTGCAGCGTCCACGAAGAATAGTTCGTCGGAGTCGACGGGTTCGGTGTATCGGAAGGAATGGATGCAGCGGCGGGGTCGGTACCTGCTCCGCTTCCGGGAGAAATGATCACGGCAGGTATCGGTGAATGCAGTTTCTGTGCGGGCGAGGGGAGATGAACGCCGGTCGTGGACTGCAGAGTCGCCGTATTTCCATCGGTAAATGTTACGGTCAGAGTGACGCAGTAGGAAAGACCTGGAGTCGGCACCGTAAGGTAGCAGTGTTTCGCCTGCGGAGAAACCTGTTGCTCGATTACCGGTGGGGTGTCGATGCCGCCGTCGGGAGTTTTTTCGAACAGCGAAAGAGTGATGCGGGTACAGGACGCTTCGGACGGGGGAAGTTCCCAGTAAACAAACATCTGAAACGGGTTGCAGGGAAGAATCCGGAGTACTGTCTTTTCATATCCTGCGGGAATACCGGTGGTTCGGGCTGCAATTGTCGTTCCGGCTGAACGTTTGGTGTGCATGATAATACTCCGATCGGTACATTGATCATGTACCCGGCAGTACCTCCGGGAACAGGTTCGTTCCGGTGCCGCCGGAGTTTCAATTGTCCGCACCGGCTGCAATTCCGGTCAATATTATCAATATTTCGCCGAATAACCGGATTGACCGTGCGGATCAGTAACTTTCATCGCTCGATTGATACCACTTACGGGCGCCGTTAATACCGAGTTTGATGCTGTAGATATTTTCCCGGTGTTGATCGAAGCGTGTATCCCATCGTCGCGCTACTTCAAAAATGATATCGAACAGGCCTCCGCTCGCAAGTAACGGCAGTCCGGCAGCAAGCGTGCCTCCGATTTCAGTGGCATAGGCCGACGGGAGTTGTGTATAACGGATTCCCGCCCGGTATTGCGTTATTTCGTACAGCTTCGGTGTCAGCAGATTCGGCGCCGGGATGAATTGCACACCGCCCGAAACGTGGTAAGCGTTATCAAGTTGCACTACGGGATCAACGGATGAATAATAACGATCCCACAGCGTTGCACCTCCGTCAACAGCAAGGAGCCATCGCGGAGTGACCTGCCATGAAATTCCGACTGATAACGCCGGCGGTGGTTTCATGTCATAACTGCCCCGGGTGGTGTCAACCAGGGTATCGAGTGTTCCTTTTTGGATTCGTCTGTACCGGGACCTGTTTAAAAGAAAGTAGTCACCACTGATACCGAAAGTGAAGGTCCCGACGGGTATCTGCACTCCGGCGCGGATTCCGCTGGTGCTGAACTTCGTCTGGGTTGAATCGACGGACCGGTCGTTAAGTGAACCGAAGGTCGAACGGGTCATCGTGATTGAACGGTTGAAATTGAAGTAACGGTAGGCGATACCCACACGAACCTTTTTCATAATGGAATATCCCCAACCGATCTGCCATGAAACCGCCCCACCTTTTTCGATTATTCCAAGTTCCGCGGTATCGGCGAGAATGGGGTCATTATGAAGAGGTTTGTAGTACCGGAAGCGGATATTAGCGGCACTGTACGGTTCGACGGACACACCGATCGAACCGAAGGACCCGACGGGTACCGACAGCGAGAGCAGTCGGAATCCCAGGTCAAGATGCCGGGAACTTTTACTGCTTTCCTTGAGAGAAAGAATATCGCCGCTTACCGTTGAAGCAAAGGTGGTTCTGCCCGATATCCCGAGATTGGCGGGATTATACGTCAGACCGAAGAAGTCGTTTCCGATGCCGGTACCGGTACCGGCCAGTGAAAGTGCCGTACCGCACCCGCCCTGTACCGGTATTCCCAGCGGGTACTCGTACCCGAGGAGCGATTGTGACGACACCGGCATCACCAGAAAAACCGGAAGAAGGAACAGCGTGTGAATTTTTCGAAGCATCGTTGCCGTATTTTCTAATTGATAGTGGTCAGTACCGCTTTGAACCGTGGCGTGGACCAGAGCACTTCCTGCTGCCAGTTGACTTTCGAGCTGGATAACCGGAGATACAGGTAAAATGTCCGCTTGTTACCATCGAGATAGTGCTGCAGGTGATAATCAACCGGCAGAATGATTTCCATGGCGTCAGACGGTTCATTCAAGTTGACTACGGGTTTGTAATGGGTATTTACCTCAGAAAAACGCCGGTTGATCCCGTCGATATCGGTGATATGGTCGGCGGAGAGGAAATAGTTGACTGGAGGAACGGTGTCGTTGTTATCAGTCGTGAGCAGATCTCCATTGATGACGATTCCGGCGGAAAGCAGTTCGGTAAATCCGGTCGTTTTCATGGTGTCCCAGAGCGTACCGAGGTTGAGTTCGAAAACCGCGATTCGTCCCGGAAGCCACGACGAGAGCGGCCGGGGAGCATTGGTGGCGGAGAGAGTGTCCGTTTCGGCTACGACAAGCGTGGGGTAGCCCCGGAGAGTATCGGAGGTGCTGATGACGGTATCCTTTTCACTGTCGGAATGGTGTGCGTGAATAACCATCGCCGGATAGTGCCCGGAAGTGCTGTTAAACCAGGCGAGCGAGTCGTCGGCTGAGCAGAGCGCGATAAAAAAATCAATCGGCAGTGTAGTGTCGCAATGAGTGGTTTTTTCACTCTTGGATCCTTCCGTTTCGTTGAAACAGGTGAGTGCCTCTCTGCACTGATTGAAAATTGAATCGGCGAGAGCATCGTCGACGAGCTTTCCGCTCCAGTGCGGGCTGTCTTCGTCAACCTGGGTGAGTGTACAGATCGGCATGGCCGTATCGTACATCTTGTCGGCAAGCAGGTTGTCGGCGTTGGCTGAATCACAGCGATAAAGATTGAATCTCCCGGAAGTAATGGAACCGATAACCGCTTTTGTGGTATCGTACAGGGTATCGAACACGAACATCACGCTATCGAATTCATAGGTGGAGTCGAAATTCCTTGCGAATGATACACCTACCTGAAACTGGACGTATCCGTACGCCAGGTAATCGCCGGCCGTTCCGGCGGCGAGTACTCCTGAATGTTTTCCGAATCCCGATCCCTGGTCCACCGGCAGACTGAATTTATCCGTAACGCATCCGGAATCAAGGGAAAGCGAGAAAAAGTTTCCATTGAAATCCATGAAAGAGGGATCGTTTTCTTTGATGATATCCTCGCCGACACCGGTATATTGGTCGAGAGAAGAACAGTGGAACAGAAGAAAACCCGCCAATGAAACCGCTATTGACCTGCAAATTTTAGTGTACATGAAACCTGCCGAAAAGGATGACTGGTTAAGAGGCACTTCATGACAGCGGGTGGCATTGTATCCTGGAAGCAGGATGAATTCTCCGATGAATATGCCGGTGCCTGATTTTCGGACGCCTGCCTGATTCCTGACTACGGGACGCAAATCGGAATATTGTGCAGTTGTGGTCAATAAAATAGGTTCACTGTTTGAAGGAAGTCAAATAGTAGCATGGCGGAACGGAAGTACTCCCGAAGGGAATATTGGCTCTCTGAAGCATGATTTTCCGGGTGAAAGAGGAATTGTACCGGATTATTCCCGGTGACCGGTCATACTCGCCGAAGGAGGTGAACGGTAACCTTTTTTCCGCAACCGCTACCCGGTGCTCTGTATAACATCATACCCCGTCTTGTAGTACAAAGCGGCATAATGCAAACAGCACCCCGTACCTGATACTAGCTACTTATAAGATGGATATGAATAAAAATGCTTAACGTGTTTCCCCGGTCCACCGGGCGGGACTGCGCTTTTGTAACATAAACTTTAGCATGCTTTTACGTATATCGCTCACGTCCAGGTCCGGAAAATTGGAGCAAATGCTTTTTACCCCGGTGATTCATAAACTATGTTATATTCATATAAACTTGATCTTTTTCCGGCAGTTTTCCGTAATGCCGGACGTTTTTCATCCGGTTAACCCCGGGTACACTGCCTGCTTTCCGGTACAACGAAAATAACTGAGCGTGTTTTCGTCTCATCGGTGTAGTGGTTCGCTGCATGCCGGCGGTAGTTTTTTTCCGAAATGGAGTTGCAATCCGAACAACGAACCGGTGGTTTTAAACGATTGGCAGCATAGTCGCTTTTTCCGCCGGTGAAATGGTGTCAACTTTCGCGACAACAGGTCCGCATCGGCGGCAACTGTGCGCGGCAAACCGTTAAGGCCGCATGTAAAAACTATGGAACAGAAAACGGTAAAACGTCCGGGTGACTGCACCATACTTATTGTTGATGATGAGGAAATCATCTGTGAGATGCTCAGCGATGCACTTGAGCCGGTTTATAAGGTGAAGAAATGCTCGCTCGGTTCCCGGGCGCTGCAGTTGATTGATGAATACGATTTCGATGTGGTCATCACCGATTTGAAGATCCCCGATGTGTCCGGACTGGAAGTGCTCGAGTATGCGAAACGGAAAGATGAATTCACCGAGGTAATCGTTATCACGGGGTATGCCTCGCTTGACAGTGCGACGCTCGCGATAAACCAGGGAGTTTATTCCTACCTGCTCAAACCGCTCCAGATTACCGAATTCATGATTCAGGTTGAAAAGGCCGTTGCATCCCGCCTGTTTCACCTGCGCAGCATTGAGCTCATGCGCAAATCCGATGCCTTCGATCCTGATGTGAAGATGCATGTGCATGAAATCACCTCGCTCTATTATTTCATCCGTAAATTGATGCTTTCACTGGAAATCGCCGAAATCATGCGTATTACCCTTGATGAGGCGAATCAGCGGATGCAGGCGGTTCTTTCCGTAATAAGTATTTCCATACCCGGATTTCAGGAACTCTACCTGATGCCCGCACAAGGGGAACTGTACGAAACGAATGCACGGGAACTCGTTGAACGTTTCCGGGAACAGGTATTCATGTCGCCGGGAGTGCCGCAGCAGGAGGTTCTGGAACGGCTTCAACCGGTACTTTTCAGAGGGAAACAGGGTGAACTGCCGCGATTACAGAAGGTGACCCCCGTTGCGGTACCGATGATGATCACCGATCGGATTCTGGGAACCCTGACCGTATTCATCGATACCGCTGCCGCACCGCAGGAGGGGCAGAACCAGTTCCTTTATGTTTTCAGTTCGATTGTCTCATCGGTGATCGATCACGGGTACATCGCATTGCAGGCGAAGCGTCAGGCGAAAACCGACAGTCTCACCGGGATCGCGAATCACCGCCACTTTCACGAAACGCTCGACCGTGAGATCGCGCGTGCGGCCCGGAAAAAAGGAGTGTTTGCACTGGTGCTTCTCGACATCGACAATTTCAAAAATGTCAACGATACCTACGGCCATCAGATCGGAGACGCCGTTCTGGTCGATATGACACGCCGGATCATGGCAATGGTGCGCGGTGGCGACGTGCTTGCCCGCTACGGGGGCGAAGAGTTCGGTATCATTCTTCCGGATACCGACCTTGAAGGTGCGGAAATTCTTGCCGACCGGATTCTCAAGGCGATTTCATCACAACCCTTCTCGTTCGCCCAGAGAGATATCCGATATACGGTGAGTATCGGTCTTGCGGTCTACCGGGGCGAAGACGATGTCGGGAAGGACCGTCTTATCGCCGCCGCTGACCGCGCCCTCTACGATTCAAAAGAGAACGGAAAAAACCGCCTGTCGATCGGTACGATCGACCTATGACTCTCCCGGGTCTCGTTGCCGATGCTGTCGTTACCGGCTACAGCCTGCTTCTCGATATATTGCGGGTCGGTCTGTCACCCATTCTGCGGGGAATCTCCGGGCAGAAGGGGTGGGATATCGACAAACGGCAGAAATTGCCCTCGCCGATCCGTGACTTCCGCGGAAAACGGGTGATCTGGCTCCACGGCGCCTCGATGGGCGAGGCGAAGCTGCTGCTCAAGTTCTACACGATGCTCAGAGAGCGCCATCCCGATGATCTCTATCTTGTCACCGCGACCACCCGGACGGGAGTCGCCTTTCTGGAACAGAACCGCAAGAATAATTTCTGCGCCATCGGGTACCAGCCGATCGATACGCTTTCTCTCGTTACCCGTGTCGTCAGCCATTACAACGTGGCTCGTCTCTGGCTCCTCGAAACCGAACTGTGGCCTGCAATGCTCCGCGTTTGTAAACGTCGCGGTATTCCGGTAGGAATCGTCAACGGCCGGATCGAGGAGGCTTCCTACAACCGGTACCGTCGGTTCCGCCGGTTGTTCTCTGAGCTGCTCGCGCCGGTTGATATCGTTCTCGCCCAGAGCGAAGCCTACGCCAAGCGGTTCATCGATCTGGGTGTCGAC
>JAFGHA010000194.1 GCA_016930275.1 Chitinispirillaceae bacterium
CGTTGGTTATATGTCGTAAACATATTTCCATTAAAATTGCCGAAATTTGGCAAATTTAAGCACTTTTACTTTCCTCGTGCGAAAAAGTACCAAACAACAGTTACTATGATAGTTGAGGAATATGGAAATGAACTGTTTGCTTTCAACGGCCATGGCATTCTTCGTGCTCACAGCTGTTCAGACGTATGGTCAGACGGTGTACTCAGGAACTGTCGGGAAAGCAGCGGTAGAGTTTGTTATCGATGATTGTGATTTCTATCCTGACAGTACCCGTCGGCAAGTCGAGGCGGTATACCTGTATATCAGGTACAACGATCCGATAGTATTGAACGGTTTATACGATCAGAAAAAGTTGACCTTTGATGAAAATGGCACGGGGAAAATAGTTTTTCCGGATTTTGATCAAAAGAAAGATACATTGAACGGTACCTGGACAAACCTCTCCATAAAAAAGAAGAGCAGGATCCTGTTACTGAAAAAATACGATTTCAACCGATACGATACGACGGAACGCGATTGGCAACGGGAATTACTGCAGCGGGAATCCTTGAATAACTATTTTTTTAATATAATTGTAAATAATTACAATGATGTTACCGGTATCAGGGTACTGGAGAAGAAAACAGGTGTGCTGTTTCAAAAAATTGACCGTCTGGATTGCAGCTATCTGAAAATGCGAAGCATACTTGTCGAGGATGCGAATGGGGATGGGGTAGTCGATTTTCAGATCTATGAAGGTGGTCAAAGAATTCTTCAGGATGACGGTCAGACAAGCGTATGGGTAGACACGTGGCTGACGTTTTTATTTGATCCGATGCTAAGTCGGTTTGTCGAATCAGGTATAGAACAAAAGTGAAGGTTACTGGTATATACTGATTCGTTGTTACAGCATGTTCGCCTTGTTGACAGGAGAGGCTACTCCGTCTGTACTGCCGGGGGGAGAGGTCCTTCTCATTGAAGAAAGAGTAAATCCGGTAGCTTCCTGACTCCTGAAATCTTGTTCTACCCTCCCTTTATCCTTGATTTCATTTATGAAAAATGGTATTATGATAGAAAATACCAACACAAAAACCATATAAAGCACATAATGTTAGAAAATACAAACAAAAAATGGATTGCGATGAGTGACCGGGCAATCGTAGGCGAAATCGGTGCCTATGTGAAAGAGAAACGGTTGTCGCTCAATCAGACGCAGGCTCAGATCGCCACGAAGGCGGGGATAAGCAGGTGGACGCTCGGTCAGCTTGAAAATGGCGAGCCGGTTACCTTATTATCGCTGATACAGGTATTGCGGGCGATGGATCTGCTGCATCTTCTCGATATATTCAAAATTGAAAAAGTCGTAAGCCCGATAGAACTTGCAAAAATGGAGCGACGGAAGCGGCAACGGGCACGAGGGGGAGACAGGGATACACTACCTGAAAGTGACTGGTAATGCAGTTAACGGCGAACATCACTATCTGGGGAGAATATGTCGGAGCTGTAGCCTGGGATGAGCGAACCGGGACCGCAGTCTTTGAGTACGATGCCGGTTTTACCGCGAAAAAATGGAACCTGTCGCCACTCAAAATGCCTCTCCACGGGACAAAACGGATATTTTCATTTCCGGAACTGCGGGGTGTGCATACCTTCCGAGGGCTTCCCGGACTTCTTGCCGATGTGCTGCCCGACAAGTACGGCAACCGGCTTATCAATGCCTGGCTTGCCCGCAACGGAAGACCTGAAAACAGCTACAATCCCGTTGAACTTCTCTGTTTTATAGGAACCCGGGGTATGGGGGCCCTTGAATTTGAACCGGCGGTGTTCAAATCGGGGCAAAGAGCGGTTTCCATTGAACTCGACAGTCTGGTGGAAGCTGCCCGAAAAATGCTTTCTATACGAGAAAAATTCGAAACCAGTTTCATCGATGATGAGGAACACGCCGTGCGGGAAATACTTCGTGTGGGAACATCCGCCGGCGGAGCACGACCCAAGGCGATTATCGCTTATAATGAGAAAACCAAACAGGTGAAATCGGGACAGACAAGGGCCCCTAAGGGATTTTCGCACTGGTTGATCAAGCTTGACGGGGTCAGTGATGAACAGTTCGGTGCGACCTCCGGCTATGGGAGGGTGGAAATGGCATATTACAATATGGCTTCCGCCTGTGGCATACAAATGGAAGAGAGCAGACTGTTCGAGGAAAACGGCCGGGCACACTTCATAACACGCCGGTTTGACCGGGAGGGGAGTGACCTGAAGTACCACATTCAGACCCTGTGTGCGATGCAGCACTACGATTTCAATGACATCGGCAGCTACAGTTATGAACAACTGTTCCAGACAATGCGTCTGTTGCGGTTGCCTTACCCGCAGGCCGAACAGCTGTATCGGCGGATGGTATTCAACGTGATCGCCAGAAATTGTGACGATCATACGAAGAATTTCGCTTTCCGCCTTAAAAGAGACGAGGAGTGGGAACTTGCCCCGGCGTACGACGTCTGTCATGCGTATCGTCCGGACAGTCAGTGGGTGCATCAGCATGCCCTGAGTGTCAACGGGAAGCGATCCGGTATCACAAAAGATGATCTGCTGGCAGTCGCAAAATCGATGAACATAAAGAAAGCGGAATATATTGTCGGTGAAATCGATTCGACCGTGGCAATGTGGCCTGAGTTTGCGGAGGAGACCGGCGTGCATCCGGAACTGAGAGACCGGATAGACGGGACACTGCTTCATTTCGGCGGGAAGTAATACGATGTCTGTTTTTCTCTCATTTTAAAACTGAAAAAGACGAGTCTGAATGTGCCGGTGATACAGACCGTAAAAACTACAGTTTTATCGTTACTTTGTTATAGTAGTAACTTTCCTTCTCGGCAGGCAGGGGTGGAATAAAAAGGGTGCGGGAAAGAAATTTTAAGAGAGGCTTATACCACTTCGACCTCCTCCGGATACCTGATCCCCGTCTGCTGCCGCACCGAATCAAGTAGTTCCATCAGTCGCTTTGAGTGACCGGTCGACCACTGCGGCGATTCGGTTTTTCCTTCAATCAGACAGCGCATCACCTCTGCCGCTTCGTATTGATACCCGTTGCCGGGAATGTTGAACGTGAGGTGTTCGGTGGCACAGTCGGCGCGGAGCAGATCGATTGATGTGGGGGTATGCCACCAGCTGTTGAGCAGCAGCTGACCGTTGCTGCCGTGCAGAAGGAGCTCGTTGCGCCCCCCGGTGGTAATAGTGCTATACAGAAGGGAACGCTCTCCTTTTTCGTGTGCGCACTGCATGCTGCAGAAGGTATCGATGCCGTTATCATCAAGTTTCGCATTTGCGGTGATAACGCTGACGGGGCTGCCGAGCGTCATGGCCGCGAACAGCGGGTAGATACCGATATCGAGGAGGGAACCGCCGCCGGCGTCCGGATTCCAGATCCGGTGCTCCGGGTTGTGCGGCACATTCAGGCAGAAATCCGCCTCGATGATTCGCATCTCGCCGATTGCTCCCGAATCGACCAGCTCCTTTACTTTGCGGAACGATGGAAGAAAGCGGGTCCAGAGAGCTTCCATGAAAAAAAGCTTTTTGGAACGGGCAAGCATCACCATTTTTTCAAGTTGTCTGCCGTTCATTGCCGCCGGTTTTTCACACAGAACGTGTTTTCCCTGCTCCAGGCAGAGCATCGTATCGCGGTAGTGGCCGGTATGACGCGAAGCGATATAGACAATGTCGACTTTCGGATCCGCCGCCAGCTCCCCGTATGAGCCGCAGGCCTTTTCGATACCGAATTCTCCGGCAAACTCATTTGCGCGATCGCTGCTTCGTGATCCTACCGCATACAGACGGGCGTTCGGAAGCAGTTTCAGATCAGCGGCGAACTTTCGTGCAATATGCCCGGCACCGAGGATTGCCCAATTGTATGATGTTCCCATTCCAGCCGGTCGCTTTCCAGATAAGAGTTAATTTTCCTCATTTTACGCTCCGCAAGCACGCATGCCGACGTGGCATATCCTTTCTCCCGACAGCGCCGGTAGAGTTGAGCGGTCAGAAAATCGATCAGTTCAGCGACACCGGAGAACCGTGAAGGATCGGTTCCCCGTACCTCTTCGATGAAGCTGTCGATCCCGAACAGTTCGTTGTTCATAAGAGCGATGTTCTCCAAAAATACATAATTCGAGATCGCTTCGTGGTCATGCTCGTCGGTGTACCGGTCGATCAGCATTTCGATATCCTTGTGCAGGTCTTCCAGTTCCATCTCGAACATTCTGAGAAATACCCGGCTCTTCTCATGCATAAGGTTCCTCACTTGATGGGGGTGAATGTGACAGGGTGAATCGGGGTATGCTATTCTTTCCGGTGTTGTATACATCGACGTTCAAAATAAACGGAGTGCCTGAACACCTGCATGAGGAGGAATTGTGCAAAAAAGAATCAGAGCTGGTGTTGGTACACCGAAGGGCTCATCACTGAAGAAAAACACTGTGGTATGCCCGGAGGGCCCGGTACTATAAATTTTACTACATTCCACCGCCGGATGACAGTATTTTCGCTAAATTATCTTGAGAAGAGAAATCCGGCAGTCAAAGCGGTGCTGCTCCCGGAAAAGGAAACCGCAGAAAAAAAACTGTTCACTATTACACACAGTATATTACATAGCAGGGCTGTCTTGTATACCGGGGGGAGAGAACCCGCACTTCAAAATTCAGCCATCAAGATGATTCCAGTTTTTTCGCAGGAAGCACTGTTGAACGCAGTGGCTTCAATTTCATATGTACAACGTTTATAAAAAATTTTTACTCTCTGTACGACCATGCCTGGGGCAGAGAACGTATAATGCATCCGGAAAAGAGGAGGGAGTATGCGTCTGTCAATTGGTCTGTGTATAGTTCCTGTGATTGTAACAACCGTGGCTGCGTCGGCGCCAACGATCGATCTCGGTGGAACGGTCAAAGACGGAAAAGGAACCGCGCTGGCTGGTGCAGTAGTTATGCTGGCATCCGACGAGTCGATGAAAGACACCACCGGTGCCGGCGGAGAATTCACCATTTCAAATGCCACAGCGATACGTCGAAACCGGATTTCCGGAGAGCCCGCCGGGAAGATCAATTCCCTTCGTATTGCAGGTAATCAGCTTCTTTTCTCGGTCAGGTCTTCAGCTTCGAACGGCACCATCACGATTTATTCCGGAAATGGAAAAAGAAACGCCGTTATTGAACTCGGTGGAATGGAGCCGGGCTCCTGCCGACAGATACTGCCCGCACTCACGTCCGGCATCTACATCATGCACGTTTCCATCGACCGGTTCGATGCGTTGCTGCAACTCGTTTCCACCGGCGACGGAAACTTCATGAGCGGCGGCGTTTCCGGAGTGAAATCCGGTTTCGTGGAATCTGCACGCCGTACCGCTGCCGCAGCAGTCGATACGTTGGTAATCGAGAAGGAGGGTTTTAAAACCGCCCGGAAAGTGATTACCGCGTATGATCAGAAAAATATCGCGATCGTTCTCGATTCGGAATCCACCGGACCGACCCTGCCTCCGATTACGGATTATTCTTCCATAGGTCCGTTTGAGACAGTTGAGGAGAAAGGCGGTCCGAACAATATCTATACAATTTTCCGGCCGAAAACACTCGGTGAAAACGGGTTCATCCATGCACCGATCGTGTTCGGGCCCGGTATCGGCCAGACGGTGGTGCCGGTGCATCGTACCATGCTCTCCAATTACGCATCTCACGGTTTCGTGATTGTGGGAACCCCAGTGCTCAACCAGGGACCGGGCGGTGCGCAGAATCTTAAAACAATGAAGGATGCGCTCGATTGGATCGTGGCGCAAAATACGGCATCGGGCAGTGTTTTCCAGGGCAAACTGTGGGCTGACCATTGCGTCTCGATGGGGTTCTCGGTCGGAGGCACGTCGGCGGTGCAGCTCGGTGCCGACCAGGCGGTGTTTACCGTCGTCTCGATCCATGGTCATACCGCCGATACTTCCTTACACGGCCCAATGCTGCAGACGACGGGTACCAACGATGGAGTAGGAATGCCATTGCAACAGGCGACCTACGATGCATCCAAAGTGCAGACGTTTCTAGCGACCCTCACCAACGCCGGGCATACCTATATCGAAAGCAATGGCGGCGGAGAGGAGCGTAAAGCGATTACGGCGTGGATGCGCTACTGGATTTACAACGATACCGGCGCGAGGAATTTTTTCTTCGGCGATGACTGTGTGTTGTGTAAATCTCCCTGGCAGAATCCGAAGCGGAAGAACTGGGTGGAGTAAGACGGCTAAAACGGTAGTAAGAAAACAGTGTGACACACTGGATATCATTAACTGATTGAATGGTGATGCCGATTAGAACGCATAACGCGTTCTAATTGTTACTGCCGAGGTTGACATGCTGTTTCTTGAACGAGGGTATCCAGTTCGTTCCAGCCAATAACGCCATTTTTTTCTCATTATCACCCATTCACCGATAATCTTAAAACTGTTATTCAGCGGATGGATTCGTTCCAGGCCATGTCGAATATCCGCTCTTACAGCCGCACACAGCTTCTGGTTGAAGTGCTTATTCGTCTCGACCGTATTCTCTCCAAACGCGACAAGCAAAAACTAAAAGAGTTACTGGATCCTTACATCAACCAGACATCAAGCGCATTTGTTTATGGTTTGAAAAGAACCGATATTCCACATGAACTTCAAAAAATAGCCGACCTCTATCACCGTCTCTATCTTCTGCTCAAGCCATCGTACGGTGATACTGAGGTGTTCAAGATATTTGAACGTGTTTACCATGATCACTTCTGCATTATTGCCGATAAGATTATCGTTCGAGATTCCAAAGAACTTACCTCTTCTTCATTACAATCACCAGATGATATAGATGCTACGTTTCGCACTAAACGAGACAGCAATTACAGTGGACAGGTGGTTAATGTAACCGAGACGGCAAATCCCGAAAACGCCCTCAACCTTATTACCGACGTTGCGGTAGAAACCAACAATACCGATGACAGTACCATTCTCAATAACCGTATCGACGAGATCAAAACCAAGTGTGATGACCTTAATGAACTTCATACCGATGGCGCATACGGCAGCAGCGACAATGACAAGAAAATGAATGAACACCATGTCAATTATATACAAACCGCAGTCCGGGGCCGTGTTGCAGAGGTCGCTATGAATTTGGAGCGGATTGACGCTGATCAGTACAACGTTTCCTGTCCGCAACAAACAGTGCAATCACAGAAAACAAAAATGCGTTTCAAGGCCTGTTTTAACCTGAATGTATGTTCGGTATGCCAACACGCCGGAGGCTGCCCGGCAATCGAACAAAACAACTGTCGCGTATTTTACTTCACCGAAGAGATGGTGGAGATGCAGAAACGGGTTCACGCTATTGGACTATTGCCTCTTGAACGAAGAAAAATCAGACCAAATGTCGAAGCGACCGTCAAAGAGTACACGAAAGCATTTAATCACAGGGTAAGTTACGGATACGGGGCAAGTTTAAAATAATGCTGTTTGCCTTTGCCATGTCCATCGGGATCAACTTCGGGCGGATATTCCGTCAACTCATGGGGAATCCACGGTTATTCCCTGATGTTTTAACAATAAAGCAGCTTATTTCCAATTTCCTGGCCCTGATAACCTTGGCGGAAGATCATTTTAACAGGTGCTTACGCTTTTTATGCCGAAAATATCAAAGAACCAAATGCGTATTATTACAAGTCAAATTTTGGCCCGTTTTTGGAAATAGGGCTTTTTAGAGCGAACTCACTACAGTTAAAAACAAAACGGATACCTGTTGTCTGTTTTGTCAAATCAGTATTCAGTGAACGGAAAAGTGTGCTGGTAAAGTGCACTAGTCCGGCCGTGGGATAAGATACGGATCGTTTAATCGACTAACATTTGGATTGTTTATGAACAGACGGTTATTGATGGTTGTTTGTGTGTTGGTGGTCTCGATGGCGTGGGTGGTTAGAGCTGTTGAGCCGAATTATGTGCGGACGACGACGTACGATGTAGATGGGAATATTACAGCAAGTGATGATAATGATGTGGTAACCACCGAATACAGCGACGGACTCGGGAGGCCTATCCAAAGTAAACTAAGATTGAACGATACAAAGGATCGGGTAACCTGTTCTTTTTACGATAATGTAGGCCGTCCGGCGTTCGTTACAAAACCCTTTGCCGATGATGAGAGTCCGAATGCCTATTTGGCCGGAGAGTTACATAGTACTGCAATTGAGGGACAGCTTGAAGATCAGTATCCTGTTACTAAATTTCCGAACAATGAGCATCTGTATACTGAAACGATGTATTGGAATGATCCTTTGGGACAGGTAAAAACTGTTCTCGGTCCGGGAAGGACGGAAGACTTCGGTTTCCCGCGTTCATGGACTATAGGAGTAGTAATTAGTAATGTGGAATACGAACATAGTGTTACAGACATAGGCAGCGTAATATTTAAAGACGGGTACATTACCAAGTTCGATTTTCCCCTGGGCATTGATTATAGCTCTACCCCTATCAGAGATGTCGTATCACTCATGGATGCGGTGTACGAAGGTTTTCTTACTTCAAATCCGTTTACTCAACCGTCGCATTTTCTTACGGTTTCAAGAGCACCGGATGAAAAAATTACTCAGGAGCTGAAAGATGTATTCGGTAGAACGGTGTTGACCTTTACTTCGCCTGATATACAGGATGGTGCAAATCTGAATGCAGGGCTGAAAATACTCGCCGAATACGAACATGATATTCTTGGAAAAACACTTGAAGAGACGCCACCCAAAGATGCTGTAAATCCGCTGGGTAATACGAAATACCATTACAATACTCTCGGGCAACTGATACGGAAAGAAACACCGGATGGAAATACCTATGATTATGAGTATTATGATAACGGGTTGTTGAATCGAATGGTTTTATGGAATGAAGACATGACGAATCATATAAAGGGAATTCAGTATGATTACGATGATTTGGGCCGGGAGACTGAAATCAGGGATAGGCTGTATTCAAGCAACGAGGTAAGGGGTGTCATCAGGAAATTTTATGATAATCTTGATGAGCTTAAAAAAGAAAACGTTTTTTCACCTGTTCTCGAATCGGAATTCAATGTGCTCGCTAACCTCAAAGGGCGTCTTGCCGGTACGATTACGTCGAATTATATAGGTTCTGATAAAAAAATCGATGTAGGAGAACTTTACTCCTACAATGACGATGGACGTATCGACTGGAAATACGTGGCTATTGACGGATCAAAGGTTGTTCAGAAAACGGTTTATTTTTATGATGTTCATGGTAAAGTCACGCATGAAGCGTTCTATTATCAACTCGACCATATGGTGAAAAGATACACCTATGATGAACTCGGCAGATTGAAAAAAGTGGAGCAGGGAAAACCGAACAGTTCCGGTACGGATTACACCTATACCTCTTTTGCCGAATATACCTATGATGAGCTGGGAAAAATGGACGAGAAATTATTCACCGGTATTACCACCGCTGATTACAGAACATCGCTTGATTATGATATTCGAGACCGATTGACCAGTATTGCCGGTATAAACAATATCGGCGGAGGTGGTGTCGACCACGGATTCAGCGAAACCATGGCTTATTCGCTCGGTGGCAATATTGATAATGTTGATTTCACGTATGATTTCGGTGCTGCAGCTGCTGAAACATTTGATTGTTCATATAACTATGATAATGTCAATCGTCTCGGCAGTGCAACAATGACGGATAACGCATCGTTGGTAACCTCATACAACTATACCTATGGTGCATCGGGAAGATTCAATTCCAAAGAAGAAGGTTCAGTTGATATTTCTAATTATTCCTATTATCCCAATTCAAACCGGCTCAAGACGAGAACGAAAAACACTGTTACGAGTGGTGAGTATGTTTATGACAGGAATGGAAATATGGTGGTCGACTATACGAAAAAAATGGTGATTGAGTACGATTGGCGCAATCAGCCGGTGGCGTTCCGTTTTTACGATAATGATCTTACTACTCTCGGTATTCCGAGGGATGCGAATGGTACTTATAACCTGCCTATCCCAGTGTCTTCATTTATGTCTGGCAAAGTGAAAAGTGGTGACATCAATCTGGTTTCAAGCGTCGTGATGTTGTACGATGCCGGCGGGAACAGAGTGTGTAAAATGGGTATTAATGAGTAAATACTTCTTTTACGTTGTTTCACCGGAAGAAAAAAACGGCTGAAGCGTGAATGTAAACTATAGACATAGTAGAAAAAACGGGTGAATAACCTATGGTTAAAACTGCAGCAACACTACGACGAATAGCGGCGACACTGTTTTTTACCGCACTTTTTGCCGGAATGAGCCATGCCACGGTTTCCGTCAAGGTCTTCTCCATGGACGAGGGACTTGCCGAAAGCAACATCTCCAAACCGCGCATCTACATCCAGAACACCGGTACCGAAACGATCAACGACTTCTACTACCGGTACTACTTCGAGACCGAGAACGGCAAGGTGCCGGTACTCGAGGAGTACTACACTCCCAACGCTACGGTACAGATCGCCTCCTGCGGGAGCGGGTACTACATTCAATACAGCGTGACCGGCGCCAACCTCACTCCCGGAGGGCTGCTGCCCAACAGTGCGGGGAACGTCGTCGGGTTGCACTTCAACGACTGGTCCAACTGGGACAACAACAACGATTTTTCCAACAACCTGAGTGCGGTATTCGCCGAGAACCAGAACATCGCTCTATTTTGCAACGGTACGAAGATTTACGGAAACATTCCCGGTACGACTTCTGGTTCGGTGCTGCGCGAGGTGTGGACGGGTATCAGCGGCACATCAACCGACGATATTCCAGTAAGCACGGCACCACCGGTAACCGGATCGCAGACGGGTCTCGATGCGCAGCAGAGCTATGGAGACAACTTCGGCGTTCGTCTGCGCGGGTACATTACCGCCCCGGCAACGGGTGATTACACTTTCTGGCTCGCCAGTGACGACAACGGGAAACTCTGGCTTTCTACTGACGACGATCCCGCCAATAAGGGAAATCCGATTGCTTTCGTGCCCGGCTGGACCAGCTATCAGCAGTGGAATAAATTTCTTACTGAACAGAAGAGTGCGGTTAAAACCCTTACCGCCGGAAACCGGTACTACATCGAAGTGTTGTACAAGGAAGGCGTCGGCGGCGACAATTGCAGTGTAGGATGGCTCAAACCGGGCCAGAGCGGAACTGTACCGAGCGAGATCGTTCCCTCATCGGTGCTCACTCCCTATGTACCGGCCATCATCCCCGCGCCCCCGACACTTACTGCAACCGCGACCGGTTCCAACACCATTAATCTGTCGTGGAACGATGTCGCCAATGAACAGGGCTACAAACTGTTCATCTCCACCGGCGGGAGCGGGTTCACCTCACTGATAACTCTTGTCGCCGGTAATACCTCCTATCAGGTGACCGGTCTTACTCCCGAAACGGCCTACCGGTTTAAAATTCAATCATACAATGGTACCGGAGAGTCGGATTTCTCCAACGCGGTGCTCGCTACCACCCCCGCGGTTATTGAAGGAAAGGCGACAGAGAGATCTGGTATGGCATTTCGGGGATATCCGTTACTGATATTCCATTGAGTAGTGCCCCTAATGCCGTTGAGGACCTCTACCAGCTCGAAACGCCGACGCAATTCTCCGATTATTACGGTCAGCGGATACGAGGATATATCATTCCACCGGCCAACGGCGAGTACACATTCTGGATCGCCAGCGATGACCGGTCGCAGCTGTGGCTTTCCACCGATGCCGATCCGGTAAACAAGCAGAAAATTGCCTACGTGGATGGTTATTGCTCGTATCAACAGTGGGCCAAATATCCCGCAACACAAAAGAGCGGAGTTAAAAATCTTACGGCAGGAGTAAGGTATTATTTCGAAGTTCTGCATAAAGACGGTTCACAGAACGACAATCTCTCGGTAGGATGGTCGAAACCGGGACAGAGCACTTCCACACCGTCGGAAATCGTTCCCGGTTCGGTACTTTCACCGTACACTCCTCCGACAATCCCGAATGATCCGACCGCACTTAGTGCATTGCCGCTATCCGCGACACAGATTGATCTGACCTGGACCGACAACAGCGACAACGAACTCGGCTTCCGTATCGAACGGGCGCTGGGGGCCGATGATTTCCAGCTGGTCTATACCACCGCGGCAAGTGCCACGGTGTATCACGACGGCGGACTCTCCGCAAATACCCAGTACCGGTATCGGGTGCAGGCGTACAACGGGGAGGGTAATTCCGGATATACCAATACCGTTACGGAAACGACGCTCGCTCAGTCGACTACGCCTCCTCCTCATGATCTGGCCCTGAACAGTTTCGGGTTGTACTCGTCGGTAAAAACGGAACTGCGGGATCAATGTATCTTCAATGGTGGTGGAGCGATTGGGTCAAACACGTCAGTCGAACTGTTACCGCAATCGATTATAAATGGCAGTGTTGTATGCGGCGGGGATATTCTTCTGCGCTCGCAGGCGGAAGTGATGGAGAATGCGACTGCTGCGGGTACGGTGACGCTCGAAGCGGGTGCGATCGTCCATGGTGAAATCACCGAAGGGGCAACGGTGGCGACGATCACTATTCCTGAAAAAGCTGATATCGAAACCGGAACGGAAGATGTTACGGTAAATATCGATCAGGACTACGGCCCATTAGCGCCCGGATTGTACAAACAACTGTGGGTCGGCGACCGCGGCACCATCACTCTTACCGCCGGACGCTATACGTTTACTCAACTCTTTCTGAGCACCGATACGAAGATTGAACTCGATATTCAAACGGGAGATGTCGTGGAGGTTGAAGTTGCGGGCGATCTGGAATTCAGTGACCGTTCGCAGGTGACGTTCCTGGACGAGGGATATATCCCTTTTGTCCGTTTCTATACCAACGACGATAATACGGTTCGTATCGGCTGTGACGTGCAGCTCAACGGCATGCTCACCGCACCGTACGGCGACGTGCACATATACTCCCGCGCGCAGTGCAACGGTGCGATTTACGCGAGAATCATCACCATCGAGCCGGAAGCGGTCGTCAACAGCGGTTCGGTCATCAACCAGTGCGGCGACAGCGATGGTGATCATATTCAGGATATCATCGAAGTGGTCATGGGAACAGATCCGAATGATGCGACGAGTTTTATTCCGATCGCCATTCCGTCTGAAGCGTGTATCGACAATTCTGAAGAGGTTATAGTTTCCTACGACTTCAGTTATTATTTTCCGGATTACACATTCGCCAACGAGATGGAAGCGACGTTTCCGGCAGGGGCTCTTGCTAGGTCGTTCATCCCTCTGATTCCGCAGATAACCAACCTGCCGAGGTCGGGAAATCCGTATACCGATACCACCACGAACAGACTTGGACGTTACATCAGTTTCACCAATCATAACTGGCTCACTGAAGATGCTGAATTCAGCTTTCAACTGCCGTACAATTCCGGAGCGTCGAAAACAACCTACGATCCCTATCAGGATGACGGGACCGGGGCGTACCAGCCTGCGCCGGTTGCAAGCGAGCAGATATACAGTAAAACCGCGAGTCTTAGCTCAACCAACAGCCTTCTGTTTGTCGGAGAGCGGAAAACAGGTTCGAAAACGCTTTATTTTCCCGGTGGTTATGTCTACTCGAACAGTAATCAGGCGGTATTTCTCGCGGTATTGCATATCAAGCAGACCGGTGGGGTAACCGGAATACGCATGAGCACGGAGTATACCGATTATTCCGGAGGGACTCCCGTTACCGGCCGGCTTTTCGAAGACGACCTTGAACTCGAAGACGGGGTATTTCATCTCGGTAAAAAGTACCGGAAAGCGGATCATATCAGAATCAATAAAATCGATCTGGTACTTGAAAGACCGGGCGAACCGGATCACACCTGCAGTTTTCCGATCGGAACGAATGCTTTTCCGATTTCCGGAGGGCAATGCGGGTACATGGCGATGGTTCATTCACCGGAAAAAGGATTCACCAGGACGGCAGATGATTTGCTGAAAACTCCATCCAATTGGAATCTTCTGGAGATCGGTTATTATCCTGATGATGTCACGTTTGAGTCGGTGAACCTCGGGGAAGGAAGAATGGTTGCCGATCTGTCGGGGCAGGGAGATCAAACCACGTTTGAGTATTTCCTGACTGATCACCTCGGATCAACGAGGATGGCGCTCAATGAGGATGAAGTTATTACCGAGGCGGTGATGTATACACCGTACGGGATGATGTCTGACGTTCC
The DNA here is from genome assembly GCA_016930275.1 of Chitinispirillaceae bacterium. GTDB lineage: Bacteria > Fibrobacterota > Chitinivibrionia > Chitinivibrionales > Chitinispirillaceae > JAFGNB01. The sequence goes on from JAFGHA010000194.1 coordinate 14,263, forward strand.
GGGGGCGAGTACCGCTGCTTTACCGGTGAGGGAGAAGTTTACGACCAAGGAGTTTGATGAGGAGGGGGGAACGGGAAGCGGGACCGACGGGTTGAATCTGTTTTACTTTGGGGCCAGGTTTTATGACCCGGAGGTGGGGGTGTGGATCGGTTCTGATGAACAGTTTTGGAACAGCTACATGTATTGTTCCGCAGATCCAATATCTCATCATGATCCCAATGGTCGGTTAGATCCGATTTCACATCTGATACAGGGTGGCTGGAATGAAATGATGGGGGATTTTTACAGAGAAGATTTTAATCCGATATTACATCGGAATTGTTTCACGAAGGATCCTCATTTTCAGGATAAAATTCGACTTACAAGAATCATGCATAGTGAATTTAATTCAGTTGAAGATGTTGAAAAATTCTTTTCGGAACACACCCGTGATGAATACGGTTTAACTGAAGCCCAATGGCGAGGCTATAAAAAGCATGCGTATGATGATATGCTTCATGAAGCTGGTAGCGAGGATCAGATGTATTCTTCGCCTTATGAATTGATAATATGGACTATTGACACTAGAAATGAAGCAAACTGTGAGGCAACATCAATAGCACTTGCCGGTTATCAGGACGTTTCTGGCACTATTGTTGCAGGCGGCCCTGCCGTGATGTTGGCCGGTTTGTTTTTAACAACGATTTTTCCTGCGACCGGGACAACGCTACTTACCATTGGTGGAGGGGCAACACCCGTTTCGGGTGTGTTAAGTCCAGATTACATTTTTTCACAAACAACACATTTACTTCAAAACGCTGTACATGATATAAAACAGAATGGCTTCTGGCCTGAAGCGGGAGGTGCTTTCCTGAATGAGACAAAACAGACGACTATCGAGTTCGTAGCAATGCCTACAGTTGTACTTGATCCCACTGGGATAAGTCAAACTGTTTTTACTGTGCGGAGTGTTACACAACATATTAGACATTGGTTTTTACAGGACTGAAAAAAATGGAAAAACGACTTTTATTAGCCAGTAAATTGTTATCGTGTTCGGTTTTGTTTATTGTTCTATTAGGCGTTTGTTCACCTTTTGATAAGGAATATTCCTGCAAGTCACGATTATATCTGACGGTTGTTAATCAAACTGAAGATACTGTAATGGTAACAGTGGCTGATTCGACCAAGATATGGTATAGCAGTAAGGCAGAAACTCAAATATTTAACGACTCGTTTTCAGTAATGCCGCAAAAATCAGTTACAGACTCAATTGATTATCAATGGAAAGAAGGAGACGGGTGTTCATACTATCCTGATAAAAAAAGTGAATATGCGATTGGTGTAACATGCCAGAATGAGCAGGAAGTAATTGAAAAGAAAATCATCTTTCCCTATGACACAACAGAATCGTTTATCTCACTGTGCAAAGATTGTTTGAATTTGTCCTATGACACAATAGTTATCAAATGATTTTTTACACGAAGTACAACAGCTATTGCCATAGAGTTCCTTGATAGAAAGACACCTGTGAAAACCTTACTATTCATTCTAAACTTGGTATTATTGCTCACTAAAATGGGCTATTCCTTCCAAACCTCCTCGGAGTCCGCCAATCCCTTCAACCAGTTCATATCCCCCTCCGGCGGCGTAAACATGTATTCCGGCGATGTAGCATATAGCCAACCCGTTTGTGCGCTTCCCGGCCGCGGGGGGATGGATGCTGCAGTCAATTTATCCTACTCAAGTAATGTATACCTTAACGTTCGCGCACGAAACGACATCGCCCCGACCAGCTGGTGCGGCCTTGGCTGGAATTTGAGCTATGGCGGTATCTACTGCAACCATAAAGGGACAAAGACCCATGCCGATGACGAGTTCTCTTGGCTATCACCAATGGGATATAGCAGCAAAATATTGAAAAAAGACGGTAAATACTACATCAAGAATGACCCGTATATCAAGGTCGAGCCGCAGGACTTAGACAGCAATGGTGTTTTCGACGGCTGGATACTCACGACGACCGACGGGAAGAAGATGAAATACGGCAATCTCAATCTTTCCGGCAATCGCAAGGCAACACGGTGGACGTTTTCGTGGGGGAGCTATGTCGGAATAGGCATGAGCGGAACCCCAACGCTGTACCCCTACGCCTGGGACTTGGCTGAAATAGCAGACCTTAACGGGAACGCGGTTCAATTTTATTATCAGCAGCAAAGCGAATACCTGAAAGTTGGCGCCTGGACCTCACCAGTTCAATATACAAAAGCATCGTACCCGTTAAAGATCGTAAACCCGGAGGGGAAACGTATCGAATTTACCCTTGAGAGCAAGGGTAATGAGGCATACGACCCGTACACCTACCAAGTCGAACCCGATTTTTATGGAGATGTTCGATTCCCTGCGACTCTCGCAGATAAAGGTCTACTTAATTCCGGGTTCCGCAAATGCAGTGAGCACCTACAAATTCACCTACACGACAATCAACGGTGCCGAACTCGGGAATGATTACAAGAAAAGCCTGCTGACGGGTGTTGAGACGTATAACGGTACGGGTACGGCATTACTCAGCAAGACACAATTTACGTACAATACTGATTTTGCCAAGGGAAACATAGACGATGCAACGAACTACGACCCGGATTACAACTACGGTGCGATAAGTGGCATATCAACATCCACGGGAGGAAACACACAGCTTCAATATATCCGGAAAGAGTTAGACCTGCCGAAAATTGCAGCACTGCCGCCATTGAGTATTGCACAGGGTCTATCGGCAAGTATGACAACGGATGGTTTTTCGTACATTACTGTGCGCCAGGGTAATCAGAAAGATATTCTAAGTATTTATAATTGGAACGGATCGAACTGGTATGAATCTTATCAGAAAACAAATCTGGCACCTGGTCCCGATGGTATCGTGGTAATCGCTAGAGGGAACCATGTCTTTATCAGGCAGGGTGAAAAAGAGGACTGTCTGCGAATATTTACATGGAAGAACGAGAAATGGATAGAATCATTTCCGATGCAAGATTTGACTTCTGGAGATGATATGATAGATATAAACCCGGGTATTGATTTTGTTGTGGTACGACAGGGTGGTAAAAAGGACTGCATGAGTATTTATAGTTGGAATGGAGATGACTGGATTGAGACTTTACCGTTTGATGATTTCACCAGCGGTGATGATGGCATTGAGATGTATCCAGGTAATAATTATGTGGCGGTACGACAGGGTGGTAAAAAAGATTGCATGAGAATTTATAGTTGGAATGGAAGCATCTGGGCGGAAACATTTCCAATGACGGATCTCACCACGAATGACGATGCGATAGATATTTTTCCGGTGGGTAATAATGTTATTGTTAGACAAGGGGACAACAAGGATTGCATGAGTGTTTATAGTTGGGATGGCCAGAACTGGGTGATTTCATTCCCATTTGATGATCTTACTTCACTTAATGATGGTATCGATATATATCCTTTCGATGAAAATAATTTTGCTGTCCGGCAGGGCGATAAAAAGGATTGCATGCGCGTTTATAGTTGGGATGGCCAGAACTGGGTGACTTCATTTCCATTTGAAGATCTTACTACGGGTGATGATGGAATCGATATATATCCGGGTGATAAGTGTTTTGCAGTAAGACAAGGCGGAAAAAAAGATTGCATGCGTATTTATAATGCAAATGAGGCTGGATGGACGGAGAAATTTCCAATGCAGGATTTAACCTCGCTTGATGATCAAATAGATATTTATACGACTAAAAACTATCTAATTGCCCGCCACGGCGGAAAAAAGGATATGCTCCATATTTTCATCTGGGATGGTAAATCATGGAATTTTTATAATGACATCTTGCCCTTGGCAGGTGCTGAAGAACTGCAGGTAGCAGTTGGACCGTCTTTTTTTGGTGTAGGGAGTGATAAGGCTGCGAACATAGGATTATGGTTCAAATTTCAAGACATTTTTGAAGCGCCGGTCTATTCATACACTGTAAGCCAGAAGGTCGTTGACCCAAGTGTAAGCAGCAGTAAAATTTCTACATCGCTTGAATTTGATGGGGCGACTGGAAATTACGATACCCGTGCGGGAACAGCCAAGTTTAATAAGGTTGAGATGTTAACACCCGCAAACGGAAAAACGGTACAGTATTACTACAATGATACCCATGCAGATAGCCAGCACACCGTGAATGCGAATTACGAGAAGATGGATGGTATGGTTTATAGAACGGTGGCATACAGCCAGGCCAATGCCGCAACGGAAACGAATCCCCGTTCAACCGGCAGTACCAAGTATTCGCTTTATTCAAATGCTTCATGGCCACCGGATGTTTACCAGAAGCGTGTAGATAAAACAACCGGTACGACGCAGGGTGTTACCACGGCAAATGAAATCCTCGACTACAACAATTCTAATGGTCTACCCTTTATAACCCGCCGGGCAAACAGTGACGGAAAGCAATTGCTTTCGGCGACTCTTTTCGCATGCGATGATGATGAGTATGCATCAGCTTTTTGGGGTGCATATATGCTTTCTGCACCTTTATATACAATTACTTATGAAAAAGAAAAAGGGGATGCCAGTGTTAGCTGGTCAACTCCGGAAATCAGATCGGTAAAGAAAATCAGTTATAAAAACACGCTTGGTTGTGATGCCTGGCTACCGGAAAAGACCTATTTGTTAAGAGCAGATTTTAAAGATGATGGTACCGTAGATGACATCTCTACAATGCAGTTGAACCAGAGTTTTGAAAGGTATTCCGTAAATGGTCTTCTTTTAGAGACGTCAAAGCCGACTAACTCAGGAAATCTATATTCTTCGACTATTTATGGGTATAACGGAACGCTACCGGTTGCATCTGCAATTAACTCACATTGGGCTGAATGCGGCGTTTTAACCTGCAACTACCAAAACAACATCGGCCACCCGGATTACCTTGACTACGAGAACGGTTGGGAAAAAGGCGTCGCCTGCGATCCAGATCACCCATTGCCGACACCCTCAGTCACCATGAACAACAAAGGCCACTTCGGAGACTCCTCTGTTTACGTAGTAAATGCCTTCGGACCAACCCGCAATTTCAAACTGACCAAAGGCAGGGATTATGAAATGACCGCATGGGTCAATGTAAAAAGCGGTACTGCCTGGATGCACGGTGATTTCAGGAGAATAACAAAAACCAGTGACAATACCTGGCCGGTACCCGTTGCAGCGCTCACCAAAGAAACCGGTGTTGACTTTCCCGGCGTGCAGCAAGCATCCACTGATGGTAAGTGGGTCCTGATAAAGATGAAAATTCCTGCTGCAACACTGCTTGCGACAAAGAATTGGGACAGCAATAACTGGTATGCCCGCGTATTTGTGGGAGCGGTGAACTATACTGGAGGAGAGGTGTACATCGATGACATCCGTTTCGCCCCGGTGGATGCGATGATGTCGAGCTCTTACTACGACCAGAAGTGGCGACAACCTATTATCAGTATCGATGCAAACAACAATCCCGGCAAAAAAGTGGAATACGACGGTTTCGGCCGCCCGGTACGCTGGTACAAATTCGACAAGACGAACCCATCAAACCTGACATTGGTGCAGAAAAAGGAATACCATCTTATGGGTGAGGGCGATGTTACCTATTCAAACAACTATGAAACCGGCAATATAGATTGGGGTTACGGGGGCGGTTGCGCAACGACGCCGAGTATTTTTACCGGTGGCTATAATAGTGGCCATTGTTTGAAGGTATCCAAACCTGCGACTTGTTTTGCATACACAGGGTGGACTGGAACACCGTACATAAACAAAATGTGCGTATACAAAGGATATTACCTTTCACCATCGCCGCTTGAAGTCGGCGCATATGCCATGGTATCAGGTGGGACTGAAGTTTGGAATAGGCGGATGCAACCTGCCTGCAACCAGTGAATGGACACCGTTCCAGGTGTCCTTTGATACACGGGGAGTTACGGGTGCACTCAACTCGATAGGAATGAGTTTCAATGGAACAACCGCTACTGCTATTGACTTCTACATTGATGATATAGAGGTGAGAGTGCTGTATCCCTGATCCGGTTTCTTGAATCAAACTGTTTGCCCACCCCTCCCCCGCGCACCCTGCCGGACAGCCGCTGCGGTGCGTCCCATTCGACAAGCTCAGGGCAGGCGTGCATCCTCGCTTTTACATAAACAACTTTTTGCGTCCGCTTCGCCGTCATGGCTTCGCACATGCTTGATGGGTGGTGGTGATTTATTGTATCGCATGTCGGCAAAAAGGAGTTTATGTAAACTACCGGACTGACGGCCGGTGCACTCGGAGCGGTCCCCCCAACCTGTGGTCCCTGAGTTTATCGAAGGGCGGCCTGACGTCCGCTGCGTTGCACTGCACGTACTCCCCCCGGCCTCGCTCCACGCGGGGAAACTGAACGCCGCATTGCACCTTTCCATCAATTAAATCGTATCCCTACGGTAAACCACGTATTCTACGGCAGATCAACGTTTTCCTGAAGCCAGCTTGATATCAAGGCGACAATTAACTGCTTCGGCATATTTTCTGAGTGTATAAACTGAAGGAGAATGATTACCGGTAATTAACGATCTTTCGAGTCGGGCAATAGAAGGTGTCTTTGTTCCCATTCGTTTCGCAACATCTGCCTGTGTCATACCTGCTTTTTTTCGCGCTGCAAGCATTCGACTGACTAATGCGTACTCAGGTTCAAGACGATCAAATTCCTTTTTTACACTTTTTTTATTAAGGGCTTTTTTCCTGAGTTCTTCATGTCTCATTATTAAGAACCTCCAGTAGGCGTTTTCGGGCTATTTCAAGTTCTTTCGTTGGTGTTTTCTGAGTTTTTTTGATGAAAAAATGAAGTACTATAATTTTCTTCCCGATTTTGGTACAATAAAAAATTCTGCTTACTCCTTCTTTGCTCTTCAATCTCATCTCGAAGAGTTTTTCATCCATTGCACGGGTATGCGGCATTCCAAGATTCGGGCCGAATTTCAACATCAGATCAGAAACATGAATATATCGTGCAAGAAGCCCGGCCGGCATTTTCAGTATCATACGGGCCAATTTATCACTGTAATATTCAATGGACCATGACATATATCAAATATAACAAATGTGTTAATAATTTTCTGCTGTTTTAAAAAGGATGGTGTGAAACATGGTGTATGTTTTTTTAGTACCTACTCAGGTACCTTTGTTGTCGATTCCGCTCATGAAAACAATATTCGGAATAATACTGATTTTATTTATCGCTGTAATCTCCTGCTCATCGCCTCGTAAACGATCCCACCATACCTTCATCAGTTGTTGTCAGAAAATACGTCCCCGGAGTAAGCGCGTGAATCCCCACCGAATACCCGCCTGGCGTCTTTTTAAACAGATTTCCCTGCAGAATCGTACGCCCCGAAAGATCCAGAATCGAAGCGGTGGTATTCCGACTATTAATGGTGCCACTGGAAAGAAGCAGCAGTTCTCCGTTGGAAGAAATAGTCAACACCGGAGCAGGACTGACGGATGCAATTCTCATCTCCATCACCGAAACTTTCTGAATGTTCAGTTTACCGGCTCCGGCCTCCGACGGAAGTGAATTTGGCAGATTGCTCGATTGTGCCGCATTGTAACTGTATTTGAAATAATCGGAAGGGTTGAAATTCGTACCGGTAACGTAAGTGAAATCACCGGCGCACTGATCGTTACTGTTGTTGCGCTGCACCAGAAGTCCGTCGGTCTCGCTGCTGCTGCTGTGCTCGTTCACCGAACCACCCCATTTGGCGAATCGGAAGTGGCATCCTTCGATAAAGACTCTTGCTTCACATTGAGAAACGACGCCTTCGGTGTTCTTGTCTTTTCCTACGCCCTGGATGAAACAGTTCAGTACATGTACGATGCCGAACCGAACCCGTGGATGACGTGAACTGGCGGTTCCTCCGAGATCGTTGAAAAAATTATGGTCGTAGGTTGCCCTGAGAAATCCCCGGTCGATGTCTCCCACCGAGTTACTGTGGCCGATAAGTGACATTTTCTTGTGATTGGTGAACACACAATAAGAAACGGTGAGATAGTCGGATCCGCGCTTGAAATCCAGTTGACCATCGGCGTAGTCTTCACCGAGAGGGCCACCGGTACCGTCGGTGAACGTACAGTGATCTACCCAGATGTGGTGTGAGCCGCCCTGAATGTTGATGGCGTCATCCGGTGCCGCCTCAAAGGTCAGATTTTGAATGATGATATTGTTGACTGCCGTTTCCTGCGGACTGTTTTCTCCGCTGCCGCTATAGATGGAGAGTCCCGAGTGGTGAATTTTCGCGTCGTTTCCCAGACCTAGAATTGTTTTATGTGACCGTACACAAGTCATACGGAGGGTTACATCGGAAACAGGGGTAGTCGTTCCTTCGGGATATTCCGGAAGCTGTACGGAACCCGAAATGTAAATAATTCGCGGTTCATCGTCACTGTCGAGAGCATCCTGCAGTTTCTGTGCGTCTGATTGCCCGTTGATGGTGACTACCTCTCCACCGGCACCGCCGGTAACACCGTCGACTCCGTAGGCTGGTACACCTGCAAAGCCGACCGGCGAGCCAATGTGCTGAGCATGAATACTGAAAAAGAAAAGTATAGTCCCGAGGAACAGGATTGGAAAAATACCGGGATTGTTCATAAATACTCCCTTTAATGGTTTGGTGAGGTGTCACATTACGTATTCAAATTTCAGCATTTGTGGTCATTACAAGGCAACGGATACTGTTAATCGATACCGCTATTAAGTGGTGACAATAATATACAAAAAAATAAAAATAAAGATTACTATAAATAATTATTAAAATCAGGATAATCGTTTTAAAAATTAGATTAATTGCTGTAACATAATGTTATAATTAATGATAAGATTATTTTAAGTATTTATATTGCTGCAGTGGATTACTATATATGTGGTGACAATAACGTCACCACATAAGTGATATACTGGAAGGTTGATCTGTTTAAGGGAAACTGAGTAAACCCGAGCTGTCACGTTTCATGATGAGTTCGGGGAATGTTGAATTGAGGGGTGCACGTTTTTTAAACGGTAATAGTAACTACTCAAGAGTACCGAGTTCTCAGTTAAGATACTTTGTCTTTTAATCGTTTTGCAATATCCATTTTCAGCCGAGAGTGTTCAATTGC
>JAFGHA010000195.1 GCA_016930275.1 Chitinispirillaceae bacterium
AGGCCAGAATTCCGGACGGAAGCTTCAATCACTTTTCTGAATTGCATCACCGCTTGACAGCAATTTCCTTTCCTGTACTGCCGGTGTGTTCTTCACTATCTTTACCCTCGACAGGGAATTGATGGATACTATCTATATTTTATGGGGAATCGCCGCCTGCTGTGCTCTGCTGATCGGAGGGTCCGCCTACGCCCTTCTGTACCTGCGACGTACCACCGGTCCCGGAAACCATGATACGATTCATTATAATGAAACTTCGACGGCTCCGGCGGTAAAACCGGTTCAACAACCGGAACCTCCGGCATCATCTGCAGTTTCTCCAATTCAGACGGCTCCGATGGAACAACTCGAACACTGTTCCCGGATGGCCGGAGTGTTCGCCCACGATTTTAATAACATCATGACCGCGATCGGTGGTTATACCTCACTGCTGCAGAAACGACTCGCTGACGATGAGCGGGCGAAGAGATATATCAACGGGATCATCGAGGCGGAAAAACATGCATCGGAACTGCTTGACCGACTGGCACTCGTTGCCAATAGCGACACCCGGCATATTTCAGCGATCGACGTCAATAAAATCATACGAGAAGTCTGTGCCGAGCTTGCGACTCACCCGGGAGAGGTGGAAGTAATTCCCCCTGCCGCAAACTCCGAACCGGTGCTGACGAGGGGAGACCCCGATCATTTTCGCCGGACAATCGTCAATCTGGGCTTCAATGCGATTGAAGCATGTGGTGATAGCGGAGGTACGGTACGTTTTTTCACGGAAATAACTGATCCCGCGCAAAGCACCCTTCCTTCTTCCCTTGCCCCCGGTACCTATCTGCATATCGGTGTAACGGATACCGGGTGCGGCATGAACGAAAATGTGCGCAGTCACTTGTTCGAGCCCTTCTTCAGCACCAAACCCAAGGGAAAATCCTCCGGTCTCGGTCTTTCGATCGTCTGGCGGTATGTCTTGACCTGCCATGGAACCGTTGAATTCGAAAGTACACCGGGCAGCGGAACAACGTTTCATGTTTACCTGCCGCAACTTGCTGAACCGACTCAGGCTGACACACCCCATGAACATACTGCACCCGAAGCCTCTCTGTCTGCAACAGGTCAGGCATCGGTTCTGGTCGTGGACGATGAGCTTTCGGTCCGTGAAATATACACCGAGATACTCGAGGATCACGGCTATACGGTCACCTCCTGCAGTAACGGACGTGAAGCCTGTGATTTCGTCAACCGTGGCACGCCGGTGGATCTGGTCCTTCTGGATCTGATGATGCCGGTAATGGATGGTATTGAAACCTTCTCAGTACTGCGCGATTCACATCCCACCATGAAAATTCTGTTTATGAGCGGCTTTCACACCACCGAAACCATCGGTAATCTGCTTGCACAACCTGCAACCGATTTTTTTGAAAAACCGGGAAACAGCGACCTGCTGCTCAGTAAAATCACTACGCTGCTTGGAAAAAACTGAACTTTCGAGTGCATCCCTCCGCGAATCCTTTATTTCTTGACGCCAGTCAAGTTTTTTTCCGGTATTTCGTTGCATATTTAGATCAACTGGGTATTCTGGATTCAATAATAATTATTGTATTTAGAAAATCAACGCAACCGGCAACCGGAGGTATACATGAAACGTAAAATCATCACCATCGACGAGGGAAAATGCACCGGATGCGGTATATGCATTCCCAACTGTCCCGAAGGCGCCATACAAATCATCGATGAAAAAGCCCGACTCGTAAGCGATCTGTTCTGCGACGGTCTCGGCGCCTGTCTCGGTCACTGCCCTGAAGGGGCCATCAACATCGAAGAACGCGAAGCGGAACCTTACGATGAACGTACCGTCATGAAAAACATCATCAAGCAGGGCCCCAACGTAATCAAGGCTCATCTCCGGCATCTGCGAGACCATAATGAACAGGAGTATCTCGCCGCGGCACTCGACGAACTCAAGGCACAGGGAATCGAGACCGATGAGAAGACACCTGCCGCACCCGCACCGGTACACCATGGTAGCGGATGTCCCGGTTCCCGCTCATTCCAGTTTGAGGGGACTCCCGAACCGGCACCGCTGACTACTGATACCGGTGAAGCACACCCGTCGGAACTGCGGCACTGGCCGGTCCAGATGCACCTGATTTCACCCTCCGCCGGACACTACCGGAGCGCGGATGTGATCTTAGCCGCCGATTGCGTCGCTTTCAGCATGGGTGACTTTCACCGCACCTTTCTTAAAGGCAAGACGCTTGCGATCGCCTGTCCCAAACTTGATCAGGGGAAAGAAATCTATCAGGAGAAACTGCGGTCGTTGATCGATGACGCAAGAATCAATACCCTCACGGTCATCATCATGGAAGTTCCCTGCTGCGGGGGATTACTGCACCTGGCGAAACAGGCGGCGGCAGAGGCCGTAAGAAAAGTGCCGATAAAGGCGGTCACGGTGAGTATTGACGGGAAGGTACTGCAGGAAGACTGGGTGTGAGTATCAACAGAAAGGTCATTGAGACGGGAGTTTTTCTCGGATTCTAGAACGGGCTACAATGTTTCCCACACATGTCATTCGAGAGATATCGAACACCACCACTTAAAGCCTTATGATTATAGTTTAAGTCAGAAGAGAAAACGGATAAAAACTCTGAGACGGCGGGGTTCTGTCCTCATTATGACTATGACGAAGCGCGATCACATCGTTGTTTTGTTCTTCATGCCCAGTGGTTAATAAGATCCGAATAAAATACACTGCATCGACTATTTCCCGACCACTCTTTACCAACTTCAAATCACAAGGAAATTTCGGCTGGAAATTCGATATCAGGAAAAACGAGGGGACTAGAATATCCGTTATGATTAATCCTCATGGGTGGTTTGAGCTACCTGCCACTGAATAACTTATCATTAACGTTTTGTGTCAGCTGCTCGCTTCTGCGGCGTCCGACTGCCCCTGTTTGGCAGTCGCACTATAGAGATAATTCATATCCGGTTTTTCGGTGGCGTAGAAATGGACCCAAATATAAACATGACTGAAGGCTGCGACTATCAGCGCGGCACGCGAATTTAAACCGACAGCACCGGCCCAGAATAAAAGAAAGGCATACAGATACATTCCGTTGTTGGTGAAACGGAATATTCCTTTCTTTACGAGAGGCATACTTCGGTATCGACTATCGAAATGATCTGCACCGGCGGCTCGAGTCATTCCAAAATATCGCTGAACGCTATAGATGGCATAGATACCCGGCAAAGCGAGGAGAATCGTTAAGATTGTTACCGGAAGAACATTGAGATCCAGACTGCCGCGATCTACCCAGGCCAGGGTGAACAGGGAGACAAAGCGGCCTGCAAAAAGCACGAAGAAAATCACGACGTACCCATGGAAACCGATGGTTTTACTTGTCGCTGCGCTCTGTATCTCTAATCGCCATGCCAGCCAAACAACTATTTGATGCACAACAGGAACGGCCACTGCACACCAGAAAAAGACCGGAAACGGCCCTCCTATATACTGCCACGCACCATAAACCGGAAACAACAGCAAAGTGAGACAGGTGAAATGGAGGGTCTGTCCAACCCAAAGTGAAGCTGCCGTTTTTGAATTCGTCATAACGTGTCCATGTTCTGGGCGGATTGCATATCGTGATTCAGATCCTGAAGGATAATCATAACCAGTTTTATGGTTTGCCGGTTGTTAGAGCACCCATTATTATTCTATCACCGGGCAACAGTCCAGTTTACCCGAAGTTACACGGTCGGCACAGGCGACCGGCACGCACTTTTACCTTCGCAAATAGCGTTACCAAGTGCACTTTAGGCAGAAGCGATCATCGCAAGCCGAACCGGGTAATATTTATCAGTAGATGATACAGTCGCCTGTTCCACACACCTCTCCAATACGGCGCTGGAAATATACCGGCCTTGAATTGAACCAAAGAACCGGTGTAGTATCAGAAAAGGAACTATCGGCAATACTAAAAATACCACAGTGTCTTATTGGAAAATAAATCTTCGCCGAGGGCTTATCGTACCATTCTCTATTTCCGCGATATGGAATCCCCTGCCTGCGGAGAAATGGGAACAGCGCGCCGAAAAACGACACTCTCCGGCTGCGATTTCAGTAGTAACTTAAAAGTATGACGATGCTACAATAAGTTCCACCACTTCACCCGGCACCTTCTGAATTGGGAGCATCCTCCTTACGGCGGTTCTTCAGCAACCTTGCGTTTCAGGTTTGACGCACCTATATTAAATGTATTCCCGGTTTTCGGTTCAGAAATTATTAAATCATTTCAAACAAAAGCGGTACGATAAAAACGGTGTTCTTTGTTGAGTTCAGTACGTCATGGGATATCCTTCCAGTTAGTGTCTATTCGAAAACTTGATTGTCGTTCTCCTTAGATAAGTGGTACCCGGAGCAAAAGCGGCAATTTATACGTATGAGTACCTACGAAGATTTTTTATACTACGGTAAGCGACATCTTCTCAATCACGGGCATCGTCCCGAAGTTGATGGCAAATTACATGGATTATCCAATTGTTACTTTCCTACACCCCCACCCGGCATCCGGTTCGACAGACTCGCCGCACCGCCTATCCCGTTTACAGTAGAGGGAAATTGTTGTCAGTTCTCTTCTCCCGTAAGCCGGCGCCAACCTTCTTTGGATTCAGTATGAATAATTACACCTTGAATCATCTCAGACAGCTTGAAAGTGAAGCGATTTACGTTATCCGTGAAGTGGCCGCTCAGTTCGAAAAACGGGTCATGCTCTTTTCCGGTGGAAAAGATTCCATCTGTATGGCCTGGCTGGCCCGAAAGGCTTTTCATCCGGGGAAGATCCCCTTTCCCATGCTGCACGTGGATACGGGACATAACTTTGAAGAGACCATTGCATTCAGGGACCGTTTTCTGGACGAGATAGGGGCTGGACTGATTGCGCGGACGGTTCAGGAATCTATTGACAGGAAAAGGGTCACCGAAGAAACGGGACCCAAAGCAAGCCGGAACAGTCTCCAGACCGTTACCCTGCTCGATGCCCTCCGCGAGTTTAAATTCACCTGCGCCATGGGAGGAGCCCGACGGGACGAAGAAAAAGCCCGGGCCAAGGAACGTTTTTTCAGTTTCCGCGATTCCTTCGGTCAATGGGACCCCAAAAACCAGCGGCCTGAACTTTGGAACATTTTCAACGCCCGGCATAACATGGACGAACATTTCCGCGCCTTCCCCATTTCCAACTGGACCGAACTGGATGTCTGGCAGTATATCGCCATGGAAGAAGTTCCCATGCCATCCCTTTATTTCAGCCATGAACGACAAACGATCCTCCGTGACGGCGTCATTCTGGCTTACGTTGCCGGTATCACTGAACCTGTTGCAGGTGAAACGGTCGAACCACGGAAGGTCCGTTGCCGTACCATCGGGGATATCACCTGCACCGGACTGACCGAATCCACTGCAGAAACCATTCGTGATATTGTCAACGAAGTGGCCTGTACCCGAACTACCGAACGAGGTGGACGTGCCGACGACAAGCGAAGCGAAGCAGCCATGGAAGACAGGAAAAAACAGGGATACTTCTAGGGAGTGGTACAATGAGCGATACAAAAACGCCGGAAACCATTGCAGAATTCAACGAAGAAGCCTATTTGAATATGGAACTGCTCCGCTTCACTACGGCTGGAAGTGTTGACGACGGGAAAAGTACCCTCATCGGTCGGCTGCTGTACGATTCCAAGGCGATTTTTCAGGATCAGATGGACCAGCTGAAACAGGCCAGTACCCTGCGGGGTGAAAAAGAGATCAATCTGGCGCTTTTGACCGACGGTTTACGGGCCGAACGGGAGCAGGGTATCACCATTGATGTCGCGTACCGCTATTTTTCCACACCAAAACGGAAATTTATTATCGCCGACACGCCGGGACATGAGCAGTATACCCGTAATATGGTTACCGGTGCCTCCACCGCCGATCTGGCAATTATCCTGATTGATGCCCGGTTGGGTGTTCTTTCCCAGAGCCGACGTCATGGTATCATCGCCAGTCTGTTAGGGATTCCCCATGTGATCGTGGCGGTGAATAAAATGGATCTGGTGGATTACTCCAAAGTAACCTACGACGCAATCGTGAGGGAATACAAGGCATTCAGCCAGAAACTCAATATCCATGATATCACCTTCATCCCCATTTCTGCTCTGGTGGGCGACAATGTGGTGGAGCCCGGGGAAAACATGCCCTGGTACCACGGACCTTCCGTTATGTATCAACTGGAACACGCCTCCATTGCAGCCGATCGGAACCTGGTCGACTTCCGGTTCCCCGTGCAATACGTCATCCGACCACATCTTAACTTCCGGGGATTCGCCGGCCGCATTGCCAGCGGGACCATTCAGATCGGAGAACCGGTAACGGTACTGCCTTCGCAGAAGACATCAAAAATAAAAGAGATTGTCACCTTCGACGGCAATCGTGAGGAGGCCTTCCAGGGCGAGAGTGTTACCCTGACGCTGGAAGATGAAATCGATATCAGCCGGGGCGATATGATTGTACGGAGTAAGAATCTCCCCGAAGTCACCACCCGTTTTCAGGCCACGCTCTGCTGGATGGACAACGAGCGGTCGCTTTCTCTCGCAACCGCGTATCAACTGCAGTGCGGTACCCGACTGGTAAAAGCCTTTGTCCGGAATCTGGATTACCTCCTTGACATTAACACACTGCATCGTCAGGATGCCGATACCCTGCGACTTAATGAAATCGGACGGGTGGAAATTGAATCCGCCATGCCGTTACCTCTGGATCCCTACGAACGCAACAGAGAGACCGGAAGCTTTATACTGATCGATCCCGCTTCCAATCAGACGGTTGCCGGAGGAATGGTCCGGAAAACATTGAAAAACGCAGCCGCACCGGAGCTGGTGAGTCACACTTCCAGTAATGTCCGTTGGGAGCAATTGAATGTTACCCGTGAGCACCGCGAGGCCCGGCAGGGGCACCGGGCACACTGCTTCTGGTTTACCGGATTATCCGGTTCCGGAAAAAGCACCATTGCCAAAGCGGTTGAAAAACTGCTTTTTGAAGAGGGCAAACGGGTCTATATACTCGATGGAGATAACGTCCGACACGGATTGAACGGGGATCTGGGGTTTTCAGCCGACGACCGAATCGAAAATATCCGCAGAATCGGTGAAGTGGCACGGTTGATGTACGATTCCGGCTGTATCGTTCTCTGCACGTTCATTTCACCCATGAAAGCGATGCGGCGGTTAGTGAAAGGGCTCTTTCCCGCGGGCAGCTTTACGGAGGTATTTGTGAAAGCCGATCTGGAAACCTGCAAATCCCGCGATCCCAAAGGGCTCTATACAAAGGCAATGACTGGTGAAATCCCCGATTTTACCGGAATCAGTAGTCCGTACGAGGAGCCGGAATCGGCGGATCTCGTTCTGGATACGCAGGTAGGAACCGAAAAGGAATGTGTTGAAAAAGCGGTGTCTTATTTGAAGGCGTTGCTGTAGTTTTACGCTGTTTGCGGATGCGATATTTTTTATGTGCTGTAGTACGACATGTCTGTTGCGAAAAAAAAATTAATGCGGGCCTACTGCTTTCGGTATTTATAACTTCCGGAATAAAAAGACGATACTGATCCCGACCCTGACCCGGATTATTCATCCGGTAGTGGACACATTATTATAAGACGGTTAGGCAGTGTGTATCCGTTCTGTTAACCCATTCCCCCCGGCTTTAGGGGTTTCCAACGAGTAGGCATCAGGTCAGCGATGTTCTTTTCCGGATATTCCGGGATTCGGGGTAAAATATCGTAAAAGTACTCATACGGATTGATCCCGTTGAGTTTGCATGTCGCAACGAACGAATAGATAATCGCCATCCTTTTTGCACCCTCTTCCGACCCGGCGAACAACCAGTTTTTTCTTCCGAGTGCTACAGGTCGGATGCTGTTTTCAACCAGATTGTTATCTATCGGTAATCGGCCATCTTCCAGAAACCTCGTCAGCTGTACCCAGTGATTCAACGTATAACCGATTGCCTCCGATACCTCATTGCCGGGAAGAATGATCTTACCGGGATTCATCAGCAGTTCAGGTAGTGCGGCAAGTACCGGCCTGCTTTTTTCAATACGGATTTTTCCCCGTTCAGCATGATCAATTTTCGGATCGTTCAATGTTTTTTCTATCGAATACAGGACACCGATGTGTGAGAGTACTTTCGATACAAACTCCGGTTCAAGATCTTTTACCTCGAAGTACTTTCTTCGTGCATGTGCCCAGCACATCAGGTGTTTGAGGTTGTTTGTTCTTATCACCTCCCCGTATCCGGCATAGCCGTCGGACATGAGGTACCGCTCGTTAAAACCGCTCAGGAAATCGGTGGGCCCAGCCTTAGCCCGGGAGTCTTTGAACTCGAATACCGCAAGTTTGCCGTCACCGACATACGGCCAGAGATACCCCCAGTTCGCATTTGTCTTTTGTCTCCTTATCGAGAACCTTCAGGGTCGTTTCATCTGCCTGAATTAGAAATGACTCTTTTATCAGCTCGCGGTGCATCGCCTCGTAGAGCACCTCAAGGTACCTGCAGATCTGAGCGATCCACCCCGACATGGTCGAACGGTTAATATCGATGGCATACCGCATGAACATCTGCTGCAGCCGGTAGAGGGGAAGATGATCGACATATTTGCTCACCAGGATATACGCTAGAAGCCCGGCTCCCGCAACTCCCTTTTCAATGGGACGTACAGGCATGCTCGCCATGGTGACACCCTGCTGCGAACAGTGCGGACAGGCATACTTCGGCTTGATGTACTGATTAACAAAAAATACCGCCGGCTTGTATTCCAGCTCTTCCGTGATATCATCACCGATATGGTTCTTGCGAGCACCGCAGCAACCGCAGGTCTTCTCTTCTTCGGAAACATCGATAATGTGCTGCTCACGGTGAAGGTCATCGGGAATGGCTTTGCGGCCATGTCCTTTTTTCGGTTTGCGGCGTTCATAGCTGATATGCTCCTTGGATTCGGCATACCCAGGAACATTCACGCCGATCTGCTTGAACAGCTCATCCAGCGCCATCTGCTCTTCGGGAACCGAAGGCTCATGGCGTTCACGTTTCTGCCCGAACACCATTCGCTTGATGTAAGAGAGCTCGTGTTTGAGCGTATCGATTTGATGAGCCAGTTCGGCTACGATCTTCTGGAGGGATGGAACATCTGAGGGAAGTGGTTGTGCGGTGCTTTTCACATGAATAATATAACAACAATTATCTCTATTATCAACAGGAAGATTCAATAAATGTCAAGTCATCCTTTCATCCGCCTTGCACCCATGACGTCGATACCGTCGAGCAGCAGCTGCAGTGCCTCAAAATTGATCGTTATACTTTTTGTTCCTCCTTCGACAGCGCAGGGAATGGAAAACGATCCGTTTTCAAGGCGCTTGAAATACTGGCAGTAGCCGGTTCTATCCCAGAACGTTATTTTCATCATCGTCCGCCGTTTGCTTACAAATACAAACAGATTGCCTGAAAGCGGATTGTGCCCCACCGTCTGCTGTACCTGTGCCGCAAGTTTATCAAATGAACGGCGCATGTCTGTCGGATCGAGACACACGAATACCTGAACTTCATCAAATGGCTTAAGCAGCATGGGTACAGCCCGAAGAAAGTTCCCCGACAACCGAAAGAATATTCCGAAGAAGTTCCGGGTCACACCCGGCAGAAATCGTTATAGCAAACGGGCCGGTACGTATCTCGATTGCAGTGGAGGACGTAACTGGAACCGGTACTATTTTCACAAATCGTGCTGCAGATTGTTTATCCGGTGTTGCCTTGAAACGTTTACGCCAGTTCCAAAACGTTGATAGTGCTATGTGGTGCCGTTTGCAAAAACACTCGACCGTCAAACCACTCTCTCGCTGTGCCGTAAGATATTTTTCTATTGCGGCCTTTGAGCGGATGTTCGTTTTGCCCATTTTAATCCTCCTTGCTCAGGAAGTCTCAAAATGGTTCTTTCATCCGGAAATCGAAAGATGGGTTAACAGAACGGATACAAAAACGGCGGTATTCATTCACTTGTATCATTTAATGCCAGTCCTTCGCTGATACTTAAAAATTCCGGTTTAGAGAACGTTTCAGATTCACTTTATTCTACGTGTCTTAATACTAATTGTCTGTTCCCTTTTTCTGATGGATTGAGCAATATCTATATGATGACCGGAAGATATGACGGGGGCATCAATAATAAAATTGAATTCATTTTCGGGGAGGACTATGATGGACTTGCTTCTATTCTATCTCTTGGATATCTTTCTCTTTCAATTGCAACTCGGGAACATTTTTATAAAAAAAATCGTAGTAAAATTTTTATGAATTACCCGAATGCTATGACAAGTACTGCATTATGTGGTTTTGTGGGAGGATTACTTGTCGGATTAATTATCTTTCCTGATAATACTACATACTTTGATACTGAATGGAGACCGTTTATTGCAGCATTATGTGGTAGTGGTCTAGGTGCTCTTTCAGGAATTTATTTCGGATATAAATACCCTGGGAAATCCGTTGTGTATTACCCCGGGCCAGTTGTAATAGGGGTTTTAACGCCAATTCTTGCATTCACAATTAATATATAACGTACTGAATTCATTTTATCCTTTCGACAATAAGATAATTTTTCACAGGAGCTCCTGCCCCTCGCTCCAATCCGACATTCATGTCGTTTTTCCGCTACCCCCTAAGCGCGGGGACACCCCACAACGCCCCCTGACGATTCGGTCAGTATGGAGTTTCATTCTCTTTTATAATTATCCCCCCCCATGAGGTTGAATAAAAGATACTGTCAAGGCCGGTTCGAGCAAGGGTTTCCATAAAAGCAGCGTGATGCTTTTTTCTATGGAATGTATTTAGAAAGCCTGGGTATTTGTAAAAA
>JAFGHA010000196.1 GCA_016930275.1 Chitinispirillaceae bacterium
ATCTTCGATCGAGTAGATATCATGGTGGGGCGGCGGCGATATGAGGGTGACGCCCACGGTCGAGTGCCGCACTCTGGCGATGATGTCGTCCACTTTGAGACCGGCGAGCTGACCGCCTTCACCGGGCTTTGCACCCTGCGCCATTTTTATCTGGAGCTCCCGGGAATTGACAAGGTAATTAATGGTAACACCGAACCGGCCCGATGCAACCTGTTTGATCATGCTCTTTTTCAGATCGCCGTTGGGGAGCGGAATATACCGTTCCTCATCTTCACCGCCTTCGCCCGAGTTGCTTGCGGCACCGAGACGGTTCATCGCGATGGCGATGGTTTCATGCGCCTCCTTGCTGATCGATCCGAACGACATGGCGCTGCTCACGAACCGCCTGGTGATCGATTCAACCGGTTCGACTTCGTCGAGAGGAACCGGTGTTCCCGCGCGGAATCTGAACAGACCGCGCAGCGTACAGAGGGTTTTGCCGGCATCGTTGATGTGGTCGGCGTACTTTCTATACAAACCATAATCGTTTCCGCGTACCGCGCGGTGGATATTGGTGATGGCTTCCGGGCTGTAAAGGTGCTTCTCGGAGAACGCCCGGTAATGCAGGTTGCCGCCGCTGTCGAGGACTTCGATTTCACCGTTCGTACGCGCATAGGCGTTGGAATGACGGGCGAGTACTTCGCGGGCGATACCTTCGATCCCGATGCCGCCGATTCGGGACGACGTACCGGGAAAGTATTTCCGGATGAATTCATCGTCGAGTCCGACCGCTTCGAATATCTGCGCACTGCGGTAACTGCGGATGGTCGAAACACCCATTTTCGACATCACCTTGAGCAGACCTTTTTTAACGGAGGTGATGTAATGTTCGATAATGGTTTCCAGGCGCAGGGAGAGCTTGCCGCGCAGTTTGAGATCCGCAAGGATCTCGAACACCAGATACGGGTTGACCGCACTGGCGCCGTACCCGATCAGTGTGGCGAACTGCATTACATCGCGCACTTCGCCCGACTCGATGATGAGCCCGGTAAGATGGCGTTTCTGCACTTTCACGAGATGGTGATGCAGTGCCGCTGTCGCAAGAAGCGCCGGAATGGGCGCCTTTTCATTTGAGACCTCCCGATCGGAGATGATGAGCAGTGAATAGCCCTCGTCAATTTTCTGTTCGGCGAGTCTGCAGAGTTCGTCAAGCGCGGTCGCGAGTCCCGGTTCTCCGGAAGCTGCATCGAACACCATGGGCAGCACCGTTGAACGATATCCCTCAACGTCGACTTTATACAATTTCACCATATCGTCATTGGTAAGTACCGGATGGGGGAGCTTGAGCTGGTGGCAGTGTTTCGGCGACTCCTCGAGAAGGTTGCCTTCACGGCCGACGAAGCTCATGAGCGACATCACCAGGTTTTCACGGTAGGGGTCGATCGGAGGATTGGTGACCTGGGCGAAGAGCTGTTTGAAGTAATTGTAAAGCAACTGCGGCCGGGGGGAAAGCACCGCCAGTGCCGCGTCGTTGCCCATGGAACTCACCGGTTCCTGGCCGTTTTCCGCCATGGGAATAAGGATGCTGTTCACTTCTTCGAGCGTGTAGCCGTATATGGCCTGACGAAGCCGCAATGATTCGTGGTCGATCTCGACCGGGCCGGGAACTCCGAACAGCCCTTTGAGCTCGATGCGGTTGTTTTCGAGCCAGCGGCGGTACTGTTTGCTGCGTGAAACCGATGCCTTGATTTCGTTATCGTAAATAATACGGTTCGCAGCGGTATCGACGAGGAACATCTTTCCCGGAGCGAGACGTCCTTTTTCAAGAACATCCTCCGGCGGTATATCGAGTACGCCGACTTCCGACGCCATAACCACTTTGCCGCTTTTGGTGACGATGTACCGGGCCGGGCGAAGCCCGTTGCGGTCGAGCGTGGCTCCCACCTTGATACCATCGGTAAAGGCAACCGCGGCGGGGCCGTCCCACGGTTCCATGATGGCCGCATGATATTCGTAGAAAGCGCGTTTGTCTTCGCTGATGTGATATTTCTGCCCGAACGCCTCGGGAACCATCATCATGATGGAGTGCTCGACCGATCTGCCGCTGAGTGCGAGCAGTTCGAATACGTTATCGAATATTCCCGAATCACTCAGTGAAGTATCCACGATCGGAAGCAGCTTGGCGGTATCGTCGCCGTACAGAGGAGACGATATCGTCTTTTCCCGTCCCATCATTTTGTTAATGTTCCCCCGCAGGGTATTGATTTCACCGTTGTGCGCGAGCCATCGGAACGGCTGCGCCAGAGGCCATGACGGAAAGGTGTTGGTACTGTACCGCTGGTGAACGAGCGCGAGGGCGCTCTGGAACGACGTATCGACCAGGTCGGGAAAGAAGTGCTCGAACTGCGGAGCGACAAACATGCCTTTGTAGGTAATCGTTCGTGAAGAACAGGAGACGATGTAACACTCCTCCGTGGAGCAGGATGCCTTTTTGAAGCCTGATTCCATGCATTTTCTGGTGATGAACAGTTTACGTTCGAGAGTCTCGCCCTTCAGTCGCGGAAAGGTGATGAACACCTGCATGATGAACGGCATCGATGATTTGGCCAGCTCTCCCAGGCAGTCGGGACGGGTCGGTACCTCTCGCCATCCGGCAACGGTGCCACCTTCGGAGGTAATCGCTGATTCCACAATGCCGATTGCCTTGGTGCGTGCTTTTTTCTGTTGCGGCAGAAAAAGCATGCCGACGCCGTACTCTCCTGATTCGGGGAGCGTAAAACCGCACCTGCCGGCTTCGGTGCTGAAAAATTCATGCGGTATCTGTACCATCATGCCGGCGCCGTCACCGGTTTTGGAGTCGCCGCCTACTGCACCGCGGTGCTCAAGATTTTTAAGAATCAAGATTCCATCGGAGACGATGGAATGGCTTTTCCGGCCGTTGACATTAACGACAAAGCCCACACCGCAGCTGTCATGCTCGTTGGCTGGATCGTAGAGCCCCTGTTTTTTCATTGCAGACACAACCTTCATTTTAAAGAAAAAAAGTAGTTTTCGTAACTATTCGGGTACTTTAGCGTCAATGTTTACAGAGCCGCTCGTGTTGAGCTTGTCGAAACATGAGCACATTTCCCGCTTCTCACCCCCTTCGACAGACTCAGGGTGAGCGGTTTCTTGTTTATTACTACCTGATTACTAGTATTCATTCCAATACAGCTGCTCCCCGGCCGTCGCTGACGGTGACCGTCCCCCCTCCGACACTATAATTGCCTCTAACCGCGCAGTGATTTCAGGGTGGAGATCCACCGGATGGTCCCATGCTGTTA
Source organism: Chitinispirillaceae bacterium (assembly GCA_016930275.1). Lineage (GTDB taxonomy): Bacteria > Fibrobacterota > Chitinivibrionia > Chitinivibrionales > Chitinispirillaceae > JAFGNB01. The sequence continues at coordinate 3,303 of JAFGHA010000196.1, forward strand.
TGAACAACCGCGGGTCGAAAAATACAAAATGCGCCATTGGAGGAGGGGTTAGAGCCAGTAAAAATTACGTTAAGGCAGGGGTAGCAGACAAGAACACCGGAAACAGTAGAGACCGATTTCCAGCTGCATTCTGTTCGCGACCCCTAAGTCCTCCGAAGGGGGACTTGTAAGGTATTGATATTAATAAAGTTGTAGTCCATAAACGTTCTCCTGCCGGGGATTCTCACTTCCGTTCAGGAAACTACTCAGATATTCCGGATCAATGTTTTCAGTACGCCATGGAATCGGGATAAAGGACGGTTGGGGTGATACCCCGGCTATAGGTATAAAGAATGATCTTCAGCATGATAGCCGAATCATAGGCTGGGGCACCAATGTAATTGTTATTAAAACGATCCGCTCCAATGAGAACCTTCCTCATTTCGATAAACCCTTCGATTTACTCAGGGACCACTCAATGCATCGCCGTGCGGCAGCTGTTCACGAATCCTGCATTTTCAATTATGAGGCACCTATTTTCCTCTTGTATCGGGTTTATTTATCAGTGAAAAGTGGAGAATTTTAGTCAAAAAATGGTAGTGAGGCAAATAATTGAGTTCTAAAATTATGTCTGGGTCGAAAAAAGAAAATGTCTATCAGTATGAGAAAATTGAACAGTCAGATAATGATGCTTTACTGAAATTTTGCTACAGATGCCCGTGCTGATTATTCACACACGGAACAGCTGGCGCATTTCCCTGAAATGCGCCAGCTTCATACGGTTTCCTATTGTTAAAACCGCATGAAAAACTCCCAGGTTTCTTTCGCGATCCAGTTCGTACCGCCTCCATCCGTTTCACTCATCGAATGTCCTCCGGTGTGAGAACCGAATACAACGGGGTATTTCTCATCGCATTCAAACTCAGTGGTCACATGTGTATTGCCGGTAGCCAGCGGTATCTCCGATGGTATCTCACATCCGTTATCTTCAAGGTGCTGCAGAACGCAATATTTTCCACCCTCTTTTCTCGCATCGGAGTTGATCCATTTACATAGATTATCCGCCGTACCGGTTGTCTGATAATAGGCAATGGGTTTATGATTGCTTTCCGGGAGGTAGATATTCCAGTTGGCCGGGGCATAGGTGGCGACAGCACGTAATTCATCCTGAAAAGCCGTGGAGAGCGAATAACTGACCATCGCACCGTAACTGAATCCGCAACAGAAAATCCGTGATGTATCGACACACAGTTTTTCCTTGAAGAGTTTAAGCATGTCCCTGAAGAAAACATGATCTTTATCGTCATTTACCCGCCATGGGGAACTGTCGGTGTATCCCTGTGGGGAGACGAAAATAACGGGGATATTGTCCTTTTTTGCATATGTCTTCATTTCGTAAAAGTTCATGCCGACAATCATCTCCATGTCACCACCCATCATGTGCGGAGTGATTATCAGCCGGTAAGGTGTGTTTTTATCGTAATTATCGGGAATCTCGATGATGTATTCCCGTTCAAGTCCGGCACTCGTAATTTTATAGGTACCGTTTTTCAGATCCGAAAGTTCTTTTCCGCATCCCGCGCTCGGACATGGAGCTCCTTCATCAATGATTTCCGATTCGAGCGTTATATCGAGCTGACTGTTTTCATACGAGGTGATAGCCACTTTTTTCGTCTTGAAGCCGTCGGCGCTTACTTCGAGTGTATCATCAATGTCTGTTGACTGTGCCATTTTCGCACCTGTCGGAGTAATGCTTTCTGCAGGCAGGCGTACAGCCTGACTGCCGTTATGAATGGGAAGGTAGTGAAACACCATCTCATCCTGGCCGATCAATGCTTTGATGATAAGGAGTTCCGTGGTTGTGGAGACATCCGTTATGTTGAAGCGGTAAGTGCCCGTCAGTGTTTTGTCTGCCACCTGCTTTTTCAGCAGGTTTCCTTTAACGTCATAAGCCTCCACTTTTACCGGGGATGGATTGGGCAGAGTGAATTCCAGAATTCCCCTGTTCAATGATACGCGTCGATCCCGTTGATGCGATAAGGTTAGCACCGAGACGTCATTCTTGGTAATGGTGAAAATACCGTCGGATTCGGTTGTGTCCTTCAGTCCCTGGCCTGAAAGTGTAACGATTGCATTTGCAATCGGTTGCCCGTTCGTATTGGTAATTATACCGCCAAGGTTGATGGTCTGTGCATTGAGTGTTATTACTGATAGAAAAAAAATTCCGGATATAATGCGACGATACATAAGTAGCCTTTCTTTAAATTTTCATACAAGTATCTTTATGCGGGGATTCCTGAATAATCTGTTCTGTTGTAAGGGGTGTTTTTTATCGTTGTTATCGTTTTAAAACTTGTGACGGATGTTACTGCTAAAGAGATTGTATTGGAGAACAGTACTAATCAATATAGTAAAAAAAATTAAATGTTCGGAGAAATATTATTAAAAAATTATGTTAAATAATAATTACTTATAGATCAGAAACTTACACAATAATATGTTCGGATGAATATATATAAATTTTTAATGGATAATTGTTTATATTCCTAACACCGTAGCGACCGGACAGCCTCCCTCGGCACCGAAGTGACGGCCGTCGCGTTTGACAAAAGTGGCACCCACTGGATCGGCACCGGTCTCGGACTGAAGAAGTACGTGAACGAATCATGGATTGACGATACCGTTATAACCCGGTTTTCCCCGTCGCCGGCAGGTACCGCACGGCCTGAAAAACGTGTTACCGCCCTTTGCTTCAACGCGGACGGGGCCGCATGGATCGGTACCGCATCTGGTTTGCTGGGTTTTTCCGGGGAGAGCGGCGTCTGGTACGATACGACTGGCGGGGCACTTTCCGGTCCGGAGGTGAGTTGCCTTGCCGACGACCGTTCGGGTGGCGTGTGGGTCGGCACCGCGTATGGCCTTGTCCATATCACCACTACCGGCATCGTGCAATTCACCACCGGCTACTCGCTACTGCTTGACAACGATATCACCGCCGTCGCCATCGCGCGCAACGGTGACCTGCGGGGCGGGCACCCGGTCGGGAGGATTGACGCTCCTGCGGCAGCCGATGGCGGTTGCCGTCAACGGAAGAATTCATGCCGACCGCACCGTGTCACCGTTTGCTCTTTCGGTGCAGGCCCTTTCACGCCGCGCTTTCCGTTTCAGCGTCAACCGGCTGCTTCCCGCCGATGCCGTGCTTACCGTTCTGTCTCTGAAAGGTGGATACATCACGCAGATATGCCCGTCTGTTTCATCCACCGGAACCGTGTTTCTCTGGGACGGTACCGATGCCGCACGACGGCCGGTTGCCGGAGGAATAAATCTGGCGGTTGTCGGGGCCGGAGGAAAACCATATGGCCGGATCAGGGTACCTGTTCACTGAGCACGGCTTTACCGTAACGGAGAAGGTGGTATACCTCCCGAGCTGTCCGAAAGTGCCATGTACGGCATCGGGATCTGCGGCAACCAGGGCAGGTTCTGTAAACAAAGAAACTATGCCGGGAATAACAAACAAATGTAACGGACCGTAAAAGATGAGTGTTTGGTTTTATCTCTTTTTAAAGCAGAAAGCAGTTACGGGTTTTGATACCAGCGAAGGGGAACACCATACTCTGGGATTTTTGCCGGTTCGGTAAAATAGCTACGGAGGGTTATACCAATACTCTCCAGTCGATCAAGACACATTTCTATATTTCCTCCCGAATCGAGTCCGATCTGATTGACACCGTCTCGTCTTTCAATTCTGAATTTATAGAAATAGGTAATGAACCGTGGAGCAAATAAATTCGTTGATCCGGATCTTGATGATCTCCAATCGTCATGTGTGGAACCTTTCGTTTTACCATTAGAATCAAAAACTACCCGGTATTCAAATTCTGCTCGGCGTATTTTAGTCGAATCATTCTGCAGGGTCTGATGGTCAAGATTGGCTTCAAGCACATTTGAAATGAGTATGTCTTTTTCACCGGTACTTCCTGAACCGGTGTACTCGGCATATGTCAGATCCATCCGGTAAACCGCGTGATTCCATACCTCGCTGGAATCTGTACCCTTAGCGTCGCCAAGATCTATCAGTACCGGTTCTTTTGCAAAGGTCAGACGGTCAACAAGCATCTGATGAAAAGTACCGACATTTTTATCGGTTTCATCCTGAGGGGCACCGGCTGCTCGTTGAACGGGAATGATATTCTTTCCACTATCCGGCAGTTTCCACGGCATAGGTACTCCGTATGGGACGCCGTTTTTTTTGTATATCTGGCGTGTGTCGCAGGCACTTCGGCAGTATTCCGTTGCGAACAGTTTGGCATCAGCGAGTGTTATTGGTGACGGGAGCCTTGATTCATCAATCAGAAACATGATTGACGCGAGGCTCGCATCGTCACAATGCCCGTCGGTACCATTCACATTGATGGATTTATGTCCACCCGCCGAGTTCAGCGGAGAGCCGCCTTCCTCCCAGGCAAGTGAATCAACATTGAAGTTAGTGTCAAAGTGTTCACAGGCTCCATCAGTGTCGTAAGCATGTATCCGTGTGTCATTAATCAAGTCATAATCAAATGGATAATACCAGAAGTTCCATGGACGCCAGTTGGAAGTACCCTCCCGGCAGATTGTCGTATGGGTAAATGTATTGGAAACTTGTCTTGCGGATGTCGTGTTGATCCAGATGAAATGCCACCCTGTCTGTTTCTGTGGTACGCTGTAGGTTAATGTATCGCTGCCGGTTTGGTGAGCAACCCGGTTGTCTCCCTGTCCGACTGTAACTTTTGAAAGATTATCATCTTTGCCGTCTATATAATAAACGGATATCTCTGCAGGTGATGAAAGGGTGACGGTCAGATCACCGCCGGTTTCTGCCGGTATGTATAATTTTAGAAGAGTTGAATCCGGTGACGATACCGATTGGTTGGATACCCCGAGTCTCAGTTTTTGGTGTGTAGTGAAAATTTCAGAATCAAACAGTGCAATATGCTGTGTTGTACTTCCTTTTTGAGCTTTGGACCGGATAACAACCTTTTTGCAGTGTCTCGCCGTGAGCTGGTTCCTTTCCGCATCGGTAAGGGTATTTTTGCTGACCAGGATATAATAGGGCTCCGGGTGCGGATACAGAAGATAGGCATTGCCGCCTATTTGTGCACCCGGTTGTATCGGATCCACAGGACGTCCGATTTGTATATCATTTGGTCTGTCGGAGAGGTAGTATGCTTTTTTGTACTTATCCGGATCGGGAAAGGTACCATCAGAATTTGGAGTCTGGTATATAAAATAGACGTATCGGTCGAAAATATGATCATTTTTATCACCTTCACGATGAAAATGTGGCCATACAACACTTCCCATATTCAGGCCTCCTCTAATTCCGAAAACGGAATATCTTCAAACGGGTAGTAACTTCCTCCGGTAGGAAAGGTGATTTCCATCGAATAATTCAATGATGGATCCACTTCTTTATAGGTCAGTTTGATATAGATGCCATCAACAACGCCATTTGCAGTCGTGAGTGTCCGATCGTACGTGAGAGCAGGATCTGAACTGTGGAGTCTGAATATATTGGTACAGGTATCCGGTGAGCATATACCGCTTTCATCGCTGATCTCGACGTAAATATTAAGAACCTCCGGTGAGGTCACGGTACTTCCGGGGTTGTAGGGAACAGGTGTATATTTTGGGCCGTAAAGGACGCAGACCTCTTTGCTGCAGTTGTTTCTGTCAGGACAGCAGTCGATGGAATCGGGTATGTTCCCCGGAGCGAACATAAGCACTTCGACCCGGCGGTTACTCTGTTCCGTAAGACCGTCTATTCCCGGGAGGGTTCGCGGGTGGTATTCATTGCATCCTACCCATTCATTCGCAGAAGCGAAGTGAAGCATCGACCGGTACTCCGCCAGTCCGCTGATGTCCGTTCCCAGTTCATTGGCAATATATTCCTCATAGCAATGAAAATAAGCCTTCCACGTGTCTTTGGTGTTCGGATCTCCCCATTCCGGTTCGATGCGCGGGGCCCAGCTGGCGCCGGGGCCTTCGGAGTTGTAAAGCTGTTTGAACCGGTTTACTGCATTCTGGGTTTGTGTGTCATGACTGTTGTCAATTGTCCCGGGGTTGCAGTTCCATCCGCGTTTTTCACTTAGCCAGGTAAGTATCTGTTTGTAATCAGCGACTTTCATCCACCTGGTTACTTGATGACATATTTCGCCGAATGTTTCATCATCTCCGGTGAGTAAACTCAGAACAACTTTGGCCCGATTCTGAGAAAGTTCTCTGTTGTAATCGAGACCGCCTGCGGTATCGGTATGACCGGCAACCAGAAGTCGATGCAGTTTACTGCTGTCGGTAACATTTGCGTTGTGATCATGAAAATGATCGAGTACCGTAGCTGCCATTCCAAGCGGCGAAATAGTGCGGGCTGAAGTATCGCCGGTGCCGGGTATTTCTCCTTCCGGAGGTATGACTGCACTTTCGGTGCGGAATAAACAGTCGCTGAATTCAAGTACGAGTAGGTTATTAAATTTTTTAAGGACAAGTTTAACTGGTTTGTTTAAACACCGATTTTCGCAGACGTCTTTAAACTAACATTTTTACACAGGTAAACTATACAACGCAGTTGTATTTGTTGGGTATTCAGGATTC
>JAFGHA010000197.1 GCA_016930275.1 Chitinispirillaceae bacterium
AACCAGTAACTACAAACAAGGCAAATTTTAAAACCGACATATACATTTCCTTTCAGGTTCATGGTTTTGTTATACCCGCGTGTTATTCCCTGACAACCATTACTAGTATCTACGAGACAGCAGTCTGTTTCGGGACAATCGAACCGTTTTCTAGCAAACAGGTAACTATTGCCGGAACACCGGACTACTTGTCAACGATACATGCCTGATGGATAGGCATTTTACCCTTCAAGTGCCTGCAGGAATTCCGGAGGCAACGACACCGTAACGGCAGAGCCCGGAGAGATGGATTTCGATGAAACTTCTTCGGGTGTCGAAAACATCCGTAACGGTACTCCGGCACCAAGTCCAAGCTCGACCTGTGGCCCCCGTCTTCTGATGTGCATAACGGTAGCTTCCACGGTGTTGACAGCGTGCTCTGCCGAGGCGAAGCGGATATTCCACGGGTGAATCATTACCGAAGCGACGTTCCGGGCAATCGGGCCCTGTAAAACCGTGCCATTGCAGATAAAACACCCATCGTTTCCGTCACCTTTTACGGAAAGCACATTGTCGGTTTTAAGCAGTCCTGCAGTATAAACATCCTTCGGGTGTTCTAAAAGGTCTTCAAGAGCTCCCTGACGGAATATCCGGCCATCGCGCATGATCGCTACCCTCGTTGCAACAAGCGATGTCTCCTCAACCGAATGGCACACGTGCACAAACGGTATGGAAAGCTGCTGCTGCAGGGCTGCAAGCTCTTTACATATACTATTTCGGGCGGATTCGTCAACAGCACTCACCGGTTCATCAAAGAGCATCACCGAAGGTGAAACCGCAAGGGCTCTTGCGAGTGCAATTCGTTGCCGTTCACCCCCTGAGAGATTGGTTGTTCTTCTTTCGAGAAGATTGCCTATCGAGAGCATTTCCGAGAGCTTATGAACAGTAGCCGCAATCTCCCTGTGGCTCTTTTGTGCAACCGCCAGTCCGAAACCGATGTTTTTTTCGACCGACATATTTCCGAAAAGCGAACTCTCCTGAGGCACATAGCCAACCTTGCGGAAACGGGGATCTGCAGCAGTGCAGTCGTGCCCGTCTATATGGAGCGTGCCGCTCTCGATGCGGCGAAGCCCGCAGATACTTTCGAGCAGCATGGTTTTACCGCAACCGCTGCGACCAAGGACAACGACATATTCGTTATTGGCTACCTGCAGTGTAACCGAAAGGCTGAACGTTCCGGCGTTCAGGATGACATTATCAAGATGTATCATCGTGACCTTCCCGATGAAAAAAGGTCACCCCCCGTTATCATCCGAATTGTTCCAAGAGCCAATGCGGCAATCAGTATCATGACAAGAGATATTGTTATTGCATGTTCAAGCCGCCCGATGGAAATCTCGAGAAAAATCGACGTTGCCAGTACTTCCGTCTTTTTTCGCACTGCACCGGCAACAATCGATACCGGTCCGAAAAGCCCGAACGCTCTCGCCCAGGCAAGCAGCGCTCCTGCTATGATGCCGCGAAACGCCATTGGAAGCGTCAGTCGAAAAAAAACACCGGTTGGTGTGCAACCAAGCGTTCGTGCAACCTGACCGGTTCGTGGCGGAATTTCGTCGAACGTTGTTTTTATTATCCGTATGGCAAAGGGAACTGAACAGACGAACTGCGTGAGCACAATACCGGATTGCCGGTAAATAAACAGATCTCCAGCGCCAGAAATTACCCTCCCGATCAACCTGACAATGGTCAATTCACTGCCGGTCATGATGGTGCCTGCCCTGAAGAACACAAGGATGCTCACACCAACGACAAGCACCGGTACGACAATGAGCAAATCGACCACCACATCCGCAGCTTTTACAAGCACCAGGTCGCCGTTTCTGCTGAGGGCGTAGGCGGCGGGAATGGCAATAAGTACGGAAAAAACGGTAGTGACCAGCGATGTTATCAGCGTTAAAAGGAGTGCAGCATGGATATCCGGGCTGTTGAGCACCTCTGCTGCCGCGCCGGCGGTTATATACGATACATTTGCAACGACCAGAATTGCTACACACCCGCAGAAGATTAAAAGTACCGAGAGCGTTATGCCGTCAAAAAGGGTTCTCTTCTCTCCCTTCATTGCCGACGATCCGTTCGATACCCGCCACTGATCAGTATCCCGCGACTTTCGCTACCGTCAAGAAACGATAAAAACAGCCGGGCAGCGTTTTTGTTGCTGCTCACCGAAAGTACTGCCGCGCCGACTGCCGGAAGCACCGACCGATCTTCCGGTATTTCCACGATTTCAGCACTTTGCGAATAATCAAGAGCAATCGTTTTCCATACGACCGTCGCGTCAATGGTACCAAGCTGCACCGCAAGGGCCAGCTCGTTAACGGTTGGCGTGGAAAGAACAACCTGTTGCTTCCATGCCGCTTCTGAAACGTTGTTTTTTTGAAGCAGCTCCGGCATAAGCCGTCCGATGGCTGCCGACCGTTCGTCGCCCTGCCCTGTTTTTACTTTTTTCCTTATCAGGTCTTCCAGTGTTCGTATGTCGTGCGGGTTTCCTTTCTGTACCATTATGACCGGCTCAAAATAGCACACCGTCACGCTTGTATCGACCAGGTTTTTCTTTGCAGCCATTTCAATATAGTCGGCATCGCCGGCAATGTAGATATCACCTTTACCGGTAAGTTCAATCGCGCTCAGGAGCCTGTTGGTTCCGTCAAAGGAGAGTTGGGACGGAATACCATGAATGGCTTCGAACTGCCGGACTATTTTTTCCATGGGTGAACGCATACCAGATGCGCAGTGAATGAAGAGTGCTGTTTTTGTGGCACCCCTTGCATCGTTGACGTCAAACCCCATATCCCTCCATACCTTCCGTGCTTCCTCAGATGCAAGAAAAGCGCCGAATTGCCGGGCTGCTTTTTTATCTTTACTAGTTGCAAGCGACGCAACGATAATTTTGGTAACCCCAAGATCGATGGTACCGAATGTTGCACTCGTAACAGCATCGACTCCGGCCGGGATACGATACTTTTGTTCAACAGAAACTGTATCCAGTTTTTCGGAACGAAGGGCGGCAACCGCATTCCATACGATCGCAGCATCGGCAGTACCCAGAGCCACCGCATCGGCAGCACCGGCACTCCCCCGTGTCATCGTGACGGTAACGGAATCAAGCGCATGTTCCATTCCGGCTTTTCTACTCATTGCCGCAATGATATACCCGAGTGTCGAATACTTCTTGTCGGAGAGTACCACCCGCATCCCGGGGGTTACAAGGTCTTTTAAACCGGTAATATTTTTGGGGTTACCCTTCGGAACAACAATGACCGGAGAGAGTGTCGCAACATTCCAGACCATGTCGGCGAGGCTGTCTTTCCTGAGCGCGCCCTCATACGGGTCATGCACGACAATCACATCACCCTTTCCGGTCTGACGTACTTTGATAAGCGCCTCCCCGGATGACGAATAATCAATGTCAACGGTGATGCCTGTTTTTAAGTAGAATTCTTTTGCCAGTTTTTCCATTGCCGGCCGCATCGTGCCACCAACGTAACACAGCAGATTTGCAGCAGGTTCTTTGCGATTACCGGTACATCCGGCCATCAGGGCTGTCAGAAATAGCACTGTTATAAAAACTGTTTTCATGTTCACTCCTGTTCTTGAATTGTTTCCCGGGAAGAAGTTTGTCGTGGCACAGCCTCCAAGTTTTTAGAGGACTCCCCGCTCACTATCCGCCTGCAACGCAAATCGGTTACCAATCATTACCCATCGGCTACAGCAGTACGTTCCGATCATGACCAACGGGACAAACTCATGAAAATCAAACATAACTTGACAGGAACAACATTTTTCCGCAGGATAACAAACACCGCACACGAAACTAACCTTATCGTAACCTTCGGAAGTGATTTTCTTCCGATGACTTTTAAGCAGATACTCCAGGGATCCACTTGAGGGTACAAGTTACCATTTCATCGCCGTCACAATAGACTTAGCTTTCAACCCGGAATCAGAAACGATCATGGGAATGGTACAATGACCCGGCTACCGCCGGTGTAAACAGTGCAGAGACGATACAACCGTATGAACAGCAACGCCAAACCGCCCGCACTCACCCATCTTCGCCATCTGCTGTATCTGCGCACTACCCGAAGGGTGCGCGCCTCGCTTATTTCGGTCAGCGGGTACCTTATAGGTGCATTGCTCATTTCCGCAAGCGGTTCGCTGCTCTTTTCGGGATACATGAAGGCGCTGGCATTAGCGACCGGCAATATTGAAACCACCGAACGGCAAATGGCCGAGGTACAGCGCGAATACGAACGTTTGTTCCGGCGGATGGGACATACCGTCCGCCTTTTTTCGCCCGTGCAGGGTGTCACGGAGGTTCTGGCAACAGGAGTTGCCGCTCATCTGTTCGATGAATCCATAGTACAACGTATCTCCGGAATTTCTACCGTGCACCTCCATTCGCTTTGCCCGGTACTCCGGAAAAGGGTATATGTTCCCGAGTTGAACCGTACCGTATTTCTACTGGGAGCCGGTAACGAAATCAACGGTCAGCGGCCTGATGCGCTCTTGGAGCAGCCGGCGTCCGGCACTGTTTTTATCGGTTATGAACTGCACCGGCAACAGCACCTTGCACCGGGTGATACCGTCAGACTTTTTGGAAAAAAGTTTATTGCAGGGCGATGCGGCGACATGAGCGGTTCACGCGATGACATCACGATCGTACTCGACATTTCCGATCTCCGGACGCTGACCGGGGTTGCCGCGGGAATGTTCAACGAAGTACTCGCCGTAAGCAGGCTTGATGCCGAATCGCTCAGAAAGGTTCTTCTTGCCGCGACCGGAGTCCCGATGACGGTCATTTATCGGGAAAACAGGATGGCGGCCATGGCAAAGTCGCAGCGGACAATGGAAGAAGCTTCCAGCCGTGCGATCGCACGGGAACGCGCAACACTTGCATCAGTCAAACGTACCGCACTCCGGCGTTTCATCGGTATCGTTGCGGGGACAACACTTCTTTCCCTGTTCTGGACGCTGTTCATCATCGGGAACGACCTCAGGCGCAGCAGACCGGAAATTGCGGTATACACGGCAACCGGAGTTTCTCACGGCAACCTTTACCTGCTTTTTGTTGTATCGACCGCCGTCGTTGTCTTTACCGGCGGTAGTTTCGGGGCGATTGCGGGACTGCTTGCCGGAAATTTCGTTTCGGGTACGCTCGCGGCCGGTCTCATCCCCGCGGCCCTCATTGTGCCGCTAGTCCAGACCCTGGTGGCCGCATGCATCTCGTTAATCTTGACACGGCGCCATCTGGAAAAAGACCCGGCAACACTTCTTCGTGTGACAGAAGGTACCGCATGACCGGACTGATGTTCAAGGAACTTCGCCATAACCCGGCAGGTGTTTTCGGCGCGATTGTCGCCATTGCTCTTCCGGTAGCGCTTGTCATTCTGGCGCTGGTTTTTTTCGGGGCCTACGATCATGCCACCGCCCTCGAATTCGCTTCACGTGAAACGGCAATAGAACAACAGATGAAGGACCTGCACGAAGCATACCGAAAAATCACTCTCGAACTCGGGTTCAACATTCTCATACTTCCCAAAGAACAGAATCTTGGCGATTTTTATGCCGATGATTTCGCGGTTCGCGACATGCCCTTTGAATATGCCCGCCGCCTGAGCAATTCGAAAATTGTTATTGTCAACCACCTTCTTCCGGCCCTGTTCCGGAAAATCGAGTGGAAAGAACATGGCCGGACCGTACTGCTCACCGGCATAAAGGGAGAAATTCCCCTGCTTCACCGGTCGAATAGCCATAAACCGATGATGGAGATTGTCGAGCCGGGCCATATCGTCATCGGGTACGAACACTGCCGTGAGCTGTCGCTTCAGAAGGGCGATACCATCATGTTCAACCGTGAACCGTTCGTTATCGCCAGTTGTAACGATCAACGTGGAACGGTTGATGACATTACCGTCTGGATCGACCTCGACCAGGCGCAGGAGATGCTCGGTATGCAGGGCAGGATCAGCGCGATGTTTGCTCTCGAATGCCGTTGTCACGGCATGGAAGATCGGGTGAGCCTGGCACAGATACGTTCCGAAATCGAGAGTGTTCTCCCCGAAACACAGGTTGTCGAATTCATGTCCGAAGCTCTCTCGCGGGCAGAGGCGCGGTGGAAGGTGGTCACGCTCGAAAAAGAGAAAATCCTCCGGAATAAAACGTTGCGCGACTCGTTCATCGCCGAACGAAAGAGGATTGCAATTCCCGTTATCGTGTTCCTGTTCGCGGCCGGAGTCCTGTTCTGTGGATGGCTCATTTTTAAAAATCTGGAAGAGCGACGGGGTGAAATCGCGCTTTTAACCGCAATAGGGGTAAACCGGTCGCAGATAACGAACCTTTTTCTCGGGCGTACTGCAGTGGTGCTTTCAGCCGGTTTTCTGCTCGGCATCGTTCCGGGAGGCACAAGTGTACTTATCGCCCGTAGTCTGTTCGGGGTATCTCCCGCCATTACGGTGAGCAACGCGGGGATTCTCATATCAACCGTGACACTGCTCATACTGCTCTTTGTTATTCTTTCGCTTCTTATCCGGAGAACTGTTTCCGGGGATCCGGCGACCAGCCTGATGACCATGTAATCAGCCACCGAAAAGGCGTTTCGGCAGCAACAACAAAAGGAAAATAGCACATGACTGAAGACCCGCTTTTGACGATAGACAAGGTATCCAGAAACTACCGGACTGCAGGTGGTACGGTCACGGCACTTGACACTATTTCGCTCACGGTGCATCGCGGAGAATTTGCCGTAATCGAAGGCAAAAGCGGCAGCGGCAAGACAACACTGCTGCTCTGCTGCGGCGGTTTGCTCCACCCCGATTGCGGTACCGTTTCGCTGGGTTCAACCGATTTCTACGCTGCATCGTCGCAGGAGCGAACCGGTTTGCGGGCACAAAAAATCGGTTTTGTATTTCAGCAGTTTCATCTTGTTCCCTATCTTACCGTAATGGAAAACATCATGGTGCCCTCAATGGCGGTTGCCCACGAGAATCCCGGCAGGCGGGCATTGGAGCTTCTGGAAACACTCGACCTTGCGCACCGCTCCGGCCATTTTCCCGACCAGCTCAGTACCGGAGAAAAACAGCGAACCGCGCTCGCGCGTGCCTTTTTCAGCAATCCCGAACTCATTCTCGCCGACGAACCAACCGGCAATCTTGACTCGGAGAACGCCGCCATCGTCCTGAAGTACCTCAAAGCATTCCGTGAAAGGGGAGGTGCGGTAATGCTGGTTACGCACGATAGCTCCCTGTTCCACACCGGCGACAGCAGATATCACATGGTGCAGGGAAAACTGCAATAACAGTGAAAATTCCCTGTTGGCCTCCTGACCGGTTTTTCCGCAATAAAATGGAATGGCAATGTCAGTATTTGACTACTGCAGTATTATGTTTTGGTTACCCCTGGAGGACAATCCCGCAAACGGTGAAAAAATAACCGGGTCCTAACATTTCCCTATTCAATCACCGGTATTTTTACTCCTTCAAGTTCAATGGCCCTGGGATCATACCAATCGTGTCTGTTACCGAAGAAACGGAGAATCCATGGAGACAGTGTCTGCTCATCGACAGCATTGCTTCAGGACGAATCACGGCAGATATCGAAGGTCTGACGCTCTATCTTCCTGTAAATAACCGTTCCGGGTTTCTTCTTGCCTCGATTCAGGGCGGCAGTTTCTACGCGGTCTATGACTGGATGCCGCCGTATGCTTACCGCGGATGTTTTTCCATCGGAAAAGGAAACGGCATTGATCGGGTAACGGAAACCGACGGCATTGACGTGACATCGTTCCCACTCGGTCAGGATTTTCCTGAAGGAGTATTCATTGCACAGGATGATCGGGACGATGCCGGTACACAGAATTTCAAAATTGTTTCGTGGGAAGAGATCCGGATGGCGCTGGGACTGTAGCCTTTGGGGAGTCCCGGTTGCTTACTGCAGAAATGCTGGTACTGCCCAGGATTGTACCGGTACGTTGATGGTACCGCAAATTCCTCATCCTTTTCCGTTGGTGCGGTATTGACATAAAAACAACCTGATTAACGCCAGGAAAAATAAACATTCTACTTTTATCCGCTGAAACCGGCATGGCAGAGACAACCAATTCGATTACCTTCCTTGCGCAAGGGTTATCCGAACGTGGCATTCCGTTTACGTGGGATGTCGACCGGGAAGTGTGCTCCTCAGCCTCCTCTCCGAAACCGGGGCAACCCCCATCCCCCTGCCTTTCCGCGGCATGTTTGACCTTGCAATTTATGTCGGCTTCGTAATCCCGTCCGGTTGCATGCGATACAGCTGATTAATGCGCAATCGTACAAAGACCGGTATCCCTAGATATTCGCGAAATAGCTGTTCCGGCTGCCGGTGGCACTTGCCCATACCCGGCGTCAGCCGCCACAGCGTTCCAGGGGATGGGTGCAGTCACGGTTCTTCTTGCTGGCAACGAATGCGATTGACGCTCGTTGAGCCGATGGCCCTCGATGTGCCGGTTACTGCAACGCGGGCAGGTGGTTACCGGGATGTCATTATCGACGGAGAAAACGGTTTACTGTTTAATGATAGAGATATTCAGGGGATCGCGACCGCAATATTAAAACTGGTTTCAGATGAAACCGTACGTGAAAAATGTATCAGAAATGGATATACCACAGCCTTTGAAACTTTTTCGATGGACCGAACCCTTGATGCATATGAACAGCTGTACACACGACTGATCCAGAAATGTCGTTAACCGTTACCGTCGCACTATGTCAGGACCGGCAGGTGTTCATACATTTCTAAATCAGCGCTCATGTCCATGTAATAAATAGTTGGCATTTTTTAGACAATGAGGAAGTGCAGCGGGATGCTGCAATCTTTGACCCCTAACGTCTGGAAGTGCCTCATGGAAAAAACCGCAATACTGATGCCCAACTGGGTGGGTGATTTTATTCTCGCTTTATCAGTTGTTCAGAATAAATTTGTTCCGGGTGACGATGTCACCTTGATTGTCCCAGAAAAACTGGCTCTACTGAGTAAGATGATTAACCCGTTCGCCACTATAATCTATTGCAGAGTGGACGAATTGGAGTACCAGGCAACGGTACAGGAGATTCGAAGGGAAAAATTCAACAGAATCTATCTGCTGCCCCGATCGTTCTCTGCCGCCCTCCTTTCATTCCGCAGCGGCATACCGCATCGACGCGGAATACAATCAGAACTGCGTTCATTCCTGCTTACCGACCGACTTCCCCGAAGTACCGAAAACCGGTCGGTGCATCTTACCAGAGAATACGCCCGCGTATTGAATACCTCCTACGTTCCGCCGGAATTCCACCGGGGTGGAGCTTTAAAAAATGTCGCCCGGAACAATAGGCAACATACTATTGTCCTTTGTCCCGGAGCTGCTTTTGGTGCAACGAAACGTTGGCCGCACTTCGGCGAATTGATAACTAAACAGCCACAGCATCATTTTACCCTGCTGGGTGACAAAAACGATGTGCAATGGGTCAGGGACCGATTCCCGTCAACCACACCGAATAGTAACAACCTTGTCGGGAAAACGACGCTTGCTGAAGCTGCCGCAATTATCGCTTCCTCAACGCTGGTTGTCGCAAATGATTCAGGCTTGCTCCATCTGGCCGGATATCTTGGAAAACCGGCGATCGGAATTTACGGTTCAACCTCGCCGGAATGGACACGCCCTCTCGGAACAAAAACGATTGTTCTCTCGTCGGGATGCACCTGCGCACCCTGTTTTAAAAAGGCATGTCCCCGATCAACAGTTGAATGTCTTTCGTCAATAGCAACTGATCGTGTGGTACGGAAAATTAAGGAGTTGCTCGGTATAATTGAAATTACCCGGCTGCAGGATATTTATTCCACCATGGTATATAGAATGATCAGCCGGGCAACTGACAACAGGGAGCTGGTGCCTGTAAGGGTGTATCGGGAATATCGGAGTACCGGCTCTATCGGCTCGGTGCCATGTGGCAACAACCAACCGAACGCCTGCATCGGTGTTAGCGGACGGTATCATACCGTGTGAGACTCCTCCTCCACGGCATATCCCCCCCTGCTAATGTACTGCAGACTCCTCCTGTACGGTACGTACGTTCTCCAGCCCCACGATTCCTCCGGCATCTCCGAGATTCCTGGCGATCGAGTAAAAATGAGCTGCATCGTAATAGCGGCTGTTCTGAAAGGCAATATTGCCCGCGAACAGAGCAAGCTCAGCGTAATCGGGAAACTGTTCGAGCCCGCGCCGCGCTTCATCAATCGCCACCAGTGCATTTCCCTCTTTTTCATGCAGTGCGACAATGCGATAAAGTAACCAGCGATTGTTCGAATCCCGCTCGAACGAACGACGGAGGTAGAACTGTGCCTTACCGATATTTTTTTCCTGCTCGTAAATATCGGCCAGAAGGAGAAACGCGTAGGTCTCGTTTTTTCCCGATTCCGGATAACGCTGCAGCCAGCCAACGGCTTTACCGTTATCACCGAGATCCCGGTATATTTCAGCCAGAGCGATATATGGTTCCTCTTTTTCGGGAAACCGGTCGACCAACTGTTCAAAAACGGTAATTGCCTCGGGATAGGCGTGTACTTTCCGGTAGCAGGCGGCAAGCACCATCAGGGCATTCGCATCATCCGGTTCAATCCGCAGAGCACGCCGGGTGATGGCGATACACTCTCCCATATCTTCGAGGGTATAATAGGCGGTGGCAAGATTCATGTACCCCCTGAAAAATTCCGGAGCGGTACGGATGGTTGCCTGATAATACACCACACTCTGCGGTATACTGTCAAGCTGGAAATAGGCATTCCCGATATTGAAATGACATACCGCCGGGTTGTCTCCAGCCCGCAGCGCCTTTTTATAAAGAGGCAGTGCTCCCTTATAGTCACCCTCTTTATAATGACTGTTCGCCGAGTCGAGAACCGATGCTGTACCGGCGCCACAAAGCCACATCAGTACCACCGTTCCCGTTACGATACAATGTATCAGTCGTTTTCCCGTCATAATTCTTTACGAATTGAGCTTGAACTCGATTACTTGTTTTTTTCTGACGATTACCGGTACTCCCTGATTGCGGGCCGGTCTGAATTTCCAACCGAAAATCACCTTTTTCGCCTCGGCGGATATTGCCGGATGCGGGGATGACCGTATCTCCATGGAACTTACCGATCCGTCAATGCCAATTACAAGTATTGCTTCGAAGATACCCTCCGCACCCTGTTCCCGTGCCTGACGGGGATAGGGAACACCTTTGAGCATCCCGATCGGTTTCGCATCCTCATCGGTCTGTCCCTCTTCGAACACAACAGCTTTCAGGTCATTCTGTACCATTGCCACACCGTCACTCCCTTCAACACCGAGATCAGGAGTAAACTTGAAGTTCATGGTACTTTTTAACTGACGGCCCGACGAGGTGGACTGGACCTGCCGTATTTGCCGCTGCTGCTGTTTTACCTCTTTCTTCTCGCGTGGTTTGATGTATTCGGCAACCAGCCGTGACTTACGCGATTCAGGCAGCTGCTGATCCTTCAGCGTCGAAAACAATTGATGCGTCAGCGGTATCACCATAAACAGCGACAGGTTTATCACCACCGCCAATGACAACTGCGCGAAACTTCCCGAAACGCCTATAATAGTTCGTACCATAATTACTCCTTGTCTGCAGCAATGGATACCTTTGCAGCCCCGGCCAGGGCGCACTGATCCATCACCTGAACTGTTTTACCTACCGATGCATCCTGATCGGCAATAATGACGACGCTTACTGCCGGATTTTTATCGACCTCCGTACCGACAAGTGTCCGAAGCCGGTCGAAATGCACCTGACGGCCATGAACGTGAATCGATCCTTCTCTGGTTATACCGATGAGTAACGTCTTCTGTCCCTGCGATAAAGCGGATTGCGCTTTCGGTTTTGTAACGTCAACCCCGGTCTGCCGGTTGAAATTCGTGGTAATGACGAAAAATATCAGGAGAATGAACACCATGTCGATGAGCGGACCGATATTAACATCCGCTGCACTCGTATTACCGGAAGATAGTCCGTAATCTTCAAACATGGGAGAAGTCCTCTTTTGCAGTTTCCGCAGCAATGGCAATCCGGTTGACCAGCTGTTCACAGTCGTTGAGCATATGCGCCACCAGGGTATTTTTCCTTCCGATCAGATAATTGTGAAAAATCATCGCAGGAAATGCCGCAGTCAATCCCGCCTGAGTAGTCAAAAGCGCCACGCTGATCCCCTGCGCGGTAAGGCTCGGATTACCAATGCCGAAATCGGTGATTACATGAAAGGTCTGGATCATTCCCATGACCGTACCCAGCAACCCAAGTAGCGGCGCGACCGATATCCATGCCGACATTGTGGAGAACTGCCGTTCGAGCGATGGAATGGTTCCGATCAGAAATTCACGCATTATACCTTTACTGCCGATTGCTCCGTTTCCCGCTGCATATCGTACCTGGCGATACAACCGATCGTAGGTTTCAAAACCGATCGGTTTCGCCGCCGGCCTCGCCTGTCTGAAAAACTCCTCGACCACCCTCAGAAATTTTTTCCGTGCGGTATAGACATTTGTTATAAACCACCATTTCCGGATACCGATCATCCAGGCAATAACCGATACGATAAAAATGATCGTCATGAGGATACCGCCTGAATTGAAATCAGAAAGAAACAGATACAGCAGATCCACGATTTCAGTTCTCCGGCCAGAGGTGATTGAGTATCCGGATCGTGTGTTTTTCGGTTTCCGCCTGAATATCATTCGTTCTGTTACGAATGTAATTATGTACCAGCAGTACCGGAATAGCGATAATGAGCCCGACCTCGGTAGTCACCAGCGCTTCTGAAATTCCTCCGGCAAGAATCTTCGGATCTCCGGTACCGTAATTGGTGATCACCTTGAAAAGATTGATCATTCCGGTTACCGTTCCAAGCAGACCGAGAAGTGGAGCCGCCCCTGCAATCACGGCAAGCGTATTGAGGTGCTTGTTGAGTTGCGGAACTTCGTCAATAATGATCTCCTTGACCGCCTTTTCGGCGGAAACACGATTCCATTTGGAGTGTTCAAGACAGGTTTTTACCACCCGCGCCACCACTCCCCGTTTTTTCCGGATGTACTCCCGGGCGTCGTCGATTTTATTTTTGTCAAGAAAATCAAGCACTACCGTGGATATTTTTGAATCGCCGGTATGCTTGACCCTGAACTGTACCAGTTTATACACCACCAGGACAATAGCCCATACCACCAGCAGAAACAATGGCAGCATGACAGGACCACCCGCCCTGATGAACTGCATGATCCGGTCAGCAGTACTTATCCGCTTTCCTCTGACAAGAAGCGATGTCTGCGCATTCTGCATGATATCGAGCTTGAGCGCCTCCTCGAGTACCTGCTTTTCAACCCACTTCGGGAATGAAGCGCCAAGATACTCCTGCAGTTCGGGGGCGCCGACCGTTTCAACACTGTACCGTTCCGCTCCCCTGCTCCCGGACTGGTGAACCAGATACGTTCCCGAAGCGTTATCTATACCATAAGCGAATACAGAACCGAACCGCAACAGCGTCATCTCCTGCGGACCTCCCTGATCAACGAACAACGTTCTTTTAGTCAACGTACATCTGCTGTTGTCGGCTATGCCCTGCAACTTATACCTTCCGAATGCGGTAACGGTATTTTCCACATTCTTCTGCCCGTCAAACTCACGCCTGACTGCTTCAAGTGAAGCACGTCGCGGTTCCGCCTCCGTCGGAAAGACCTCGATCAGGTGATCCGCCTCCCGTTTGAACAGTTCTTCGACCGATGCACCGACAAACTGCCACTCCTCCTTTGCGGCGGTAACTTTCTTGCGTTCCTCATCGAGCGAACGTTCCTTCGAGAAGAAATCCTCCTTGAGGCGGGAGAGATTCCCATGAATCCGCTCCTGTTTTTCCCGCAACGTTGCCAGTTCTTCCTTGTCATTTTCACGCTGCTCGATATAGAGCTGTTTCGCCCGCCAGCGTTCCGCAACCTCCTGCTGCAGGGAATCCCGGGCGGCCTCCATATACCCCCGGAGGACGGAAAGTTCCTTCTGCTTCAGAGCGCGTGATCGTTCCTCGGAAGTAGCACCGGAGAGAGCGACCCAACAGAATAGTATCAGTAGTGTAATTTTCATTCCCTGTATACCTTGATGTTTGAAAAGGGGAGTTCAACCAGCGCAGGAAGCGATTTGCCCTCGCGGATATTTACGGCGTTAAGAATCCGTGTTCCGGTTACGTTATCACTTCCTGCGGTCCACGGCCCGCTGTCCGTACTGTCACCACCGTTCCAGAGTGCATAATTCTTTCCCTGCGCATCAACGGCAGCTTCAAAAAGGGTACCGATGCGCAGACGATACACCGTGCCACGCAGTTCCGGTACCGGTGAAGGACCCGATGCGATCTGTATGCTTCCGGTAAGCTCTTCCAGATCGTTGACCACCTGAAAGAGCCTTTGAATACCTTCAACGTTATCCACATTCTTCGTTTTCAATTCACTACCGAGAAATGCCAGACCATTCACTGCTGAACCGGTGGTGATCGGGGGCATTCTCCCTGCCTGCGCGGCGAATTCCTCACAGAGTTGCACCAGTCTTTTCCTGAATGAATCCTGAAGAAGTTCATACTGACGCTGTTTCGCAATTTCCGAATGAATTGCTCCTGCGAGTGAATCGTTACGTAGCTTTTCAGTCACCTCAAGATTCTCGAGTGAGTCGATTCCGTTCCGTATAGTTTTAAAGCGTTGTTGTATCGATTTCAGGTAGATGCTATGTTCCTGATAATCTTTCTGTGCCTTTTCACGAACCTGCCTTTTTTCAGCTACGATTGAGGCCAGTTCCTTCCTGACCCTTCCGATTTCAGCATCGATATCATAGGTGTCGGCACCAATGGCTTTTTGCTGGAGGCACAACGCAGTCACCGCAGCCATGATCACTACAACTTTTTTACCCATACAAACTCTGATCTACCCCGTTTCCGGGCTTTTTTGTTACCGTTGTATTAAAATTACTTGAGCATTCTTATCCTGCTATTAGCATTTCATTACATTTCCGTTAGAACGTTTTCCAAAGCAGAAGAGGGTGCCACACACGCGGTGTGACCCCCTCTTTTTGATCCAACATCGCGACCCCCGAAAAACCGGGAGATGCAAAGTTTGTTTACCTGTTAATGGTGATCGTGGAACTGCTCCTGCGTGTTCCGGCCGTCAGATTGCAGATATACATTCCGTTGGCTATTCCGGTTATATCAGTCGACACCTGATGGCGTCCGGATTTCTTGAATCCATCAACCAGATTGGCAATGCGTTTGCCCCCGAGGTTGTACAACCGCAGTGATACACTGCCGTCGGTCGGAACGGTGTAGCTGACATTGAGAAGCGACTGACGGAAAGATGCCGCAATCGCCGGAGCGATTGAATTTTTACCGGCAAGGCTCTTTTTGACGGCAATGAATTCCTCGGTAAAGTATCCACCTTCGGACAGGAAGCTCCATTTGGAGGCCCAGTTGTTCAGGAAGGCGCCTTTATACCCGACCGCTTCAACGAAATCGCTCTCGGGATACTCCGCGAGATCGGAGAATGCGGGGCTTTCCTCCTGCGGACGCGGATTCAGGCCGTTTTTACCGGCGGCGTAACCGATGGAGGTCAGTTCCGGATCAACCAGTTCATTACTCCACTCTTTCATACTGTCAACGAGTTCATCCGCAACGGGATATTGACTCTTGCCTTCTTCATCCTTGTAATACCAGCGCATGATGTCATCAATTGACTCTTCTCCGCCGACATTCCAGAAAATATTGTTACCAAAGACGATATCGCCGTCTTCGAAACGTTTCCTACTGTCCTGGGATTCATCCTGAAGATCTTCAATAACAACTCCACGGTTCTTCTTGAAGTCCAAGAATAAGCTGTTATAAACCTTCGCCGCACCGTTTGCGGATAACTTGATTCCGGCATTGTTGCTGTTTGCTGTAGATCCGCCGCCAATAAAGGTTGCGTTATAAATTGTCCATTGAGCGAACGGTTCCGCACCTTTCGTATCATCACCGTCCCATTCACCGGCCCAGTTGGCGCTCATTCCTTCGGCAATCGAATCCTGAATGCAAAAAATGAACTGCAGTGTTCCCCGATACCCCTGATCGATGTCAAACCCGTCGTCGTCACAGAACGCAGCAATCAGGTTTTTCCCGTTAACCGTGCCCCCCCACCACTCAAAGCCGTCATCGGAGCTTGCGAAGACCTCGATGTTTTCGAGTACCGTCTTACTTCCGATTGCGGCAAGCGACAAACCGTTGAGTTCATTATTCGGAGCGATGGTGACACCACTATGGCGAATTGAAACATAACGGAGGATACCGGAAGAGTCCTCATCGTCATCGCCGCCGAATTTGGCTCTTTCATCACCTGCAGCAATACCTTCCACTTCATCCTCTTCCTCGTTGGTAACCGCATTACCGAGGAGCACCACACCACCCCAGAGCCCCTTGTCCATATTCGTCAGATCCTCCGGGTCGTCAAGATCATCCGAATAGGCGGTGAAAATGATCGGCTCATCCTGAGTACCTTCGGCAATGATTTTCGCACCACGACAGATGATGAGCGCAGCCGAGTTCTCACCCTTTTCCTCGACCCCCTTGATAACGGTTCCGGCTTCGATGGTGAGCACTGCTCCCTCTTCAACAAACACTTTTTCCGAAAGGATGTAGACGTTGTCTTTTTCAAGAGTCAGCTCGCCATCCGCTTCGATATCACTGTCACGGAGGACCACCTCAGGTTTTTCGGTCTCGACATCGGCAAGAATGCCTTCATCCCAGAGTGCCGTCCAGTACGCCATCCAGTTATCATTTTCGAAAGCGCCCTTGTATGACACCTCTTTGACGAAATCATTGTCTTCGGGATACGCTGCGAGGTTATCCATTGCCGGGCTGTCATCCGAAAGTGTCGGATCGAGGGCGGCCATGCCGTAGGCGATTTTCGTCAGTTCCGGATTTTCATACGTGTTGTCCCACTCTTCCATTTTTTCCAGAAGTTCTTCGGCTGCAGGATATTGACTGCTGCCTTCTTCATCCTTGTAATACCATCGCATGATGGAATCAAGAGATTCCGCACCACCGACATCCCAGAAGATGTTGTTGCCGAAGACGATATCACCGTCCTCAAACCGCTTGCGACTGTCCTGAGCATCCTCATCCTGGAGATCCTCGATCACCAGGCCGCGGTTCTTCTTGAAACTGGTGAATATGCTGTTGTACACTTTGGCAGCACCGTTCGCACGAAGAATGATACCTGCGTTATTGGAGTTGGCCGTTGAACCGCCACCGATAAACGTAGCATTGTAAACGTTCCACAAGGCATAGGGTTCGGCGCCTTTCGTGTCGTCGCCGTCCCACTCGCCGGCAAAATTCGCGCTCATACCTTCGGCAATCGAATCCTGGATCGCGAAAAGGAACTGCAGGGTTCCCCGGTACCCCTGATCGATATCGAATGCATCGTCATCGCAGAATGACGCAACAAGATGACTGCCGTTCCAGCAACCGCCCCATGATTCGACGCCGTCGTCGGAACTGCAGTAGAACTCCACATGGTCAACAACCGTTCCCCTGCCGACTGCCGCCATGGAAAGACCGTTGAGTTCGTTGTCGGGAGCGATCGTGATACCGCTGTGCCGTATTGAAACATACTGCAGTACGCCACTGGTGTCGTCATCGTCGTCACCACCGAAAAGGGTACGTTCATCACCGGCGGCGATTCCTTCTATTTCGTCTTCACCTTCGTTCGTGACGGCATTACCCAGAATCACGACACCGCCCCAGAGGCCCTTGTCCGTATTGGAAAGATTGCCCATCTCATCCGATTTCGCGGTAAAAATGATCGGATTGTACTTTGTACCTTTGGCATAAATCCGGGCACCACGACAGATAATCAGCGCAGACGCGTCGTCACCGGACCCTTCCTCCCCCTTTATTACCGTTCCGGCCTGGATGTTCAGAACGGCACCCTCTTCCACGAATACTTTCCCGTCGAGAATATAGGTCGTATCCTTTGAAAGCGTAACCGTTTCGCCCGCTTCGATGCTTTCATCGGTAAGTGTTTTTTCCTGCGCGGAGCCGCTGATGGCCAGCGCACCCATAATCATTGCCAATGCTGTAAAACGCATGGGACCTCCTTGAAATGTAGTGAAAATAAAACGAATAGCCCTTATCTTTATATTCTGTAACATGGCGTGACGGATGGGTCTCATCCGGCTCACGATAGGCGGAACTACCGCACCCATCACGGTTTCAAAGTGAGTAACCTGCTGAAAATGAAAATGATCTGCCTTTCCTGTTGAGTGAATAGAAATACTCCTTTCCTTTGTAGGTATAGGTCTTTTTGATCTTCGGATCAAGGATGTTTTTACACTGCAGCTTGACACTCCACCGTTCCCCGAATTTTTTTTCGATTCCGCCGTCAAGCAGCCACGCCGGTTGTTCATACACATCAGGTGCCGCCTTTTTACTGACGGCGGACAGTCGAGGGCCGAACACGTTGAAGAAGAGTCCACCCGCCAACCCCCAGGTTTCGTTGTCGTACATCAGATTGCAGTTGATGACATAGGGTGACTGACCCTGCAGCGGGCGGGTCGGTTCGATATCCGGATCCCATTGCCGTTTGTCGGCAAGTTCCGTTTCCCCGAGGTCAACAGCGGAGTAAATGAACGCCGCATTGAGGGAAACCTGCAGTCCCTTCAGAACCGCAATGAGCTGTTCGAGCCCCAGTCGTCCCTCAAGCTCGCAGCCGAACAGTATGCCTTCATCAACATTGTTGTACTGATACGTTCCATTGTCGTTGATGATGACCAGTTCGATGGGATGGCGCATATATTTTACAAATGCCGAAGCGGCCAGCATCCCGGAAACGCCCTGCATCCATTCCCAGCGCAGATCGTAATTGTCTATCTGCGTCCGGACCAGATCGGGATTTCCCACGAAATTGGTATTGTTCGCGGCATCAAAAGTGCCGATCGGTGCGATTTCACGTGCTATCGGGCGTGCGAGCGTTCTCCCTGCCACTAACCGTATGTCCATTTTTTCGACCGGAGAAACGATGATGTTAACCGACGGTAGCCAGTCGATATCGTCGCGCATGAGACTCGTATCAGCCATTACCAGATCCTGCAGCGTATGTTCATAACGCACACCGCCGCTGAGCTTGAAAAAATCCGAAAAACGCCAGGATACCAATCCGTACCAGGCCGGCAGTGTCTTCAGCCGTGATTGATAATCGGAATTGAAATTCACGTCATCCACCACCACGCCCCAGGTATTCACAAAAGAAGTATCCCAACGGCGGGTCGGCCGGTCATAGCGGACCTTTACATCCTGTCCGATGAGTCCCCTATTATTGCTGTCGTAATAGGCGGCAACATCTCCGTCGAAACGGGAGAGTGATGATTCCTCGCTGATATTACTAAAAACGTAATAGTTCTCGATGTACGTTCGGTTCCGGTTATTGAGCGCCATTCCAAGCTTGATAAACCGTTCCCCGTTCTCCTCGTTATCCAGATGCGCAATGACATCGCCGGTCATCTGAACACCCTGTTCACCGAGGGTCCGGTAATACCTGCTCGGAAGGGGATACGTACCGGGAAAACGGTAAGCGGTCGATGAATCCTCGTTTTTCGCATGCTCAACCAGAAATATCCTGGTATCCGGCTGGTTCTGGGAGGTAGTGGCCCATGAAGCACTCCAGCGCAGTTCCGGCAGAAACGGCAGCGCCGTTTCGCTCAGCAGGTGCGTTCCGTCCGCCTGCAGGTCGAACAGGTCACGCTCGGAAAATTTCAGCAACCTGGTTTCCATGTCAAAATCAAGGTTCTTCACTTTTCCGATAAGATATCTGGTTTCGTCCTCACCATTATGAACGTAGAGAGCGTTGAGACTGATACGGTGATTATCGCCCGAAAACCGGCCCCCGACCGTGGCAAGCCCACCCCACAGCACTTCACTCACCGCGCGCTCATCGGAGCGGTATTGTTCCACGGGGATAAGAAGTTGCGACTGTGCACTGTTTCCTGTCGCCTCGTAGCGATTGTTCTGTCCGTCCCGGTAATAGCCGGTTTTTTTTGAATAGGTGAAACTCAGCAGTCCGCCAACGGAGCCATCGTCCAGCTCGAACCGGTTTCCCATCGACAGTTTTCCGCTCGCGTCGGGCAAGCCCCTTACATTTTTCAGATAAAACCGGTTGTTGAAGGCCTTGGAATACTGATCGAGCGAATCGGCAACCGTGGAATCCTGGTTGGCGGTCGAATAGGTTGGCAGCAATTTGTCACGAACGATTTCAGGTTCCGCACGGGTGCCATCATCAATGCCGAGCCAGTCAAGCTTCCCCCCCTCGTAGGAGAGGATCTGCCTGCCGGTTACATTCGTATTGGCGCCACTGCCGATCGAGAGAGAAAAATGCGGTTTTTCCGGAATGGAACGGGTGGCGATATTGACATTACCACCGGCAAAGTTCCCGGACTTATCGGCTGAAAACGTCTTTTCGGTAACGATGTTTTCAAGGAGTCCGGTGGGAAACAGATCCAGCGGAAACGACCGTTTGTCGGGATCGGGACTCGGTATCGACTGATCATTGAGCGTAACTCCGACATACCGTTCTCCCATACCGCGGATATAAACATATTTGCCGTCAATAATCGTCACCCCGGTGACCTTTTTTACCGCATCAGCCGCGTTCGATGCCCCCGCCTTCGACATAAGGTCACTGCCGATGGCGTCGCTGATATCGGTATTCAGCTGACGCTCCCGTAAAAGTCCCGCATCGGTATTGGTGGCAACGGTGCCTCCCACATACATGCGCTGCATTTCGGCAGTGGTATCCCGAACCGCAACGAGATCAAGCCCGGCAGTGGTTCCGGCGGAAAGGGTGATCTCAGGCTGTTTCTTCAATGTATACCCCTGATAATCGATCGACAGGTGATACACATCAGGGCGCAACCCTGTAAAGTGATACCTGCCGTCAAGATTGGTGATCGTCTCTTTTTTTGTTCCCTGCAGCACCACCCGGACCCCGCCGAGACGTTCGCCGGTTTCCAGTTTCACCACACCGTACAGCCGCGCATTCCGTCCGATAGTGAAGGTGGAAGAGGGAACCAGATGCAGCGTAACATTTTTGTGCCCTTCGGTACCGACAGGGATCCGAGCATGCTTCAGGGTATCGTACCCTTTGGCAATTACCGTAACCTCCCTGAGACCGGGCTCCACGACCTCACTTGACAGTACCCCGTCGCTGCCGGTGATTCCGGAGAGTGCTTTTCCATCCAGCCGTATCGCTGCTGTTGCGACAGGAAATCCTCCCTCTTTTTCGACCACCAGGAATGATACCGGTTCCGTTGTTGCCACTGTTTTTGATAATCGGGACCGCAGGGTCTCGGCCCGGACTCGTGCTTCCGATGAGGTGTCGGCAACCAGATGAACAGCAAGGAATGTATCGCACACGACGCCGGTAACCACTTCGGGAGCGAACCCGGGTCCGGAAACGATTATGGTTAAAGGAGCGGCATTCTCCGGTGCAAGCCTGAAATACCCGATGGAATCGGTGTTGGTCTGCTGCCCGGTCTGTTCGATTGCCACCGTTGCACCGGGAACCGGACGCGCCCCGCTTGCGGCAACTACCCGTCCGGCTACCGATCCGGCAGTGTTATTTACGGAAACAGGCGTCAGTACCATATCGAGTTGCAGCAGTGAATCGGTACCGGAAAGCGTCACTTCTTTCCGGAGTGTATCATACCCCTCCTGTGCCACAAGGAACGAGCCGACACCTGAACCAACCTTTTCAATCCGGTACCTCCCGTTCATATCGGTAAACGCCCTTGTATTGTCCGAAAAATGAACCACTGCACCGGCGACCGCTCCCTCAGTTACCGAATCACTGATCCTGCCGAAAATAGTGATACCGATTTTTTTGTTGTCATCAGCACTATGTTGAGCGTCGGGTACGAGAGCGATCATCACGGTGTCTGCCTGTTCAGGGTCCCCCAATCGGAGCTCTTTCTTCCGGTAACCGGTTCCTTCAGCAGTTACCCGTACCCTCCTGTCGGGAATATTATTAAGCGTAAATATGCCATCCATCCGGGAGAACGTTTGCGCACCATTTTCAGAATACACCGCAATCCCGGGAAGTTTTTTTCGGGAGAGCGAATCAATAATGACACCGGAAATCTGAAGCGTGTCTGCTTTCCTCCTCCGTTTTCCGGATAAATCTGCGAAGTCTCTTGACAATCTTATAGTATCCCCGAACCCTGCAGTTCCCTTATTTTTCCCCCTGGCTACCGATACTCCGCTGTATCCGCCGGCAGTGACAAGTAAAACACCCGGGTCGGTGCAGTATCCGGAGGTAACAAAATTCCCCAGGGGGGAGGTGAACGTCGTACAGGCACAGTCAGGAATAACCACAACCGCCCCCGAAATCGGTACCCCTGACCGGCTATCGATCACCGTACCAGCAATTTTTTCCGTAGATGAGCTCACCGCACTGGTGGGTAAAACACCGATTGATGAGACAATAGACATGCAAATCATTACAGACGTAAAATTTCCAGACATATGGCCGTTACAGGGTACTTTCTAATTCCAGAATAACGAGAACTGAACATGCTTTAAATTACAAGCAGAATGTTGGGGGATTTTTTGCGTAAGGTTAGCAGTTTGTTACTCGGGAAGAATTATTTGCAACCAAGAGATGAAGATTGAATTAGGGTTACTATATCTGTAAATAGTGTCCGTCTTACCGCTTTCATTTCCGGACATTGAGCAGTGGATTCGAAGTCAGGAAATTGGCGTGCACGGATGGTTTCAACCTCGCTCAACGATCTTTTATGCCGTAACGGTACAGGTATCATTTGAAAACACTGCGATCAACCGGTGCCATTTTCCAATGGAGTCCCGACAGATTGACGATGTTTCACAATTGCACCTTCAACCACATAGAGTGTCTCTTCCGCTATATTCATTGAAAGGTCGGCAATCCGCTCCAGATTTTTTGCAATTCCGAACAACGCAAACCCTGCCTCAAATGGGAGTTCAGCTGCAGTTACAAACATTGTTTCTTTTATCGCTGCAGTAATTGCATCATACATCCTGTCGATTCCCGCATCACGTTCAAGAACTTCGCCGGCAAGTAGCTGATCACCGGCAAAAAATCCGTGAACAGCATCGTGCAGTAGTTCCACACAAGCTGCTCCCATCTCGGCAATTGCATAGTCACCCCCGCTATAGTGCTCCTGACCAAGCCGCACAATCGCCTCGGCAATATTGGTTGCATGGTCACCAATCCGCTCGAGAATCGGATTGATTTTCTGGATTGAAAGAATCTTCCGCAACAGCCCCGACGGGATATTCTCAGTGGAGACGGCAAACACATTGTAGGTGGAGTTATCAATATCAATTTCAAATGAATTGATAGATTTATCATTTTCCATTATAATAGAGGCCTCAACGGTATCCAGTGTGGCAAACGCGCTCATAACACCAGCTACCGCCTTCTCAACAAGGTCTGCCATTGCTTCAAGTTGATACAGAGATACTTCAAGCTGATTATAGTGTGCTGGTTGCATACCTCTCCTCATGGTTAATTGATTTTATTGAAAAAAGTAACCGGTGCGTATTTCATCCCAGTAAGTATCTCACTAGAAACAGGTAATACACCCTTGCAACAGCCGCAAAACGATCCGGGTCTGTTCAGGTATCTTTTCCTGATTCGACATGGTCATTCCAGTGGGGATCATTTCATTTTCCAAAACCATTATGATCCGCCACCTTTTAGATCGCATATCTTGTTTTATTTCATGTCGTTATCAGCCTAACTATAATCTAATAGTATCCGAATTTGCCATTAACAATGATCTGGTATCATTAAAATGTATAAAAAGGAGGTCATCAATGGCATATCTCATACTGGAAGATGATGTAACCGGGAATGAAACCGCATATTTTGAATTCGACCCGGAGAATGGAGCAACAATTGATAAAATAGAGAGTCTTCTTGCATTACGCAGGTCGTTTAAGGATGCGGGCGTAGCACAACTTAATGAACTTGCTGGTAAGAGCATGGAACTGAAATGTGACTGCCAGAAACGCTCAGGCGTTGCGGCACTGTTTAGTGATTTTTTAAGCCTTTTTTCAGGTAAAAAACACGTTCATCAACCGAAATCATGCAGATGTGGAAACCGGAGCGGCTCTCACGGTTTCACCAACAGAATCACCCCCGAAACCCTGTCATTAGCTTCCTGATTCAGTAGTAATTTTAGCCAGTCAGTAATGTGTACCTGGTTGGTGAAACCACTACCTCGTTCATTTGCCAAATACCTGTTTCAATATTTACATTTACACTGCTGCTAAACAGGTACGAATCTGTTTTGGAAGGTACCCCGTCCTTATTTTCTCACCGAATTCTAATCGACCTGAAACACGCTGCTCACAGTGAGTTACGATATTTTTGTAACAAACATGCCCTTAAGACAAAACTAACCGATTCATAACAATTTTAAAACAATAGGAAGGTATGTTTATAATTGAATAGAAGGCGTACCGTGCAGAAACCAGATGGAAACAGCAGTGAAAAACCAACTGGAGACAAGGGAAAAACAACGCTTCAGCAGACAGACAATTTACAATGAATAGTAATCGACACAACCACCATACCACCTCATTAGAAGGAGTCAGTATGAAAAACCGTTTTCTGAGAACCGTGTTCGTTGCGGCAGTCGCCGTATTCGGCCTGACCATGCTGGTCGCAGGGTCAAAAAAAACCATCACCATCAAAGGGTCAGACACGCTGGTGATCCTCGCACAGCGCTGGGCGGAAAAGTACATGGCGGCACATCCCGATGTGGTCATTCAGGTGACCGGCGGCGGCTCGGGTACGGGAATTTCCGCACTTATCAACGGTACCACCGATTTCGCCAATGCGTCACGCGCCATGAAAAAAAGCGAAGTGGAAAAGTTACAGAAAAAGTACAACACCCCCGGCAATGAAATCAAGGTAGCCAAAGACGGTATTACCATCTATGTCAACGCGGAAAACGGCATTGAAGAACTTTCCCTCGCGCAACTCAAGGCAATCTATCTTGCCGAAGTAACCAACTGGAAAGACATTGGCGGAAATGATGCTCCAATCGTACTCTACGGACGGGAAAACAGCTCCGGCACCTTTGTGTATTTCAGGGACAACGTTCTCGACGGCAAGGATTACAGCCCCATGATGCAGAGCCTTCCCGGAACTGCGGCGGTAGTCAATGCAGTGGTGAAAGACAAAAACGGTATCGGGTACGGTGGTGCCGCGTACGCAGAGGGCATCAAAGTCGTCAAAGTTAAAAAAGACGACGCTTCCACGGCTTGTGTTCCGACCGAAGAGACGGTAAAAACAGGGAAATATCCGATTGCACGGTATCTGTACATGTATTCACGTGCGAAACTCACTAATGAAAAGAAGGACTACATCGACTGGATTCTCAGCCCCGAAGGACAGAAACTGGTAACGGAAGTCGGTTATTTCCCGGTGAAATAACCTGACCGTTTCATCAATACAAGGCACCCGGCATCGTTACGGATACCGGGTGCATCATCCGAACGGTGCGGCAGGGACGATATCATCATGCGAGCATTCAACAAAGTAAATTTCAGACTTGGCGAATTCATTGCCGAGAAATGCATCGGAGCGATTGCCTTCACCTCGTTCATATTCATCTTTCTCATTCTTTTCTTTGTGTTCAAGGAGTCAATCCCGCTGGTGCTCGGGCAGGCACTGGACGACAACGGCATGGTTTCGCTCAAAGCCCTGTTCTCGTCGGAGTGGGTTCCGGTATCCAACCACCCCCGTTACGGTCTGTGGCCGCTCTTTATCGGCAGTTTCAAGGTTACCGCAGTGGCAATGGTTATCGCCTTCCCGATAGCCGTACTCGCGGCGATTTACACCGCCACCCTCGCGCCGCCCAAACTCAAGGAGATCATGAAACCTGCAATCGAAATACTTGCCGGGTTTCCCTCGGTGGTGATCGGTTTTTTCGCACTCATGATTCTCGCCTCGTTCTTTCAGCAAACCCTGGGGCTCAAATACCGTCTTAACGCATTTACCGGAGGCGTCGCGCTCTCGCTCGCGGTTATTCCGATTATTTACACCGTTGTTGAGGAGACCCTCAACTCCCTGCCGCGCACCATGACCGAAGCCAGCCTCGCACTGGGAGCGACCCGATGGGAAACATCGCTGTATGTTCTCCTTCCAGCCGCTACACAGGGCGTCTTTGCAGCTTTCCTTCTGGGACTCGGCCGGGCATTCGGCGAGACGATGATCATACTCATGGCTACCGGAAACTCGGCCCTCTCAACGCTGAGCATTTTCGATTCGGTTCGGACAATGTCTGCGGCAATCGGTGCTGAAATGGCCGAGGTCGTTTTCGGTGACGCACATTATAACATCCTGTTCTTCATCGGGGTCTGCCTTTTCATTTTCTCCTTCTCACTTAATGCAATCGCCGAATTTTTTCTCAAACAACGCATGATGAAACGATTCAAGGGGGGGGCATGAAACTCGGTAGAGAAGCGGCGGGAAAAGGGTTCATCTTCCTTACCTCCGGCAGTGCATTTCTTATTATCGCCGTTATCATATTCATCTGCATAACCATCCTCCATGGCGGCTGGAGCACCTTGAGCTGGGAATTCATTTTCAGCGCTCCCGAAAACGGCATGACCGAAGGCGGCATTTTTCCGGCAATCAT
Source organism: Chitinispirillaceae bacterium (assembly GCA_016930275.1). GTDB lineage: Bacteria > Fibrobacterota > Chitinivibrionia > Chitinivibrionales > Chitinispirillaceae > JAFGNB01. The sequence continues at coordinate 26,796 of JAFGHA010000197.1, forward strand.
CGGGACCTTCATGCTGGTATTCATCATGTCGCTTGTTGGTGTTCCGGTAGGTACCGTCACCGCGATCTTTCTCTCCGAATATGTCAAGCGAAGTTCGTTCATCGCAAAAACCATCAGGTTCGCCGTCAATACCCTTGCCGGCATTCCCTCCATTGTTTTCGGACTCTTCGGGCTCGGGTTCTTTATACAGTTTGTCGGAAGGAACATGGACCGGGCATTCTCCCCGCCGGGAGAGCTGGTCTGGAGTCAGCCGTCTTTGCTCTGGGCAGGTCTTACCATGGCGCTCCTCACGCTGCCGATTGTCATTGTCGTTGTAGAAGAGGCGATCGCCTCTGTTCCGCGTGAACTGCGTGAAGCAAGTCTCGCACTGGGTGCCACCAAATGGGAGACGATAACCCGGATCGTTCTGCCGAACTCAATTACCGGTATACTGACCGGTGGAATTCTTGCGGTAAGTCGCGGTGCGGGCGAGGTTGCACCGATTCTCTTTACCGGAGCCGCCTATTTTCTTCCCTATATACCGCACCGGCTCTCCGACCAGTTCATGCAACTGGGGTATCATGTGTACGTCATGGCAACCCAGTCTACCAACGTTGAACAAACGATGGGTATTCAGTATGCCACCACCCTTGTGCTGCTGCTGCTGACATTTCTCCTCAACCTTTCAGCAATTCTGCTGCGGTACCAGTTGCGAAAGAGAATGCGCGTATGACACCTCTAACTGCCATGTTCCGGGAGGAGTAGTTCCATGAGTCATGAAAAAATACTGATCATTGAAGATGATGACGATATCGCCGAACTGATCAGATACAATCTTGTCAAAGACGGTTTCCGGCCCGTTTCGGTAGCAAGTGGCGAATCAGCCCTGGAACGGTTGAATTACGAACCATTCGATCTGGTACTGCTCGATCTGATGCTTCCGGGTATCGACGGCCTCGACGTCTGCCGTGAGCTTAAAAGCAGCGATACCCATCGTTCGATACCGGTGATCATGCTTACCGCCAAAGGCGAAGAAAGTGATATCGTCACCGGTCTGGAGCTGGGCGCCGACGACTATATCGTCAAACCCTTCAGCCCCAAGGTGGTTGTGGCCAGGATCAGATCGGTGCTGCGCCGCAGGATTTCCTCAAAACTCATTGGCGCCGAACCACTGGTATTCGGTGTGCTCTCGATACATCCCGGAAAACGTGAAGTCATGGTGGGCGATAAAGCGGTTGTACTTACCAACCTTGAATTCATGGTGCTTCATTTTCTGGCCCAAAGACCGGGCTGGGTCTATACCCGATATCAGATTGTTGAAGGGGTACGCGGCAACAACTACCCTGTTACCGACCGGTCGGTGGATGTCCTGATTGTCGGATTGCGGAAGAAACTGGGTAGTGCCGGTGATTATATTGAAACCGTACGCGGCGCGGGATACCGGTTCAAGGGAGAATAACGTGCGGCCCAGAAAACTTGTCTGGCAATTATACATTATTTTCATACTCACCATGCTTGTCCCGGCGGCAATGCTTGCATGGTATACGACCGTTTCGTTTCGCGATTTCTTTCTCGACAATACCGTTGACGGACTTACCGAGCAGGCCCATCAGATCGGTTCGCACATGGAAGGGTATATCGGCAACAGCGATCGTCAGGTGATTGATTCTCTCTGTAAAGTTCTGGCAAAGGGAGTTCCTACCCGCTTTACGGTAATCGCGCTTGACGGCACCGTACTGGGCGACTCGGAACGCGATCCCGCCTCAATGGAAAACCACCGCAACCGCATGGAGATCATTGCTGCGTTTTCGGGAAAAACCGGCATCTCCGAGCGGTTCAGCCATACGCTGGGCCAAACGATGATCTACGTGGCGGTCCCCATTTACCACAATGGTACCCGTTCAGGCATTATACGGACTTCGCTGTCAACCGCATTCATTCAGCGTGAACTGACCCGCATGTACCGGCATATCGCATTGGGCCTGTTTATGCTCCTGCTGATTGCCGCACTGGTAAGTTATGTTGTTTCCCGGAGTATCAGTCAGCCGATAAACATTATAAAAATCGGGGCTCAACGGTTTTCATCCGGAGATTTTTCGACCAAACTCCCTCCGGCGGGGTGCGAAGAGATCGACCAGTTGTCAGCGGTGCTCAACGAGATGGCAATGCACCTGCGCACTTCAATAAATGGTATTACCGAGCAGCGTAACCGCCTCAGCTCGGTGCTCTCCAGCATGGCCGAAGGGGTTATTGCCGTCGACACCGAGCACCGGATCATTGCAATCAATAATGCTGCCGTCCAGCTCTTCGGTCTTAAGGAGGTGCCGGGAATCGGCACCTGGATCGGCGAGGTGCTCCGTTACACAAAAATAAACGACTACATATCCGATATCAGCGATAGCGGCAGGGAACGTTCCGGAGAGACGATCGTCGTGGGCGACGAAAGCGACGCCGATACGACTGAACGACTGCTCCAGCTGCACGGCAACGCGCTCTGCGACGGCGAGGGAAAAACCATCGGTGTACTGGTGGTCATCAACGATGTGACGCGTCTCAAGCGGCTCGAAACTATGCGCAGCGATTTTGTCGCCAACGTTTCCCATGAGCTGCGCACACCGCTCACCTCGGTAAAAGGCTTCGTCGAAACGCTGCTTTCCGGTGCACTTGAAGACAAAGAGGAGTCCAGACGGTTTCTTCATATTATTGCCCGTCAGGTTGACCGTCTGTCGACCATTGTGGAGGATCTGCTTGCGCTCTCGCGTATCGAAGAGGAAGCGCAGTCGCACACCCCCGATTTTGTTGTAACCTCCATCGCCGACATTCTAGACAATGTGCAACAGACTTGCAGCGCAAAAGCGGAAGCAAAAAAGATCGTGATCGAACGACAGTGCCCGGACGATCTTCGCGCCTCGCTGGAACCGGCACTGATTGAAGAGGCGCTGATCAATCTCTGCGACAATGCGATCAATTACTCTCCCGACAATGCAACGGTGCAGCTTGCGGTCTCCGCTGATCACCAGTCGAATGAACTGACCTTTCAGGTGACCGATCACGGACCCGGCATTGCCGCCAAATATCACGAACGGATATTCGAGCGGTTTTACCGGGTCGACAAGGCGCGCAGCCGGAAACTCGGCGGCACCGGTCTCGGCCTCTCGATTGTCAAACACATCGCCATGGTCCACGGCGGGAGTGTTTCCGTCCGGAGCGCCCCCGGAAGCGGCAGTACCTTCATCATTACAATCCCCCTGCAACGCGACAACAGCAAGGAAGTGGTGGAATAATGAATCAACAATCCAAGCAAACAATCAAGATACAGGTGGAGAGCCTGAATTTCTTTTACGGTAATGTGCAGGCGCTCTTTAACATCAACCTCTCGATGCCGTCAAAAAAAGTAACTGCATTCATCGGACCGTCGGGGTGCGGCAAATCAACCTTTCTCCGCACCCTCAACCGGATGAACGATACAATCGACCGCACCCGGATCGAAGGGACGATCAGTATCGACGATCGCAACATCTACGGGAGCGATATCGATGTGGTTCATCTTCGCAAGCGGGTGGGAATGGTGTTCCAGAAATCGAATCCGTTTCCCAAATCCGTTTTCGAGAATGTCGCCTTCGGACCCCGCATCCATGGTCTCAGAAACAAAACGGAACTCTACGGCATCGTCGAAAAAAGTCTGGTACAGGCAGGCCTCTGGGACGAGGTGAAGGACCGCCTTAACGACAATGCGCTCGGACTCTCCGGTGGACAACAGCAGCGCCTCTGCATTGCCCGTGCCCTTGCCGTGGGCCCCGAGATTCTCCTGATGGACGAACCCGCTTCCGCACTCGATCCCCGTTCCACGGCGCGTATCGAAGATCTGATTGGCGATCTTAAAAACGATTTCACCATCATCATTGTAACCCACAACATGCAGCAGGCAGCCCGGGTTTCCGATTACACCGCATTCTTTTACGAAGGCGAACTGGTGGAACATGGTGACACCAAACAGATATTCACCATGCCGAAAAAGAAAAAAACCGAAGATTACATCACCGGCCGTTTTGGCTGAGAACACGCTAACGAGGTACCCCATGGCGAAACATTTGCAACGTGAACTTGATGCACTGCAGAAACAACTGCTCTCGCTCGCATCGATTGTCGAGGAACAGCTCACTTCCGCCGTCCGTTCGGTTGAGAAAAAGGATGCCCCCGGAGCGCGGCGGATAATCGAATTTGACCGTAATGTCGACCTGCTTGAGGTCGAAGTGGAAGAAGAGTGCCTCAAACTGCTCGCTCTGCATCAACCGGTGGCAATCGATCTGCGGTTTATTATCGCAGTCCTTAAAATCAATAATGACCTTGAACGGATCGGGGATCTCGCAGGCAACATCGCTGAACGCGCAATCGCCCTTGCGGTGACTCCTTCGTTTACCTTTACTTCCAAACTTCCGCTTATGTGCGAAAAAGCAGTCACCATGCTCAGGCAGAGTCTTGATTCGCTGTTTAAAATGGATATAGCGCTTGCAAAGAGTGTCTGCAAAGCCGATGGAGAGGTAGACGATCTCTACCGCGACATGATCGGGATTGTACGCGACGGAATCGTGGCGAATACGGAACGAGTGGATGAGTTTCTGCTGATCATGTCGGTATCACGGCATCTTGAGCGGATCGCGGATCACGCCACCAATATTGCCGAGGATGTGATTTACATGATTGAAGGTGATATTGTCCGGCATAATGAGGCACGGATGTTTTCAGGGGAAGTGGATACCTGACCGGTGTTGCGCAAATCGGGCGGCGGACGCGGCCGCCCGTTGCTGGAGTGTTACAACAGCGACCGTATTGCCTCGAATTCATCGGTATACAGCAGTGTATCACTCTCCATCGAAGCGCCGGGCACCTTTTCGATAACCTTCTCCACCCGATCGATTCGGTCACTCAACGGCGGATGCGTCGAGAAAGGTTCGAATATCTTCGGTTCATTCCCGTAACGATCCTTCAGTTTCTGGAGAAAATTCCGCATGCCGATCGGGTTCACTCCGGCAAGCGTGCTGTAGGCCACCGCACAACTGTCCGCTTCGAATTCATTGTCGCGGGAATATTTCAGAAACGTCATGTTACCGACCAGCGCCGCCAATGCCGAAGCGATCGAAGCGCTGTCGCCGAAAAGAATCGAACTCGCATAACCGAAAGCGGCCTGCTCCAGAAACAGATCCCGGCCATGATACTGGGTGATGTGCCCTACTTCATGGGCGATCACTCCCGCCACTTCGGCGAGGTTGTCGGCATTTTTCAACAGTCCGGTATTGACATATACGTGTCCTCCCGGAATGGCGAAGGCATTGATCGAGGTGTCCTCCAACACCGTAAACGTGAACTCAAGCGACTCCCGGTCGGACTGCCGGTCGGCAATCTTCTGCCCGAGAGAATCGACGAACTTGCTCACGCGCGCATCCCCGTGAAAATGGGGATAAGAAATTGAATCCTTGTCGATTTCCGCCTTGAACGAATTACCGAGTTCGACCTCCTGTTCATCGGAAATGACAAACGGCGCCACCCAACCGGCAATGCGATTGCAGGTGATCAAATTGATGCTGACCACGATGACGGGAATTATCAGTTTGAATTTCGACATAGTTTCACCTTTGAATGGATCTCTTTTTTGGGTAATAGGAGATAGACAATAGGCAATAGTAAAACCCGTTTCCACTAAATGAATTCTTCTGAATTCTGTCTACTGATTCCTTATCGTACCATTCGGTCCCCAATTAAACTACTCCCTGATTCTGCAATCAGTTTCTTCACAACGACTGCTTCAACAGGGAAATCGGGACACCACTGCTCAAGAAATACTCGATTCCGGGAATGGAATCAATAGTTCTGAGTCAGGTTCATGGTATCTTCCTCCCAGGAGGAATGAACATCTTGCCTTGGATAAGGCATGCGCCTCTCAGACAGGAGAGGTCACGTCGGCATCCCGTCGACGGGTGCGGTGACTGGCGGAGAATACACCTGCTCATTTCCTTCCCGTGTAAAGGCTTCTCCGGAAAGGTACTCGAAGCGGGAACCGGCTCCGAAGGCGTATGCAAAGTCGTGGAGGTGTTTTAATCTTCGGTCAGCTGCTTTATTCCTTCGATCGAGGTCCGCAGGAATCACTTACACCGCTACCTTCTCCTTCACCTTCGCCATAAGTTCGTCGATTCGCCGCAGCTCCGGGATACTGTCCGAAAACTGACTTCTCTGCTTCTCGAACAACGCAAGCCCTCCCGCGAAGTCTCCCTTTTCAATCAGATCACGCACATTCCCGATAAACAAATTCAATTGCTGATACATTCCAACCGTTCCGGGCTCGCTTTCAATGATCTCCTTCTGCTGAAGTCGTTGAATATCAGGCCGGTTAACGATATGTTCCGCATACCGCTCGTAAATCTGTTTTCTGGTTGCATTGAAATCGCTCGACGTATCGGTAGTCATCTGCTGACCTGCGCCGACCTTGACACAATACTCGGCGGTCACTTTCTTTATGTGCTGCATTTTATACCTGCGCGACATCCGCACCCACAGATCCCAGTCCTCATGGGTCTTGAACGTCTCATCGAATCCCCCGACCGCGTCGATACATTCCTTTGCATGAATGACACACAGCACCGGGAACAGGTTCCTCACGAAAATCAGATCGTAATCGAAATCATATGAATACAACAGCTTCCGTTCTTTCGTTTCCCAGATCCCGTTGACACGGTGCTGGAGGGCCATAGCCGCATCGGCATAAGCGACCTGCACATTGTTGTTGATGATATATTCCATCAGCGTCTGCACATGATCGGGATAATAGAAATCATCGTCGTCGAGATACCCTATATACTTCCCGCGGGCAGCGCGGATGCCGGTATTGCGCGCCGCCGCGAGACCACTGTTTTTCGCATGCCGTATATAGGTGATTCTGTTGCTTTTATTCATGCTGTAAACGACATCCTCGACCGGCGTTCCGCAGTCGTTCACCACCACAATCTCGATATTCGGATACGATTGTCCCAGAATACTCTGCAGCGTCGTCCCGATCAGATGCGGACGGTTATACGTGGGCACGATTATCGATACCAGCGGAGCATCACCCGGAACCGTTACCCGTTCTGCACTTCTCTTTTTCGCTTCCTGTCGTGCCTGCTCCGCGAATGCATTTTGTTCCGATGCTTTTTCACGCGAGATGCAGTCGGGCCGGTCGCGCCACGAATAAAGCGGTTCCCCGATATTCGCCATGTGGTACCGTTCCGCGATACGCAGCCATAGATCGTAATCCTGTGCATACCGGTACAGCGGATTGTACCCGTTCACCTGTTCAAGCACATGTCTTCTGATCAGTGCGGAACCGTGACAGAACCAGTTCTGCTGCTGCAAACCTTCCCGCAGAGCGGTGCTGTCGGTCAATACGGGAACGATTCCGACAATCTTCCCCCCATCATCGATACGATAATAGGAACTTCCAACCATCGCATGATCAGGATGGCTCTTCAGAAATCGCAGTTGCGTTTCGAAACGGTGCGGAAGCGACTGGTCGTCCGCATCCATCCGGGCGATATATTCCCCTTTCGCGCACTCCAGCCCTTTGATCAGTGATACGGTCAATCCGATGTTTTCATCGTTGTGAATCACGGTAATGCGCGGATCGTCACATTTTTCAAGGATCGCCGTACTACCGTCGGTTGAATGGTCGTCGATAATGATAAACTCGAAATTTGGTTCGGTCTGCGAAAGCACACTCCGGATGGCCGCGTCAAGATGCCGCTCCTCATTATGCACCGCCATGATTACACTGATCAGCGGATTGACAATCTTGCGTTTGGTATCGAACTTTACCGGTACTCCGGCATCCCACTGCCGTCCGTAAAACTGATCGGTCAGCCGGTCGTGGTTTTTAAGGTAGACCAGTCCGCGGTCATCGATGAATTCGTACAGATTGTTATCAACCGCATACCGGTATAATTTACTGGTAGGGATTCCCACGAACACATTGAACCAGGTGACCGTCGGCCGGATTTCGGCGAGAAGCTGCCGGGTGGCATCGATATCTTCGGGAGCTTCGGTGGGGACACCGACAACGACGCTCGCTGCCGTATTGATACCGAACTCATGGCACCACGCGAACGCCTGGCGGATCTGCTCGACGGTGATATCCTTCTCCATGAACTCGAGCATCCGCGGAGAGCCGCTCTCCACGCCGAAATAGAATCCCCGCGCGCCGCTCTGCGCCATCATTGCGACCAGGTCCCGCGAGAGGGTGTTCACCCGTGTTTCACACACCCAGGGGATCGTGATATTTCTCTCCCGTATGAGCGAGCAGAACCGTTCGAGACGTTTTTTATTGAGCGTGAAGTTATCCTCCCTGAAGTAAATTCCTTTCGCGTTGTAGGTTTTCATCAGGTATTCGATGTCATCCACCACGCGCTCCGCGCTGAAGGCGGTATACTGCTTTCCCCAGATCGAACAGACACTGCAGAACGTGCATCTGAACGGGCACCCTCTGCTGGTGTTCATGGTGAATACGGGTGTTCCCTCAAAAAAACTGCTTTCCCAGTTGTACGGCATCGCGGTAAAGACATCCCATGCCGGCATCGGAAGGGTATCGAGATCGGTCGTGCGCTCATACTGGACAATTCGTTCCGTCACCCTGTCTTCCACAATATCGAGAATGGCCTTCTCGCCTTCACCCTGGACCACGTAATCGACAAAATCGGGGATCGTCCCGGCGGCGACCGTGGTATGCGGTCCGCCGACGAGAATTTTCCCGTTCCATTTACCGGCGCACCGGTAATACCGTAAACGGTGCATCACCGCCAGGGAGTGCCTGAAACAGATGGTATTGACGTAGATCCCGACGTAATCGATCCGGTGCTTTTCCAGAAACGCAAGATCGGGCAGATCGGTTCCCGACAGGTAATTATCTATGAAGTGCACCGTATGTCCGGCATTCCGCAGCACCGAAATGAGAAATCCGATACCTATCGGCGCTCTTTTTTCGGTGGTGGAAAACGGCGTCTGTACCGGAGGGGCGGAGGTAATAAGGAGAACGTTTTTGGCGGTACCACTCATGCTATTGATCTTTCATGGGTTGATTGATTTTTTACCGGATGCCGTAAAGAGTCCGAAGGTGGAATTGACCATCTGGACGACATCAAAGTGTTCCTTCAGTAACGACGTGATCTGCTGAGGAGAATACTCATAAATGTGAGCATAGGATGAAGTGTTCCATGCGGAACCGGTTATCGGCGTCGTAAGCAGCAAAGCACCGTCAGGATGGAGTACTCTTACAATTTCCTGTAACGCCTTTTTCAGTTGAATCGGCAATAAATGTTCCGCCACTTCCGTGAAAATTACCCGGGAAAACCGGTCATTTTCAAAAGGGATACTGGTGACATTCGCCTGTATAAATTTAATCTGCGGAAATTTCTTTGCTGCAACCTCCATTACACTTGATGAATAATCACAACCGGTAATATTGTTACATTTTTCCGCTATTTTACGGGTCATCATTCCTTCCCCACACCCGAGGTCCAGAACGGAATCATCAGGACTCACGAAACGAGTCAACAATTCCGCACGGCCCTGCACATAGCGCATTATGTCCTCGGGCATTCCATGTTCAGTAGCCCGTTCCCTCTCCTGAAAATCATAATGATCACCGTAACGGGTTCTGATAATACGGGCAGGAGAGCCTGCGGCAACCGCAGCAAACGATACCGAGCGGGTCACGGTGGAATTGGCACCGATTACAGCACCTTTGCCAAGGGTAACATTATCACACACCACGCTGTGGCTTCCGATCAGGTTATCACCCATAAGGTAAATACCTTTACCGCCGACATACTGTTTTGTTATGGGGGTATCAAACCGGTCAAAAGTGTAATTGTGTGCATAAAAGGCGCAGTGTGGCGCGATAACACACCAGTCACCGATATAGATACCGCCATTTGCATGCAACACCGAGTAATGGTTGATTTCACAATTATTACCTATATGAATTTCACCATCATCCGTCCGCAGTACCACCCCTTTTCGGATAATGGTATTCGCTCCGATACTGATTTTCCCGGGTGCATCGACGACCACCTCCGGATCAACGTAACTGCCGGGCCCGTATTCAAGTTCCACCTCCCGGTTGAAAAGGTCCCTGAAAACGCCCCGTTGTTTCGTAGTATCCGTCTGTGCCGGAATATTCACCGCAGGAGAAGATGCATCAATCATTATATAAACCGTTCCATGGCTGATCGTACATGCCGGTGGTGGCAATGACAATACCGACATAACAAGTGAGGTTACAATATGTTATACCATTCAATAAAATCGAATGCAATGAAATATTACCGGAGATACGCTGTCTGATGTATTGTAGCAACGACGTCCTCATTAAGTGCAATGGTAATCAAGTGGTGTTTTAATAAGTCGGTGATTTTTGCCATATAATTTCTGCAACCTTCCTACAATAATTCTTTCAAGAAAATCTTTACAACAACAAGCTTGGTATAATTTCTTTCTACTTTACATCAACTTCTTAACATGTTCACAACTTTACTTAACATTAGTTTTTTTTATCGTTTTTTCTTGACTATTTTTTCCGCTCAAATAACAATAAACGTGTTTACTTGATTTTTGTAACCTGATACAACTCTACAACGTATATCCATATATAGATCACACTACACTCAACAAAGGAACATTTATGAGAAAGATCAACCCGTCATGGCCGGTGCTGTTGCTGACAGTATTCGCCCTGCTTGTTCAGGTGCATGCGCATGTAACCGAAAATTCGGGGCAGCGTCTCCAGTTGTACAGTTACTATACGACAAATCCACCGGTGATTAACGCCTGTCTTACCGATGCCACCACGGCGGAGGGTACCGTGGGAACACAGGGGAACGACAATGACGAGTGGCGTGATGCCGCAGTACGGAAAATTCCGATCCAGACGGATGGCGCCGAAACAACCGATTTGAATCTGTTCCTGATGAACGATGCGGATTATCTCTATGTGGGGGTATCAAGCAACTTCAACAACTTCGGCAACAACACTACCGTACGTCTGTTTTTCGACCAGGGATCTTCGGGTGGTAATCATAACGATATGCTTGACGGTGGTGGTGCCGGGATCAACAACGGAGAATACCGTTGCGAAATCACCACCAACAGCCAGGACCCGACGGAATACTCATTCAACGGAACATCCTGGACCACACAGACACCCAATCAATTCGATGCGCTTGCCTACAATTTCGGCAATGCACTCCTGCAGGCCGAGTTCCGCATACCCCTTAATGGCAATCCGTCAACCGATGACACCCACTCCTATCTCGATGTCACCGGGACACAGGAGCTCGGACTCTACTTTAATATTTATACGGAAAATGGTGGAGGTATGACCTTTTACTGGCATGCGACCAACGGCTCCACCACCGATGCAGCAACCAGCCCCGGCTGGACTGATGTGCGACTCGGAGTGGAAAGAAAGTATATCACCTTCTATCCGACGTACAATGCCAACGGCATTCCCTCGGTTGACGGAGCAATAACGGAGGATGCGTGGCGAGGATGCTTCCGGCGTGATATCGTACTTACCAATTTTACCGGATCGATAATCCATGCCACCATGTATGCCGTCGAAGACAACACCAATAATGACATTTATATTGGAATGAGAATTTCCGACAATGATCATGATGCCGGTGACTTCTGCGAAATCTATCAGGAACAGAATAATGCCGGTCCGGCTTCCGACCGCAACTATCTTCTCGACGGAAATATTGAAAATGCGCTGATTGCCGACGAGAACCCTTACGGTGCCGGTGATGATCGTTACTGGAATGCGGTATCGGATTCGTGGGCAGCCGATGCTTCCACCGCCAACCAGAATGCACTCGGAACCTGGAACTCCGATCACTACGATTACGAATTCCAGATTATACAGGATGGAGGCGGGAACGATCTCGATGTATCGGATAACGGTGTATTCGGTTTTCTGATCCGCTATCACGACGCAGATGACAATACCGATTACTTCTGGGACTACTCACCGAATGCCGACAACATACAGATAGACGAGAACGGCAGTGTTTTCGTCGCGACCGGCTGGCCGGACATGCAGCTCGGGTCCCCCTATGTACAGGTGATCTTTCCCGTGGATAACGCCAATGTCGAGGGGACCATGAACATACGCATTTATGCACAGGATGAAAATGCCGACGGTATTGATTCCACCTATTTCTATCGGGCATCCACCCCCGAAAGTAAAAATGAACTCACACGTATCGGATCAACCAACGAATATTCAGGCTCCTTTGATGTTTCATCTCTTTCCAACGGCCCTGATACGATTGTTATAGAGGTCGGCGACGATGATGGTGTCGTCTCCCAGCGACTCGTCTACCTGAATATCGCCAACGGATCAGGAACCTCCAGCCCACCCGCAATAACACTCACGTCGCCTTCTCCGGGAACGGAAATCGGCGGCACCGTAGGCATCGCGTTTACCGCTACTGCAAACGGTGGAGCGACTGTTGCGGCAACCGATATTGCTATCGACGGTAATGACTACGAATCAACAACCACCTCCTCAACACATTCCTGGAATACGTCCACCCTGCCCGACGGCTCGCATACGATCAGGCTCCGTGTTATCGACAGTAACGGCGCCGCCGCCTATTCGGAAGTAACATCATTTGTTGTTGTCAATACGCCCTCGGTAACGACAGCTTCGCCGTCAGCCGACACCACGGTACAGGATTCCGTTACCATCAGCTTCACGGCAACTCCGGTGGCTCCCGCAACGATTGCATCCACGGAAGCCTCCGTCGATGGCGGTACATGGTCAAATACCACCACATCATCAACGGTTATCATCGCCACCGGACCACTGGCCGACGGTGCTCACACTGTACAAATAAGAGCAACTGACAATGCCGGCAAAACCGGCTTTTCCGGCATTTTGAAAATTAATTCCGATAACGCTCCCGACGTAACACTGACGAGCCCCGCTGCTGATACCGTCGTATCGGAAAATATGATCATCGACTTTTCAGTATCCGTGATCGCATCAGCGACTCATGCATCTTCAGAATTCTCCATTGACGGTGGTACCTGGACGTCAACCTCCTCGCTTACGTCACATACGTATGATACCCGTTCACTCACCAACGGCAGTCATATCGTCCAGGTGCGTGCAACCGACTC
>JAFGHA010000198.1 GCA_016930275.1 Chitinispirillaceae bacterium
GAGCATGTTCGAAGAGCCCGGTGCGGGAATACTGCACGCCGGGATCTGTGGCGGGGCGGTCGGGTAACCGGCCGTTCTACGCTGACGAGGAAACTGCCTGATCGCCTCAACACCGCGCTTTGCCATCAGTTCGTTGTACGACCGGATCGCCAGAGAAGAAACTTCACTTCCGGTTGAAAGTGCCGGATTCGTCTGACGATAATGTTTCCGGGTGTCTATTTTCAGGAAACCTTTATCGAGCAGAAATGTTACCGCCTTGCGGGCTTCCGATTTTTTGATCGGAGGAATGCACTTTTTTGCGAGTAGCAGATAATCACTATTCCAGTCCGATTGGCAGGCGAGTTCCCGGATGACGGGATAATACCAGGTCGAAAAATATTCGTACATATCAAGAGGAACGATATTCTGTCTGACTTTACGGCGCAAACCTCTCAAACGCTCGAGTGCCTGGACTTTTTCCTGTTCATTATTCGTCTGATTGAAGTGAACCAGTGCTCTGAAATAGGCAGCATCACTCTCGGTCAGCCGCATTCCTCTGATGAATGCCTCCATGGTGCGACCGGTGAGGTTACGCTGACCGCCGACAATCTCCTTGTAAAGCGCCGGTGATCTGATTCCCGCCTTCTGACAGAAATACCGGTATGAAAAATAGGTGTGCTGCTTCTTCCGGTCGGCGTAGTAGTCTTTGAGATAGGTCCGGTAGTCCGTATAAAATTCGATTCGTTCCATACCGGTAATGTACTGCATATTCCCGGTGAAAACAACGTGCAGTTTCAATTTATGTTCTCAGATTGAGAACAAGAATACCAAAAAATGGTAAAAAAATTGATATTAACCCGGCTATGGTAAATAATAGTGATAAATATTGAGTACGACGAAACAGCCGTTGCTCACCTTGGTTAGTGGAGTTTTTCAGGTAAGAGTGATCGGGGTTGGAGTGCTTTTAATGCTACTATGCCTTCTTCGTGGAAAAGTACACTTTCCGGACTATATTTTAGGTGGCATCTTGAATGTACCATTATTGTTCAGGAAACGTTATCATGGAAAAAGGAGCACCATGAAAACACCTTCACCTAAACAAAATTTATTGATTGTAATCCTTTTAGCCGGCCTGTTTCCTCTGTATGCCAACAATTACAAGGTGTCTTCAACCGCCGATCTTGTTACCGCGGTCGGAAATGCTACTGCCGGGGATTCGATCATCGTTGCTTCAGGAACCTATTCCTGTCCTTCAATCATCAAACTTGAAAAGTGCGGTAGTGCCGAAAAAATGATTCATCTGATCGGATCGATCGGTAACCGTCCGGTGCTCGATTTTTCTTCGATGGCGGTTGAAAGTGGGAATCAGGGGTTCAAGCTGAGCGGCAACTACTGGTATATCAAAGGAATCATTATCAAGGGCGCCGGCGACAACGGTTTTCTGATACAGGGGGGGAACAGCAACGTTGTCGATTTCTGCGACTTCCTGGAAAACCGTGATACCGGTTGTTAGCTCAAAGGCGGTGCCGCGAACAATAAAATCATCAACTGCGATTCCTACAACAACCGCGATCCCGACGAAGGGGATGCCGACGGTTTCGCTCCGAAGATGGATGTCGGATCAGGCAATACATTTATCGGCTGTCGTGCGTGGAACAACTCGGATGATGGGTGGGACGGCTATCTGCGGGGTGCTGATAACGTCAGCACCCGGCTCGAAAACTGCTGGTGTTTTAAAAACGGCTATCGCAAAGACGGCAGTGCGAGTACGGGAAACGGCAATGGTTTCAAAATGGGGGGGAGTGACGATAAAACACTCAAGCATAACTTTACACTTATCCGGTGTCTCGCCTTTCAGAACAGGGTAAAAGGGTTCGACCAGAACAATAACCGTGGCGCAATGACACTATATAATTGTTCCGGATTCAGTAACGGTACCAACTATTCGATCGACGGCGGTTCAAGCACACTCACCGTAAAAAACTGCGTTGCGGCGGGAAGCGGCTCCAATGCGCTCTCGGGCGGGTCGCAGTCAAACAACAACCTCTCGGTGGCTACTTCCAATTTTATCAGCATCGATCCTGTTTCCGCATACGGCCCGCGCAAAGAGGACGGCAGTCTGCCGGATATCTCGTTCATGCATCTGACAAACAGCAGCAACCTGATCGATGCCGGAGCGGTTATTGATGGTGTTGACTATAACGATTTAAAACCGGATCTCGGCTGTTTCGAGACCGGGGGAGCGACAGAGGTCGCTGCCGGGCGGGGAAGGGGTTCTTCGCTGGTTGTTGCACCCGTCTCTTCGAATGAGACGGTCAGAATGTTTACAGTCGATGGAAAATCGGCGGGAGTATCATTCCGGATTGCGGAACGGGTATCCGCCGGACTGTACTTCCGGCAGGTTGGGGGGGAAACGGTTCGTCAGGTTCTGGAAATCACCGGCAGGTAGGTTACCGGTGGAAAACGGACCCCGACCCGGATATGCGGAATTCAGGTGTTCCTCAGATCATTGAACACCGTTAAGAATTGAACCGCAGGTCCCACCGTTTCTTCTGATCAGTACTCCCGTTCGTGCGGGTGCCCGTATCCCGGATCGAATGTCAACCTTTTCACCACGGATTGTATAAAACGCATTACCGGCTGATACCGGATTTTTTAGAGCTAAGGAAGCAGGGATTCCGTTTCGCGTTATGATTCCCGTTGAATTGTATTTTCCCACTCCCGACCACTCCGTCACGATCTCCTTGACCTCCGCTGCATCGTGAAGAACATCCGCATAATCGTAGGGCGGAGTATAGGAACAGGTGGATGTGGTGGGCTGGTTGCCGGTACAGTCGGTGAAGATGTTGTCGCTCACCTCCCACAACCCTTTGGTGCCGCTGTAATAGGCGCCGATCGGTCCCCACTCAATGCCGGTTTTCGAGTCGATTTCACCTGATCCTACTTTTTCGAAGACATTCCCTTCAACCCGGAGTTTCGCATTCATCCGGGAGTTGACGGCGCTGTGGTCGATGTCGTTGTAGTAATTATTGAACACATGGCCGGTCCCGCTGCGGTAACTCGGTACCCGTTCCCACAGATTGTAGAACCAGTTGTGGTGAAAGGTGATCTTCCGGTCGCTCAGGTCGCTGTCGGAGCTTCCCACGAGCATTGCTTTGAACGAGTCGTGGATTCTGTTCCATGAGATGGTGATCTCCGCGCTCGATCCGGTCATGTCGATAAGGCCGTCGTACCAGTCGACATCTCCCCCTTCGATGTCGCCTTTCGTGTCAACGTTACCGTCACCGTTGAGATCCCCGATGGCATTGTATATTTCGCAGTGGTCAATCCATATGCGTTTCCCTCCTGAAACGGAAATAATATCCTTTTCCCGTGCAGCATGATGGATGGTGATGTTACGGATGATGATATTCGTGCCGCTGGTTATTGAGAGCGTGGTACCGGTGAGTTCTCCGGCGGTACCGATTCCGATAATGGTCTTATTGGAAGCGATACTGGTTGAGGCGTTACTGATTTTTCCGGCAATTTCGATGATAAGTTTTTCGGAGCTTTTACAATTGGAGGTGAATTCCGAAGCGTTTACTGCCCGTACCGTCCGTCCGCCGCTGCCGCCGGTGACCCCTTCGGCAAAACCGGCAAGGGAGAAGTCCGGAGCACCGAAAACCTGAAAAATAACGGTGGTTATGGTGAAAAAAGTGCCTGTCGAGATTATACGTTTCATACGTGCTCCTGTTCAGGGTCCCGATATCCGGTTGAGTGGGGACTGGTGAATTAGTATACCGTTTTCACGATCAGGACGCCCTGCCTGCCTTTTAAAACCTGTTCCCGAAGAAGCGCTCTTCCTGTCAGATCAAACAGAGTCCCCTGGGGCAAACGAGAATTACCGTTGCATCGGATGCGAACGGAGACGCCGGAATTGTTTGAAATCCGATGCATCGATATAGCGACCGGATCGATTGCCACCGGTGGATTGTTGCCGAATCCCGCGTGCTGCTGTACGGTGGATTTCACCGTGTTGACGGGGTCGAGGGTATACTTGTATGGAAGTGTCGAGGAATTCCAGAAGTCGCACCCCGTTTGCGAGATGACGTTTTCGCCGCAGGTTCCCGTGAAGATGTTTCCCGATTCGCAGATATAGCCGTTCGGCAGGCCGTCGACCGGAAAGTTGTCGGTTGACATCGGCAGTTTCACGTTTTCATAATGACAGTTTTCGACCTTGGCGTGGGCGCCGACCCGTGCGGCGAGACCGTAGTCGGTTATGTTACCGTAATAATTGTTGAACATATGCACCGCACCGAACCGCAGGCTCGGGTTTCTGCCGTCGGTATTGACGAAAAAATTATGGTGATAGGTCACCCGGATTTTGCTGTCGGCCTCCTGCTGGCCGGTGTTGTTGGTATGGCCGATGAGCGAGCATTTCATATGGTCGTGAAGGTAACACCAGGAGATGGTGATCGCCGAGGCACCTTTTTTTATATCGAGCAGACCGTCGTAGGTATCCATGGTGATACCATCGCCTATTTTGCTGTGAAGTTCGCAGTGATCGACCCATCCCCGCTGCACATTATCGAGGGTGAGGGCATCGTCGGGATAGGCGACTTCATGAATTTTAAGGTTTTTTACGATTACATTCGTATAGTCACGGATATTGAGTCCAACTCCCACCAGTTCTCCACTGGTGCCGTTCCCCTGTATGGTGATATTGGCTCCATTTTTTATTGTGATCAGGGTGTTATCTCCCGAACCCTGAATTCTGCCGCTGATGGTTATCACCTCCGCATTCGTATTCTTTTCGCGGCTTGCTCCCCAATCGACCAGCTGCTGAAGAGTACTAATGGTTTTAGTTGCACCGCCTGCACCACCGGTGGTGCCACCGTTCGTTGTCGCATAACCGATCATGCTGAAATCGGGAGCTGCGAAAACTCTACCACCGTTAATCGCTATAGATATTGCAATAAACTGAATCGTGAGGCTTTTTAACGCCGAAAATGAGCTCATGTAATCTCCCTGAATCGAATGCGATCGGTTGCAAAAGCGTTGCCGGGTATGTTTCCCGAATCTGAAGGAATTGCTTCTCCTGCAACAGAAATTCTGAAACGGCGTTCTCCCTGTCTGAAATAATATACCATCGATTCCGGAGAAAGACATCACGGGATTATATATAAATATTATTATTTGGTGACAGAAAAGTCACCATATAAGGTTTCAGGTCGGAAATACAGTGCAGAATTAAAATACGTGTAAAATGTTGAAAAATATGATAATGTTGCGTTTCGATTAAATGAGGAAGATGATTTTCAGGGTGGAATGAACGTAGGTGAAGTTGGTCACTGTTCAATATATCCGATTACGTATTGTCACCACATTACCGTTTGGTGAATTTCGGTTCGATTGATTATAGTGGGGCAGAAAAATATCCTGGCTGCAATCTGGGGGACTTTCCGGGTATTATCGATTCCGACAGGTGAATTGGGTGGCAAAAGGAGCTGCCGTATATGTATCTTATCTCCATCATCGTCGGTTGAAATACTCAATTCAACAAAACATATAAGAGTGACACATCGGCCATCATCAGGCTCTCGGTCAGATACTTAACGTATCTCGTCGTAATTGATGCTCCACTGAAAAAGAAAATTTAATATTTTCCTGAGTTGAACGGGACATTGTTTATTTCATATACAACAATGATGATTCATGGAAAGGGTTTGTCATGAATGGTAGACAGAGGGAGTGCTGTACGAGAACTTCACTAGTACAGTTACCAAGGTTTTTTCTGGTAATAGCCGTTATTTTCGGGGCTGCCGCGAATCTGATGGCATATACGGTTGAATCCGTTTCTGAAGAAGACGACGGGGTTGTGTACACGATGTCGGACGGATCGCAGATGAAGGTACAGGTGTGTACC
>JAFGHA010000199.1 GCA_016930275.1 Chitinispirillaceae bacterium
AACCGGTTAACCTTTCTGCTAGTTTCGGCAGTTTTTCCGTTTCCCTGTAAATCGGATGAAATTTTATTTTACCCGTTGTTGCCGGAAGCAGTGGGCCCCAATGAACTCTGATAATCTCATTATACCTTTTCGTACCCGACTAATCCAAATCTCTTTTTTGGGAAAAGTATTTTGCTTCTTTTCCGGTTACCGAGAAGAAAACCGGCGGCTGTTCACCGGGGTATGGCGGCGTGATACTGGTGGAACGGTAAAACAGTTCCGCTTCATGAAGATGCCCGACGGCTTGTTGGCGGGTGATTTCATTACGGAGTAACGAAGACTCCTCCGATAATTTTGAAAAAAGCACTCCTCTGAGGAAAAACGCCAGCAGTAAAATCAGGAGAATAATTCCCAGGGAAACGGAAATGGCGATAATCGGTGGGAAAACCGTGGCGACAGATTTTGACTGTTCTTTTTTGAGGATTGCGGCCCGAATTGAACGGGTAATGGTATCGGACAGCGGGTGAATGAGATCATCCTGCATCATCTGATACAGTGTTTCATAGATTTTATATTCAGTAAGAAATGAATCGGCCAGAAGTTTTTTCGTGTCGGTGGTACCGTCGATACGGTGGTAAAAATAAGGCGAGGGGTCGCTAATGGGATCCCGGTCAGTTTCCAGGTCGATACTTTTCCCGGTAAGGGTAAAAATCGTTTCCTCAGTGATTGCCTCCCTCATCCGATGCCACTCATCGATCCGACGCATTGCTTCCATTACGACATTTTCAACGGGAATTTCAATACCGGCCGGTATCAGATGATCAACGCTGGGCATTGAATCAAACCGGTAATTTCCCCTGTTCCACAGAAAGAGACTGCAGGTAATGTCAATCGTGACGTTGACCGCATAATTTTCAAGTTCATCGTGGCTGAGAAGTTCCTTTTTTTCAATAAATGAGGTAAGTCCGGCAAGATTTCCTTCGTATGATGAAAACACTTCTCTTACTTTATTTTTAGGCTGTTGCCGCATTTCAGTCAAAAAATTGAACAACTTTGTGGAAAACTGCTCCTGTTCCCGGACGGCGGAAACAACCGTTCCGTTTTTAAATACGATATGGCCCTCACTGGAGCCATTGACGAGAATCAGTTTCCCCGTGATTTTTTGTTGGGTCAAAAGCTGCATCACGTCGGCTAGTATGAATTCACGGAGGGTACCGCTCAGAACCATTCAGGACCCCTTCCCCGGGGAGATCGAAGTGAAAATGGATGGAACTTTACGTACATCCACAACAAGATATCTGACGATAAAAAAGACATGATAACAGCAGGGGGGCAGCAGGAGAATCGCTTTCTCGGTGGAAGTCATCCACCGCCATGCACTGCTTCCAACAACGGTGAACCAGTAGGTATATATAAACGTTGAAAGCAGTAAAACGACAGTTTGAAGCCCCGGAGTCTGCTGAGAAAGAAGTGTTCCGCTTCCCGGATACAGCAGGTTGAAAAACATGTTTCGTACGGATCGACGGTCTCCATATACGGATACGAGTCGTTCCCGGACCTGTTCGACATCGCGTTGAGAGGATACACTGCGGGTTGTTCCCGCACAATCCTGGCAGAGTATTCCGCTGGTACAACGCCGGCATAGTACTCTTCCACAATACTTGCATGAGAAAAGACGACGAAGTTTCCGGTTTCCTGCAGCAACCCTTCCGGTGAAAAACAGTGCACCGGTCAGTACCAGGAAAATAAAAAATGAATACAGCGGAGGGAGTCCGAGAAACGAATACCCCCAGTATTGTCGTAATTGTGAAGCCCTACCGGGTGGACCGAGGAAAATTTCTTTCCAGAACCGGGCCGGTGTGTATTCGGGAAAGAGCACCTGTCGAAGCGGTGGCCAGGTATCCGAAAAATGACGATCATTATCATAAATGAAACTGTTGATGAGCGACGGATGCGCATCGGCTGCTTTTTTCAGGAGTTCCATTCCGGCGGTCGCATCGTTTGACGCGATATAACACCGTGCGAGATTGAATTGTGCCGACGGATCCGAAGGGTGCGATTCGAGGACCTGTTGAAATGTACCGATCGCGGCAGCGAATGAACCGCGGAAGAAAAGGCAAATGCCTTTCAGATCGGCGATAAACGGATCCGTCTCGGATCCCGGCATCGAATTAATCCTTGCCATCGCTACCGTCCAGTCCTGTTTTTTCATGGTCGCAACGATTTCGGTGAAGGATTCGACGGCCGATTTGGTATCTGACGAAACTGTTTTCCGGGCAGGGCCTGAGGTGGCGGTCGGCGAATAACCTTCGTAAAGAGTGCGTGAGAATTGCATGGCATGACCACCGGTGTCGGCAGTAAGTCTGCATCGGTTAACTATTGCAGCATCGAGCGGGGCCAACAGAAGAATGACTATGATGGAAATACCGAATACGCGATCGGTATCGCTGCAATGTTTCCATATCAGAAACATCATTACCCATAAAAACGGAATTATACCGAATGCGATCAGAGAAAGTAGGTTTGCCGTTACAAGTATGCTACGCAGAGCGGGCGATACGGATACCGAATAAAAATGGGCCGGCCGGTGCAGCGCAAGAGGAAGATATTTAACTCCGAGGATCGTGGCGGACATCAGCAGGAAAATTATCAGAAAGGTCCGGAAGGCACGGTAGAACGAGATGAAAGCAGAAAATTGAGCCGGCCACGAAACGCGAATAACCGCTATCGCTTCCATCAGCGACCTTATTGTCGCCACCGGATGACGTACTCCGTTGAGTGATGCGTTTTTCAGAAACGATTCGTATTCATGGCGGTCGAAACGGTGAGCCCATGAATAAAAGTTCAAGGCACCGGCATAGTCGCCGGAGAGTTTGCTTACCGTTCCGTAATGAAGCAGCTGCCGGGAAATAGGCGGTACCGATTGCGCTCCCGCAGAAAACATCTGTTTTTCAAGCTGCAGGAGCGACTCTTCCATCAGTGACGGCAGGTGGTACCGGTTGAATTCGGTGAAGAGCAGCCAGGTTGTTCCCGGATCGTCAGCTGCGTATTCCAGGGAACGTGAGAGGTACTGCTGCGCCTGGTTGTCGCCTTCAAGATAGCGCAGTACTCCGTAAATCAGGAGCAGCCAAGGCTCGGTGGTGGAATCGGCAGATAGAATCGCTTCGGCTTCACGACGTGCGTTCCGGCTTAAATCGGAGAGGGTAAGCGTTGCTTCGGTACCGAATAGATTGGTGAAAAGCGAATTGCGATGTTCGATGGCATCTGCAATCTGATTTCCCCAGAACCAGTTGCCGACGTCAGTGCTTTCACGGGCACTCGAAGGAATAATAGATACGATGGTCCAAACGACAGCGAAATAAAGAAGACGCACCTTCGTTTTATTCATCGGGTCTCTCGATGATGGCAGTTGGATGATATGGGATGTACGACGGTTTTCATGGAATCTGGATAACCTCAAAGGCTGCAAACGGTTAACCGGTACAAATGAAATATATAGTATGCCACGGTTGGGCAACATATTCAACCGTATAGTATAGATCAAGGCTAATGAACACGCATACCGCGGATGCGGAAATTGACTTTTATATTTACCCGGTCTGCCTTAGCAGTTATTCCTCATTTCGTTTCTTCCGACTTGTGGTGAGTTCTGATCTAGCCAGGGAGAATTCCCGAAATATCCGGATCATTAGGTGAAAACGGCAGCAACTAGCATGTGTGTTCTCTTTTCTAAAAAATGAAAATGAGGCAGACCGAGGGGCATCCCGGATGATGAAAAACAGTACCGGACAGCGGTAATCCTTCTCAGCGGAAAACACTGCATCAACGGCTGTACCCGAAGGCGTAGAAAGGTCTCGAACAAAAGTGAAAAAAAAACCTAAAGTTTTCCGGAATTCTGCCGAAAAATATTTCAGGGAATGTGGCGCCAGTAAAGATCGAATAACGGTGACCGTGCGGAAAGGGAAGCTCCGCCGCGGACACATGGATGTATAACATGCACAAGGGAGGATCGTATGATCGGCGGAATCAATTTCGCTTCTTCACAAATTGCAAGCGTTTACAACAGCGGACAGCAGCAGCTTGCGAATACACTTACCCGGCTGGCATCGGGTAAAAAATTCCAGAATGCATCTGAAGACCTGGTGGGATATTTACGTTCCCAGAATATGCAGAGCGATATCTCCGCATACGATCAGGTTCGCGAAAATCTCACTAATTTCAAGGCGTCAACTGCCGCCGCCGTTCAGGCGGGAAGCAGTATTTACGAAAACCTCAAGGAAATGGAGGACCTCGCCACGCAGTATGCGACTGAAAAAGCGAAAGGGGTAGCGGCTGATGCGGATCTCATGGCACAGTACGAAGCGGAATTCAATTCCCTCCAGACGCAGGCAACCACAACTCTTGCCAATACCTATGTTGACGGTGTTCTGCTCACTGATACGACGGATGCGCTCAATGCCACCGTGTCGCTCGGACCCGACGGAGGGTCACTGACACTGACTTTTTCGGATGCGGCGGATCTCAGTACCGCCATAGATATAGATGATGCCGGTGCTGTCGCGGCGGTGCAGGCGGAAGTCAGTGCGGGAATGACCTATATGTATGAGGCGAAATCCTACGATTCAATCGCCGATCAGCAGCTCAAACTCACCGACACCATCATCAACAGTAAAAAAGCGGTGATGTCGCTGATCACCGATATTGACGAAGCGGAGGAAATGAACAACGCGCTCGACCAGTCAATACGGCAGCAGGCTGCCATGTCGATGCTCGCGCAGGCGAATATGTCGAAAGAGGCGGTGATGAAACTGTATATGTAACTGTTCCAGGGAATGGACAGGGGTACTTCACGGGTGGGGAAGCCTTTGAAGTATCCCGATGGTTAAGCACACAAGGGAGGTTTCAATGATCGGATCAACCGGATCGATCAGTGCCGGTATGGCATCGCTGTACGGTACCAATATGCGGCAGTTGTACGATGCGATGGAAAAACTGGCATCGGGAAAGAAATTCAATAACGCTTCGGAAAATCTCATCGGGTATCTACGTGCACAGAATACGCAGAGTGATATTACACAGTACGAGCAGGCCCGGGAGAATCTCACCAACTTCAAGGCATCCACCTCAGCGGCCGTTGTGGCCGGGACCAGTATCTACGAAAACCTGACCGAAATGGAAGATCTCGCCACACAGTGGGCGGGGACCGCCGATGTCGATTTGAAAGCCCAGTATGCTGCGGAATTCAACGCGCTTAAAACTGAGGTGGCAACGACCCTGGCCAACACCTACGTCGACGGCGTTTTACTCACTGACAAGGACGTGGCTACTCCGGCCAGCGTTTCACTCGGGCCCGACGGAGGGACGCTTACACTTTCGTTTTCGAGTGAGGCCGATGTCAGTGCGCTGGATATAACCGCCGGAGGAGCAGTAGCGGCTGTTCAGACGCAAGTCGCTGCGGCAATGACCTATATGTACGAAGCCAAATCGTACGATTCAATCACCGATCAGCAGCTTAAACTCAACGATACGATTATCAACAGCAAAAAAGCTGTTCTGTCGATCATCACTGATATCGATGAAGCGGAGCAGATGGACAAAGTACTCTCGCTTACGCTTCGCCAGCAGGCGACAACTGCAATGATGGCGCAGGCGAATATTGTTCAGAACAGTCTGTCAAAACTCTACGAATAGGAGTTTCATGGCCTGATAAAAAAAGTGATGGACGGGCTACCGGCGGAGATGTGGGGAAGCATCTCCGGTCGCGGCGGAACGTTCAGGGATGAAGAATGTACACAAGGGAGGTGACGTATGTTGACCGGAGTTCCGCTTGCGGTTACGAGTTCGCGTATTGCTCTTTTTACAAAAAGTAATGAAAACAGTCTGGGCGCATCACTGGTCCGGCTGGCATCCGGAAACCGGGTGAACAGGCCGTCGGATGGTATTCCCGACTATTTCATCAGTGAAAGACTCTCCAGAGAGTCGCAGTCGTACGCGCCGGTACTGCGTGATATCGGCGAGGGACTCGCGATGCTCCAGGTGGCATCCTCGGCGGGGGAATCGGTTTTCAACGCGCTTACCGACATGCGGGAACTGGTGAAGATGTATTACAATGAGAATACCACCGATTCTGACCGGGATGCGTATCGAGCTGAATTCAACGCACTCAGGAGTACGGTAAGCGATATCATCGCCAATAGCAGGTATGACGGCATGCAGTTGATCAGTGATAACGGCGGGAATCCTTTCAAATCGGTAGCGCTCGAAGCGACAGCGTCGCCTGAAACCATCGATATCGCGTATGATTCCGATGATATCGCCGATGTGGTACTTCTGGAACTGGGAGTGACCGATGAGGCGACGGAACTGGCAGCCGTGGAAGCTGAGCAGGGAAGAGCCGGCTCGTATCTCGCGAAGACTTCAGCCGCCACCTACGGGCTTAACGCGCAGTACAATCTCGCCACGCTGAAAATGAATACCAGCAATGAAGGTGCCCGGCAGAGTATCGAGGCGGATACCGGTGAGGAAATGGTGAAGGCAATGAATTACAGTATCAGGAATCAGTCGTCGATGGCGATGATGGCACAGACGAATGTGTATGTGGCGTCGATCGTGAAACTGATCGGATGGTGACACCCGCGGTTTGGCTATGCCGGTATCATATGATGTTTCCTGCTTCGCGGCTCGGATTCGGTATGACGTTTAAGAATACGTGCGGTGAGCGAAACCGCATCGAGTTCCATTTTCTTCAGTAATACGTTCCGGTCACCGTGCGGAATGAACATATCGGGAAGACCCACGGTGAGAAGATCCGGACGGTTTTTGAGATCGAGCGAGTAAAGCAGTTCTCCGACAGCCGAACCGAATCCCCCCGCAACCGAATTATTCTCGAAGGTGACGATCAACTGGTGTGCCTTGAAAAGCCGGAAGTAAAAATTCCGATCGAGCGGTTTTATGAAACGGCCATCGATGATGGTGGATTTTATGCCATGCTCCTGAAGCAGTATGGCGACCTCACGGGCAAGAGCGACGAAATCACCGACCCCTACCAGAGCGATCGATTTTCCTTTACGGAGCGTTTCGGGTTTGCCGCACGGTAAACTGACGAGAGGAGATTTTTCCGCTTTGTCAGGTGTGGTACCGCGCGGATAACGGATAAAAACCGGTCCGGAATAGTCGCTGATTGCGGTATGGAGCATCTGACGGAGTTCATTGCCGCTGCTGGGAGCCATGATGATCGCGCCGGGTATCGATCTGACGAACGAGAGATCGAAAATACCATGATGAGTTGGTCCGTCATCTCCCACGATTCCCGCCCGATCGATACAGAAAACCACATGCAGACGATCAAGCGCGACATCGTGCAGCAGTTGATCGAGCGAACGCTGCAGAAACGTGGAATAGAGCGCCACTACTGGCACCAGCCCCTGATGGGCAAGTCCGGAAGCGAAGGTCACCGCATGCGATTCCGCGATACCGACATCGAAGAAACGGTCGGGAAAATTTTTACTGAATGAGGTGAGTTTTGTTCCGTCGCGCATTGCGGCGGTAATTGCAACGACCTCTTTGCGTTCCGAAGCTATTTCGACGAGCGTATCACCGAAAACGTCGCTCCAGGTAGGTTTCGGACTGAGCACTGTTTTTTTAATGATATCACCGGTATCACGTGAAAATGAGCCTATTCCGTGATATTTGGTCGCGTCGTTTTCCGCGAAACGGTATCCTTTCCCTTTTTTGGTAATGACATGCACCATTTGAGGGATGGCCGGCTGCTGACTGACCGATTTGAAAACATCGATCATCGCGGCGATATTGTGCCCGTCAACAGGACCGAGGTACCGGATTCCCATATCTTCAAACAGTTTACCGGGAATGACCGCGTGTTTCACCGCATCATCGATGCTTTTAACGATACCACGGATGCTTTTTCCGACCGAGGTTCCACCCAGGCGATCCCAGATTTCAGTTTTAATGCGGGTATACCGTTTATCGGTCAGCACGCGGGTGAGATAACGGGAAAGTGCCCCTACATTGCGTGAAATCGACATTTCGTTGTCATTGAGAACGATTGTCATGCCGCTGTTGCTGGAACCGAGATTGTTAAGCCCCTCGAACGCGAGTCCACCACTCAAAGATCCGTCGCCTATTACGGCGATCACCGAGAAGTTCTCCCCTTTGAGGTCGCGGGCAACCGCCATTCCCAGGGCGGTACTGATGGAAGTTGAGGCATGACCGGCTGAGGCGGTATCGTATTCACTCTCCTCAACCCGTGGAAACCCGCTGATACCGTTGAACTGACGGAGTGTGGAAAACTGTTCCCGACGTCCGGTGATGATTTTATGTGCATACGCCTGGTGTCCGACATCCCAGACGATTTTGTCGGTCGGCGTGTTGTAGCAGTAGTGCAGCGCAAGGGTCAGTTCCACCGCACCGAGACTCGGAGCAAGATGACCGCCCGTCCGGCTGACCACATCAATCATCAGTTCTCTGATTTCGGCGGCGAGTTGTGTGAGTTCTTTTACGGAAAGTCTTCTGATGTCAGACGGGTCGTTTATTGTAGTCAGCAGGGTTTCGGGCACAACATCCTCATGGTATCTATCAAAACATCCGTTATCGGAATTCCGGTTACTCCGGGATAACGAAACAGTTATCTATATATCTATTAAAAGATACCAAATGAGCGGTTCAAGGGCAAGGAGATGGGGAGTACGGACAGGAAACGGCACCGGCTGACTTGCAATCGATTTATTAAAATAGTAATTTTTAAAGCCTTCAGCCGAAGTGGCGAAATTGGTAGACGCACTGGACTCAAAATCCAGCGGTGGCAACACCATCCCGGTTCGACCCCGGGCTTCGGCAGATTCCTTCAAGGTTTTTCAATTGCTCCAGCATTCAGAAGACAGAATGGTGAAACCGGTGATTTCTGAAACCGGTAAACAATTACTACCAACCTCTCAGTATTTTTAAAGACTCCTCCGGCAAAATTATATTCCTTGTACCTGTCGTTTCCGTAAGGCAGGTTCCGCATAATTCAAAAAGGATACACTTTATGAACGAAATTATTGCGGTAACAACTGTTGTTTTCATCCCGTTATTACATTGTGACAGCCCCAACGATAATAATCAGGCCAGTACTATCGATGGTAAATGGATTAGTGACACCGATACATTGTCTATTTCAAATCGAACCATATACTCATATGCAACAAAAACGAAAAATGATTTTGAGTTATTGAATGATTGTTATTTACGACGGTATCTGAACGATGGCACAGTAAAAATATGTGTTTATGAATCAAGAAATGATTCATTGCGAATTACCTTCTGCCCGACAGATTCAAAACCCTATCATTCATCAGATCACGATGGGTTAATCGGCAATTGGGTAGTATCAGACAGCATGTCTATAGAATTCAAATCGGATACTACCTTAACAGCTAGGAAGGGGAATGTTTCAGTTGATGGATCATATACGCGGGATAAATGCAAACTGATTATGCGCAGTTTTTATTCCGATCAGAGAAGGTACCAATTATTATATCGACAGTGCATCCGTACATATCGATATCGGCCCGTATTTCGATTTACCGCATGTCATTCAGAACATGGAGGTCTTCGGCGATGTCGCAATCCCGTTCGCCGAGCTTAAGAAGTTTCTGAAAAAGAATTCGATTTTACAGCGGCTTTAAACCGGGCAATTTCCCTCTCCTGTAAACGGGGGAGGAATCACGGCGGTAAAATATAAACAGTACCGCCGGTACTGGAGTCTGCACGCTGCAAGAATGGAATGAAAACGGTGGAGGAACCGCAAAGAGGAAAAACTGATCCTTTTCCAGCACCACTTTCATCCGCAAATAACACAGGAGGCAATCATGACAAAAATCCTTAAAATCGCCGGCATTTCAGTACCCGTCCTCGTACTTGTCGGCATTGTCGCCGTCATGGGTTTCCGGAAATCGATGGGGGAAACAAAACTGGTCGCTGTCGACGATCAGCTGCTCGTCATCGAGGGCGGGGCAGGCAATTCGTTCATCCTTACGTCCGAAGACGGTTCACGGGCACTCGTGGTGGATACCAAAACGGGAAGTGCAGCGTAAAAACCTTACCATCAGAAATGCAGTCGGGGACCCGGAAAAACTTGCGGCTGCAAAAGAGAAGTTTAAAGCGTATCATGGTATTCCGATGCTGACGGGGTTTGATAAGGTGGCGGCATTTATCGAGAAGGAGAGGGCCGGGAAGTCAATTACAGCTGTCACCGAAGAACGCTCCATAATTCAGAATTCTCAAGAGCGGGGTGCCGGTCCGCCTGTCCATGATAAGTAAGAAAACACGATAATAACCATTTGATTCTGCTGATACGGCATCTCATCGAATGAAAGCCCGTTTGTGGCATCATGAATGGCACCAAAACCTGTACCCTCGGTACCTGTGTAGACACTGTTTCCTGAGATAGTGTATTTTTACCTGAAATAACACGAAACTCAACTGACTCCGAAGTCCTGCCGCATGCGTGATTCCCGTACAGTACGAATTTTCATTACCGGCCTTGTTCAGGGAATCGGCTTCAGGCCCTTTATCTACAATCTTGCAGGTCGTTTCGGAATCAGGGGCTATGTTCGTAACGGTGCGAATGCCGTTGAAGTTCTCGCCGGCGGAACCGGGAATGCACTCGATGAGTTTATACGGAATATTGAAACGTCACCCCCGCCGTTGGCCCGTATCGATTCAATTCGTCATGAGGAGGCGGGGGAGGCTCCCGGTGCGGGATTCCAAATTCTCCAAAGTGAGGATACCACCGACGAGGTGACGGATGTCAGTCCTGATATCGCGGTCTGTGACTACTGCCTTGCCGATATGAAAACCCAGCCGCACCGGATAGATTATCCCCTTATCAACTGCACGCTGTGCGGACCACGGTTTTCGATTATCCGTTCCGTTCCCTATGATCGGCTGCGAACGACCATGGCTCCGTTTGCCATGTGTGAAACCTGCGCGGGAGAGTATACCGATCCCGCCGACCGCAGGTTTCATGCCCAACCGGTCGCCTGTAATGATTGCGGTCCGAAGTATTCGCTATACGGACCGGTGAAGACGGTGGAGGGAAATGAGCGTGTGGTTGCGGAAACCGCACGACTGATCGGGGATGGGGCTGTCGTTGCCGTCAAGGGGACGGGCGGGTTTCATTTCGCCTGCAATCCGTTTTCGGATGTGGCACTGCAGCGATTGCGCACCGGAAAACGACGGGACGGCAAACCTTTCGCGCTCATGTTCCGGGATATCGAGACCCTCAGGAACTATGCGGAGGTCAACGATGAGGAAGAAAAACTGCTTCACTCCACGATCCGTCCCGTCGTACTGCTCGCGGCGGGAGGTACGGAATCGCTGCTACCCGACGTAAACAACCGGCTTTCAACGGTGGGGGCCATGCTCCCATATATGCCGTTTCATCATCTGCTCTTCGAAAAAACAGCGTTGCCTGCGATCGTCATGACCAGTGGAAATATCTCCGAGGAACCTATAGTCATCGATAATGAGACTGCCCGGAGCACGTTTGCAGGTATTGCCGATGCGGTAGTCATCTACAACCGGGAAATTCATAACCGTGTGGATGATTCGGTGTGTGCGGTTTTCGACGGTTCGGTGCAGATACTGCGCCGCAGCAGGGGATTCGCGCCCTCACCGATACCGTTGAACGTACCGGTAGATGGTATTGCCGCGGCAGGTGCCGAGCTGAAGAATTGTTTCGCTCTGGGGAAGGGGAGCAAAGCGATTCTCAGTCAGCATATCGGCGATCTCAAAAACAGTGAGACCATGGATTTCTACCGGGAAGCTTTTGAACGGCTCTGCACACTTTTCCGGGTGCAACCGCGCCTGATCGCGCATGATCTTCATCCGGATTATCTTTCCACCGCCTTTGCGCGTGAAACCGGATTACCAATGGCAGGAGTACAACACCATCATGCACATATCGCTGCCTGCTGTGCGGAAAACGGTATTAGCGGAAAAGTGATCGGCGTGGCGCTCGACGGCACCGGCTATGGTACCGATGGAGCCGTGTGGGGAGGGGAATTCCTGCTTTCGGATTTTAGCGGTTTTGATCGGGTAACTCATATCCGTTATACCGGAATGCCGGGTGGTGATCGCGCTGCGGTGGAACCGTGGCGAATGGCCGCCTCCTGGCTGTTTGAGTGTGACGGGAACGACCTCAGCCATTACCGTGACGAATTTTTTCCGTCAATTCCCGAAGAGCATTTCAACCTGATCGGTGCGGCGCTGGAAAAGAACATCAACACTCCGCGAACATCGAGTGCGGGTCGGTTGTTTGACGCCGTGGCTGCATTGTGCGGCTTGTGTGACGAAATGAGCTTTGAGGCCGAAGCGGCGATGCGACTCGAAGCGCAGTGCGGAAATCCGCTTGCCGAAACTCCTTACAAATGGAATTCTTCGGATAAAATCGATCTGCGCGAAACGATACAAAGTATTGTTGCGGATCGCAGGAGGGGGGTCGATATCGGAACTATTTCCACCCGTTTTCATGCCACCATCATCGATGTTATCGTCACCACCTGCCGATCAATACGAAACAACTCGGGATGCGGCAAAGTAGTTTTATCTGGCGGCTGTTTTCAGAATCGATGTATTTTTGAGGGAACGGTTCGGATGTTGCAGGAAAATACCTTCACGGTTTTCACCCATCATCAGATTCCCTGTAATGACGGCGGTGTTGCGCTCGGTCAGCTGGTGGTTGCGGCTGTATCGGGAAGGTAATCGTTTGTTGTTAAAATAGTTAAGTAATGTTTCTTAATAAATGTTTTAAGTAAAGTAGTCAGGAGCAGGCGCATGTGTCTGGGTATTCCCGGTAAGGTGGTCTGGTTGAGGGAAGACCGGGCCGGAGTTGATTTCGGCGATGTGGTGGTCGAAGCCGGTACTCATATCGTTGAGGATCTTTCGGTAGGCGATTTCGTGCTGGTGCATTCCGGCTATATTCTCGAAAAACTCGATCTGGAAGAGGCGAAAAAGACCCTGGCGATTTTTGATGAGCTGGCCCGCGTTCAGCAGGAATCGAAATGAATCCTTCAATTGATTTCAAAAACAGAGAACATTGCAGGGCGCTGATAAGCCAGATTAAAAAAGAATCGACAAAGCAGGCCGTTATCATGGAAGTATGCGGCGGTCATACCATGGCGCTCTACCGGAACGGTATCACGGCACTGCTGCCTGAAACTATCCGCATGGTATCGGGGCCGGGCTGTCCGGTCTGTGTTTCGGATATCCGCTACATCGATCACGCCATCGCTCTTGCGAAGCGTCCTGATGTCATTATCGCTACCTATGGCGATCTGATACGGGTTCCGGGCAGCACCTCGTCGCTCGAAAAGGAAAAAGCGTCCGGTGCGGCGATTATTATTGTCTGGTCCGGGCTCGAAGCGGTCGATATCGCGGTACGCAATCCGGATAAAAAAGTGGTGTTTCTCGGTATCGGATTTGAAACGACCATTCCTGGAACCGCCATTGCCGTAATGGAGGCCCGGAAAAAGAAGGTCGAAAACTTCTTTGCACTCTGTTCGCACAAGATCATGCCTCCGGCTATGACCGCGCTTATTGACGAAGGGGTACGTATCGATGCCTATCTCTGCCCGGGTCACGTAAGCACGGTAACCGGCAGCGCTATATATGAACCGATTGTATCGAACTACGGAAAACCGTGTGTCGTAGCAGGATTTGAACCTGCCGATATTCTTCAGTCGATCCTCATGATCGTCAGACAGATCGAGGCTGGGCAGCCTGCGGTCGAAATTCAGTATACCCGCGTGGTTCATCGCGAAGGAAATCCGAAAGCGCAGTCTCTTATAAACGAGGTGTTCACCCCGGCTGACGACTGGTGGCGCGGACTCGGCGTGATACCCGGCAGCGGACTGCGATTGTCGGATGATTATAAAAAATATGATGCCGCAGTGATGGTGCCGGTGACGGTCGAACCCACGCGTGAAGCGAAGGGATGCATCTGCGGCAGCATTTTAAAAGGGCTCAAGTATCCGGCTGATTGCCCGCTGTTCGCGAAAGCGTGTACCCCCGATTCGCCGGTGGGCGCCTGCATGGTATCAAGTGAAGGTGCCTGTGCGGCTTTTTATCAGTACGGTGAATATGCGAGTGGGGTGTAGGGTAATTAAAGTATCACGTGTGACCTCACCCTTCGGTTGTGCAACCGAAGTGACCTCTCCTGTCAGAGAGGTATGCATGCCTTTACCAGGGCATGATTTTCATTTTCCCCTCCCTGAAAGGGGAGGGGATGCAGGGGGAGAGGTCAGAAGGAATTCAGATAGAAGAAACCATATCTGCAATGTCAACCTAAAGAATTCATTTATATGAAAAATAACGTCATACTTCTCAATCACGGCAGCGGGGGACGACTGACCCGTCAACTCATCGACGAGGTGTTCGGCGCCCGCTTTTCCAATCCGCTCCTCGATGCCCGGACCGATTCTTCCATCGTCAACTGCGGAGGAACTTCGATAGCGTTCACCACCGACTCATTCGTGGTGCAGCCGCGGGTATTTCCCGGCGGCGACATCGGCAAACTCGCCGTCTGCGGTACGGTGAACGATCTTGCGGTCAGTGGTGCGACACCGCTTGCGCTCAGCGCAGCTTTCATCATCGAAGAGGGATTCGACATTCAGGAGCTTGACCAGTTTGCCGAATCAATGGCCAACACCGCAGCCGAAGCGGGCGTATCGATCGTGACCGGCGATACCAAGGTGGTTGGCCACGGTATGGCTGACGGACTGTTTATTACCACTACCGGAATCGGTATCGTCACAGAAGATCACCTCGCGATAGGGAATGCTTCCCGGGTACAACCGGGCGATGTCGTTATCATCAACGGGCCGATAGGGGATCACGGCATGGCGATACTTGCCGCCCGAAACGATCTGCCGTACAAAGCGGATGTGAAGAGTGACTGTGCGCCGCTTTCCGGGTTGATCGCCACGGTACTCGACCGGTGCGGTGAGAGTGTAACGTTTATGCGGGATGCGACGCGCGGCGGACTCGGGACGGTGCTCTGTGAACTTGCTGAAACGGTGCATCGTGACATTGTTGTCGATGAAGCGAGCGTTCCACTGCGACAGGTCGTCAGGTCCATGTGTGATATGTTCGGGTTTGACGCGCTGTTCATTGCCAATGAGGGGAAGGTCGTCATGACGGTACGGCCCGATGCGGCGGATAACGTGCTTGCGTCGTTACGGAAGCATCCGCTCGGCGCAGAAGCGGTGATTGTCGGTACTGTTGACGAAGGAAGTGAAGGGAAGGTACATCTGGAAACTTCCATTGGCGGTCGACGAATAATCGCCGTTCCCGCAGGTGATCAGCTTCCGAGAATATGTTGAGGACGTCATGCACGAGCTGAGTATCGTAGAAGGACTGATGGGTATCATCAGGGAAACTGCGGGGGAGCACGGACTTACCCGAGTTACCCGTGTAAAGTTGCGGATAGGTGCGATGCGGCAGGTGGTTCCCGATGCCCTGCGGTTCGCCTTTGAGGTGACGGGGAAGGACACCGTCGCCGAAGGAGCCGAGATTGTCATTACCGATGTACCGACCAAAGCACACTGCAACGACTGCGGATCGGATTTCGCCGTGGAGGAGTTCTGTTTTGTCTGCACCGCATGCGGCAGCGGTCAGATCGATGTTACCGAAGGAAAAGAACTGTATATAGATTCACTTGAAGGAGAATAACATGGAAATTAAAGTAATAAAGCATCTGCTCGACGAGACGGCCAAAAAAGCGGAAGAAATACGCAAGCTGCTGATCGAAAAAAAAGTGCTGATGGTCAACCTGATCGGGTCGCCCGGTTCGGGAAAAACCAGTCTGCTCGAAAAAACACTTGCCGAATTTAAAGGGAAATACCGATGCGCCATCATCGAAGGTGATGTCGCCACCGACCGCGACGCGGTGCGGTTACAGCAGTACGATGTTCCCATATGCCTGATCAATACCGATGGTGCCTGCCATCTTGAGCCGATGAGTATCCGCAAAGCCCTTGATGAGTTCGATCTCGACGCGACGGACATCATCTTTGTCGAGAACGTCGGGAATCTGGTCTGTCCAGCTGAATTCGATATCGGCGAGCATGCCAAAATCGCTATCGCCTCGGTGGCGGAAGGCCACGACAAACCGGAAAAGTATCCGCTGCTTTTCAACGAGTGTAAAGCGGTGGTCCTCAATAAAATGGATCTGGCGCAGTTTACCGATTTCGATAAACGGATATTCGACGAGAGTGTCGAAAAACTCAACGGCAAGGTTCCCACCTTTGAAACATCATGTCGTGCCGATGAGGGACTTGAGGGGTGGTACGGGTGGTTGCGGTCGATGATTGAGTCGGTGCGGGGATAGAAGACGGGAAACAGGTTTTCCGCAATAGGCAATTGCACTCTACATTTCAGGAAGGCTTTCCTTTGCGTCCAAATCATGTAATCGTTCCGGTGATTTTACTGTTTCTGTTTATGCTCTCCGGGTGTACGCATATTATCAGGAGAATGGGATACAAGGTAACATCGGAATTGCCACCACCGATCTGTAACCTTGTATTCTGGAAAAATGGAGATATCGATACCACCTGTTACCGGATTATTGGGGTGGTAAAACTGAAAGACAGTGGTTTTTCTACCCGATGTTCCGAAATCGACGCTCTTGAAATCCTCAGGCGGGAAGGGTGTCGGATTGCTGCCGATGTGGTCAACGTTATTGATGAGGAACGGTCAGATATTTCGAGCAGCTGCTACCGGGTTAAAGCGCAATTGCTGCAGAAGATATGTGTCGAAGAAGTTACCGACGCAGAGGTCATTGGTGGCCAGTATGAATATAACGTCGATTCATCGTCGGTTGCCGGACGGGTCAGTGAGGATCAATCCAGAACCAGGATTATTCGGATTGTTGAATATTCAATACTTGCGTTCCTTGCTTCATTACTATGTATCAACGTGTTACTATAGAAGTTCCAGGCCGATAGGTTGTGAAAGCTGATGAAAATGTTTGTTATTCGTCATCAGCTTCAGCTGACCTTGCAGCGTGTTCTGTGCGATAATCAGGTCGGGTATCCCAACTCCGTTGATGCCGTTTTTCAGACAGAGCGTCTGAAACGTGATGATTTCATCCCATTGTATATTCATCGTCTGACGGGTTATCCGGCGCAACAGTGCTGCAACCTTATCATTTTTTCTTACCAGCAACGGTGGAAGCAATTCCGCCAGGATCAGGTCATTGACGACAACCAGATTCTCCTCGATAAGCAGATCAAGTGTATCTGCACGACCGGTACCCCTGAAGTAATCTATCCAAACCGATGAATCAACCAGAATACTCATTGGCGTTTCCGCGAAACTGACAGGTCGAGAGAGAGGTCTACTTTTCCGCGGAATTTTTTCAGTTCCTGTATTCTGTTTCTCCTGATGAATTCTTCAAGCGCGGTAATAATAACCGACGTTTTTGTACGGTGATGTGACAGCTTCATCGCTGTTTTCACCAGTGAATCCGGAAGGTCTATTGTTGTTCTCATACTTCCTCCTATGCATTAAATATACAATAAATGCATAATATTTATGTATAATTTATCATGTTGGACATCATTTGTTTCAGATTTATTAACGGAATGGCGTCCCCAAAAGGGAGGAGGATTGAATCTGCGTACACGGAAGATTTCGTTGCACTGAGCGGGATCAATGACCGTTCAGTTTTGGAACTATGCAATTCTGAACAGAAACTAATTCCCGAAGC
The DNA here is from genome assembly GCA_016930275.1 of Chitinispirillaceae bacterium. Taxonomy (GTDB): domain Bacteria; phylum Fibrobacterota; class Chitinivibrionia; order Chitinivibrionales; family Chitinispirillaceae; genus JAFGNB01. The sequence goes on from JAFGHA010000199.1 coordinate 17,750, forward strand.
TGACCGTTAACACAGGCAAAATCTTCCCCCGACCGGAAAAAAAAGCAGCCTCTTTTTTCCACTTGAAGTCCTGTTTCAGCCATTTATACGTAAAATAAGCCCTTAATAGATAATCAACAGCTGGCATAAAAATCGCATATACCTTCCGGAAAACATCTCTCCATCACATCGGGAGTATTCGGCTAATGATTCAGGGAATATATACAGCCTTACGGGGAATGACACCCCTTATGCAGCAGCAGGACCAGATCGCGAACAATCTCGCCAATATTCATACCACCGGGTTCAAACAGAGCAGCCTCTTCATTAAAAGCTACCATAAATTCCTCGAAAACGATCAGCTGCAGCCCGCAACTACCGAAGATATCAAGGCCGATGAGGTATTCGTCGATTATCGTGAAGGACCTATGAAAATGACGAAAGAACCGTTCGATGTGATGATCAAAGGAAGCGGTTTTTTCACCATTATGACGGCGGAAGGGGTGCAGTATACCCGTAACGGCAACTTTTCACTCGATCCCGACGGCATCATCATCACGTCGGACGGATCGAAAGTGATGGGGAAAGACGGCTATATCCGGGTAGACCGGGAGCTGCCGGTCACGATCACCGAAAACGGTGAAGTACTGCAGAACAATGAAAGTAAAGGTGTCCTGAAAATCGCCGATTTTGAAAAACCTTATTCGTTCAGACGGATGGGTGAAAGCCGGTTCCTGCCGCTGCTGCCGGACGATACCCCGCGTGATTCGAAGGGGTACAGTATACGCCAGGGGTATCTTGAGGGATCGAATGTGGATATGATCCGCAACATGGTGCAGATGATCTCCTCGTACAGGACATTCGAGGCAGATCAGAAGGCGCTCCATGCGCAGGATGAAACGCTGGAAAAAGCGGTGAATCAGGTTGGCAAGGTCGGAGGGTAGGTTTTCTGGTGAATATCGTATTCATGAAACATAGAGAACGGAGCAGACGATGATTCGATGCATGTTGACCGCGGCAACGGGAATGGAAGCGCAGCAGTTGTATATGGATACGATTTCCAACAACCTTTCGAATGTCAACACGACCGGATTCAAGCGTTCGCGGATTGAATTTCAGGATCTTATGTATCAGACGCTTCGTGAACCGGGAGTACGGAATTTCGAGGGAAGTATGGCTCCTGCAGGTATCGAGACGGGGCTCGGGGTCAGACCGGCCGGGACACAGCGGGTGTTTCAGCAGGGTAATTTCGTCGGAACCGAAAATCAGCTCGACTGGGCGATAGAAGGCGAAGGCTTTTTTCAGATCGAGATGCCCGACGGCAGTACCGCCTATACGCGCGACGGTGCTTTCAAACCGTCAAGTGACGGATCGATTGTTACCTCCTCAGGTTTTTACGTCTATCCGCAGATGACCATTCCTGAAAATAGTACCGACCTTGCAGTGAGCAAGGACGGCAAAGTAACGGTCGTACTGCCGGGAGAAACGGAAAGCACCGAAATTGGTCAGATCGAACTGGTGCGTTTCATCAATCCGTCCGGTTTGCGGTCACTCGGTGGTAATCTTTTCGCTGAATCGGATGCGAGCGGCGCTCCGGTGGTTTCTCTTCCGACGGAAGAAGGAACCGGAACGATACTGGCCGGATATACAGAATCGTCGAATGTACAGATTGTCGACGAGATGGTCAACATGATCAGCGCACAGCGGGCATTCGAAATCATTTCGAAAGCGATTCAGGTCGGGGAAGACATGATGCAGGTGGCGAACAATCTCAAACGGTAATGCACGAAATATGACGAAGGGAATGGTATATAAAAGGAAGAGCCCGGCGGGAATGCTGGTGCTTGCGATTGCGGGGTTGATAACCGCCGCGGATAACGTTCCGGTGATCCTCACGTTTCACGAAGAGGTGCTGGTCAATGATACGCTATTTACCGTTGGTGATCTGGCCAAGGTAAACGGAGATGATCCGGCGGTAGTCAATGACGTGCGATCCTGTATCGCCGGGCAGAGTGCTCCTCCGGGATATGGCCGTTTTATCTCCACTACCGATTTCGTGGCAATGAAGCTCGCCAACCGTTTTCCGGGAGTGGCATTTTCGGTTTGTGGTGCCGTACGCCCCACCATTCGTACGGATTATCAGACGGTAACCGTCGGTGGATTGAACGGAAACCTTCGTTCGTATCTTGACAGTGCTGTCGGATGGCGGCCTGATGAGTGGCAACTGGAAATCGGTAACCCGGACGACAGTTGTAAATGTCTGAACGCTGCGTATGACGTATCGGTATCGGGTCTGCGCAGTCGATATCCCAGAGGTAACGATAATCTGCTCATTACGTTGCGACAGGGTTCACAGGTCAGGGAGCTCACTGCACGGTGTAAATTCTCGGTCAATACCGCTGTGCTGGTGGCAAAACATGATATTTCCCGCGGATCGATTCTTACCGGCAACGACATCGAAATAAGAAAAATGGATCTGACCCGTTTCTCCCCGGTGCCGTTTACCGGTTTTGAAGAAATCACCGGACGTAAATCCGCACGAACCATCAGAGCCGGTACGATCATGCATCAACGTCTGGTAGTGATTGTACCGGTTGTTGAAAAGGGTGAACCGGTATCGATTATCTACGCGAAAGGACGGGTGGCGATAGCGGTTTCGGGCATCGCAAGGGAAAACGGCGGAAAAGGAGACCGCATCTGGGTTGAAAACCTCAATTCTCATAAACTGGTACGGGTAATTGTAAAGGGTAAAGGGAAAGTTCACGTTCTGCAGGGAGAAGTTACGATATGAAACTGGTTGTACTACCGAAATGGACGCTCATGATCGCACTGTTCTGGTTTGCACTGTACAGCGCGCCGGTGCCGAATCTTTTTTCCGATCATCGCGCCATGCGGATCGACGATATTCTGACCATCATGATTATCGAATCGGCAAAGGCCGGCAGTGAAAGCGGTACCAAAACCAGTAAAGAGAACAGTCTCGGCCTCGAAGCGGCCGGCGGCAGCGGAGCACTCAGAATGATTCCCGGATTCAGTGTTTCGGGAGGGAACAAGGTCGGCTATGACGGAAAAGGGGGAACGTCGCGGGAGGGAAACCTGGTTGCGACGGTATCGGCACGGGTGACCAAAGTTCTTGATAACGGAAATCTCGTGATAGAAGGCAATAAGGTGGTGGAAATCAACGATGAAAAAGAGATTATCAAAATCACCGGCGTTGTCCGTCCGCAGGATGTTCAGAAGAACAACATAATCTACTCGTCGAGTATTGCCGATGCGCAGATAACCTATGCCGGCAAAGGGGTGGCCAATACCGGACGCCGCCCCGGTTTACTGGCAAGATTTCTGAACTGGATTTTTTAGAAAACATGATAGCCATCGAAAAAACGTTGATGGTAACGGAAATGTGGGGAAAACAATGGGAAAGAAATTTACAGTTGTCGTTACGGTCATGGCCCTGCTTGTCGGGGGAGTGTCCGCACAGCAGATGGTACGGATCAAAGATGTCGCTGCTTTGACGGGCATCGAGGATGTACAGTTGTTCGGCTATGGTCTGGTGGTCGGACTTGCAGGAACAGGGGACCGCAGTCAGACTATTTTTACTGAGCAGACTGTAACGAACATGCTCAAAAATATGGGTATTGAACTTCCGGAAAAACGATTACGTTTGCGGAATGTCGCTTCGGTCATGGTTACCGGAACACTGCGACCGTTCAAACGCAGGGGGACGCGGTTTGACGTTACCGTATCATCCATGGGTGATGCAACAAGTCTCGAAGGCGGAACGCTTATTCTCACACCGTTGCAGGGTCCCGACGGCGAGGTATATGCATCGGGTCAGGGGCCGCTCGCTACCGGCGGGTATGATATCCGAGATCGCGGTATGTCATACGTGAAAAAAAATCATGTGCTGGTCGGAAGAATTCCCGACGGGGCGATCGTTCAGCAGGAGTACACCTTCAACCTGCTCGATGGAAAGGATATTTCCCTTTCACTGTCGTCACCCGACTTCACTTCTGCACTGCAACTGGCTGAAACCGTGAATAATGAATTCAGTAAAAACAGCGGGGGAATACGTATCGCACGTCCGCTCGATGCCGCAACGGTATCTCTGGACTATCATCTGCTTTCACGTGATTCAGTCCGCAATTACATCGATTTGATCACTTTCATTTCACGGGTCGAAAATCTGTCGTTCGCGGTTGCATCCATTGCCCGTGTCGTTGTGAATGAGCGCACGGGAACAATCGTTGCGGGAGGAGACGTTAAAATATCTTCGGTGGCGGTAACGCACGGCGGTGTTAAGATTGAGGTGAAAAGTGTTCCTGAAGTTATTCAACCTCCACCATTCAGTCTCGGTCGGACGGAAGTTATTCCGAATCCGCAGGTGGCGGTTGAGGAAAAGGAGGCGGAGATGGTGGTGCTTGACGGAACCACAACGGTATCGGATCTTTCCTATGCACTCAACTCACTGGGCGTTTCCCCGCGGGATGTTATCGCGATTTTTCAGGCGATCAAGGAGGCAGGGGCGCTGCATGCACAGCTGATGTTGCTTTGATACAACGCGGGGGAGGGGCGTTTACTTTTCAAGAAGCATCGTTACCGGCCCGTCGTTTATCAGATATACCTGCATCATCGCTCCAAAAATACCGGTTTCAACTTTATTTACTTTCATTGCAAGTCGATCGATGAAATACCGGTACAATGCGTTTCCCGCTTCAGGCGGAGCCGCATGGATGAAACTTGGACGACGGCCTTTGCTGCAGTCGCCAAGAAGCGTGAATTGTGAAACGACTAGTGCTTCACCACCGATGTCAATAAGTGAACGGTTCATTTTTCCCTCGTCATCGGGAAATATCCGCAATTCGGCACATTTGTCAGCCAGAAAATCCGCCTTATTTTGACTATCACCCGTTTGCACACCCACGAACAGAAGAACTCCTCTGCCGATGGAACCGACTATGGAACCGTCTATCGTCACGCTTGCTTCACTGACACGCTGGAGAACTATCTTCATGATTGAGGGTTCTTTCAGTGTTTAACAGCTCCAAAATACTGTTATGGTTGCGCGGTACTCAACAATACGGTATTTTTATAATGATTATGAGTAACAATATTAGAAATACTATCATACTGTCGTCTGCGACAACGACTACTACGTGCACCAAGCGCACCACTACCAGTGAGGCGGGGTTTCTGATATTGCGGTAATATAGAACAGAAAGAAAATATCTCAAGGCTCGCTTCAGTAGAGGCGGGCCTTTTTTTATGGCTGAAAAGCCCGCCGGAAAAGCGAGTCCCAGTTGTGTTCAATCACTTATAAAGGAAAGGAGTTGGTATGGCGGACAAAGTACCCGTTGGAATTCTGGGAGCGACCGGTATGGTCGGGCAGCAGTATGTACGGTTGCTGAAGAATCATCCATGGTTCTCCATCGCCTATCTTGCGGCATCACCGAAGTCAGCGGGCAAACCTTATGAGGAGGCGGTTGACGGAAGGTGGCATCTGGAGGATGATATTCCGGAGAGGATTCGAAGTATGCCTGTAGGGGTTGCATCGGATGTCAGCGCGGCGGCAGCACGATGCAGACTCGTTTTTTCCGCGGTAGAAATGGAAAAAAGTGTGATTGCGGCACTTGAGGAACAGTATGCGGCGCAGGGCTTGGCGGTGGTATCGAATAATTCCGCACACCGGTGGACGAAAGATGTACCGATGCTGCTGCCGGAGATCAATCATGAACATTTGTCGTGCATTTCACAGCAGCGCAAAAACCGTGGCTGGGAAAAGGGATTGATCGTGGTAAAGTCGAACTGCAGTATCCAGAGTTATATGACGCCGCTGTATGCTCTGAAAAAAGCGGGATATGTAGTTGACCGGATGTTTGTTGCAACCCTCCAGGCAGTTTCAGGTGCAGGGTATCCGGGACCGTCATCTTTCGATATGATTGACAATGTCATTCCGTTTATCGGTGGTGAAGAAGAAAAATCGGAATGCGAACCGCTTAAAATACTGGGCTCGGTAAAAGAGGGAGGAATCGACAATGCTGCGTTACCGTCGATCACCGCTCATTGCAACCGGGTTCCGGTAGTGCATGGACACACCGCCTGTGTCAGTCTTGGATTTTCGGGCGAAAAACCCTCGTTAAGCGAGATTGAACATATCTGGAATACCTTCCGGAGTGAACCACAGGAACTGTCACTACCGTCGGCACCGGATCGGCCGATTGCTTATCGGCATGAACGGAATCGTCCGCAACCGAGATTCGACCGTGATGTCGACAAAGGGATGCGCGTGACGGTCGGCAGGTTACGGCACTGTTCCCTGCTCGATATCCGATTTGTCGGATTGCATCACAATACTGTACGGGGTGCCGCCGGAGGGTGTGTTTTAACTGCTGAATTACTGAAAGCTGAAGGATGGATTGATTAGCATATTCCATTCAACAACAAAATCTTCGGCAGCGTATAATGTTGAAGGTGATTAACGTGAAAAAGAAAAATGCCGGTTATCCGGCATTTTTCTTCATTTTAATTTACACTGAAACTGAAGGAGCGGGTATCAGCGTTTTATTTCTTTTTTCCCTTTTTTTTGGCAGCGGTTTTTTTCACGACCTTTTTCTTGGCGGGAGCCTTATTGACCGTGCTTTTTTTCACGGCTGCTTTTTTAGCAACTTTCTTCATCGCTTTCTTGGCAGTTTTCTTTACTGGTCTTTTCGCGGCTTTCTTTACTACTTTCTTGGCAGCTTTCTTTACTGGTTTTTTTGGACCGGTTTCTTTCAGAATGCGGTACGTTTGAGGAATGGAAAGTTTGAATTTTTTTGCGATCGCTTCAACAGATTTTCCGGCGGTACGCATTGCCACCATCTCTTTATTGCGATCAGGATTTCCGGCGGTACGTGATTCAATAGTGTACTTTTTACGCAACTGGTGAACCGCCTGGCGTGTTATACCGAATTCCTGGCCGATGCGTGCATCGGTATGGTACTTCTTCTGGAGTCTGATCAGTTCGTTTTTACTGATTCGTGCCATAATTGACACTCCTTTCGTGAATGATGGTAGATAAGGCGAGTAACGGTTTTCATTGCTAGCGAGGTAGGTATCGGAATATTACAAGTAAATATTCACATGGAAAACAACATTACTTCACAGTCAGCAAGAAAAATATCTAAGTGTATTAATCAATTGCAACTGTTATTTGTTTCACACCATGATAAATGGAAATGGTACGCGTCAAAAAACGGTATACGTGGGGTGACTTACGAAAAAAAGGCGTCGTAAAGGGCGCGAACCGCTTTCTTTTCATCCGATGCATCGATGCCGAATATTATGCTCATTTCCGAACTTCCCTGATTGACCATTTTAATATTCACCTGTGCGTTGGATAGTGCGGTGGCTGCCTTCGTGAGAAATCCTATTTTATGTACCAGACCTTCACCGACCACCGAAACCAGTGAAATACCGAATTCGGATTTTATTTCATCAGGTTGAAGTTGTTCTTCGATAGAGCGAATGATGGAATTAACCACTTCCGATTTCAACTGGTCCTGATCAAGAATAACGGAGATGTTATCGACACCCGACGGGCAGTGTTCATACGAGAGACCGAGTTCCTCGAAAATTTCCAGAAGGCGTCTGCCGAAACCTTTTTCACGATTCATGAGAAATTTTTGCAGTGTAAAGCTGCAGAAACCCCCGTTTGACGCGACACCAATGACGTCGCGTTCACTCGGAAGGCGTTCGGAAACAATAAGGGTACCGGTGTTTAGAATATTATTGGTATTGCGGAGACGAATAGGAATCTTTTTCCGCATTACCGGTTTTACCGCCTCTTCGTGCAGAACATTGAATCCCATGTAACTCAATTCACGCATCTCTTTGTAGGTAAGGGCGGGAATCTGTTCCGGATTGTCGACAATACCGGGATGCGCACTGAATATACCGTTGACGTCAGTCCAGTTTTCGTACTCACTCGCATCGAGCGCTTCGGCCAGGAGTGATCCGGTCAGGTCGGATCCTCCTCTGCTGAAGGTGGCGATATCACCATCGGTGGTATAACCGAAAAAACCGGGAAAAATGACAATCGTTTCAGCACAGATCTGTTTCAGACCGGCCATTCCTAATGCGCAATCGGGGAGAGGCTGCGCATCGCCATATACCGGAGTGACCAGCATTCCCGCCTCCTTTGGGTTGACATACCTGCATGAAAAACCGAGAGAGGCGAGGTAGAGCGCAAAAAGCCGGCAGTTGAGATCCTCACCGGCGGAGACGATACAGTCTCGGAATTTTTCGGTATGATCCCTGGGAGTGCTGAACCGGGCATCGAGATCGGACAGAACGGTATCGATCGCATCTGCAGAAAGATTGAGCGGCTCGTAAATTGAATGAAACCGGTTTTTTATCATGTCGACAACGGGGGCAAACGGCTGGTTCGCAAGCGCTTTTTTCGACGCGTCAATCAGCAGGTCGGTGATTTTTACGGTATGGCCGGAGGCTTTTCCCGGAGCGGAGAGAACGATACACCTGCGGCGTGTATCCTTTCTGATGATAGCGACAATCTGTTCAAGTTCTTCATTCGTTGCAACGGAAGATCCGCCGAATTTGCATACTACAATTTCCATAGGAAACTCCATGATAATTATGTCGGTGATTGTTTGCCGGGTTTTTCAGTTACCGGGAAACGATGTCTGGTACGGTAATCCTGAGGTGAACATTTCTCAAGACGTTTGAACGCACGTGAAAACGAATTCGCATTTGGGTAACCGCATTGCATTGCGATATCGGAAACTGCTCGGGAGGAGGTTTCGAGGTAATGTTTGGCGTGTTCAAGCCGGACATTGGTCATATACCGGTAAAGAGTGATCCCCGTTTCCCGTTTGAAGAGAATATTGAGGTAATTGATATCAACGCCGCATTCAATTTCCAGTTCCCGCTGATGGTGTACATCGGAATAGTGCATATCCATGAAGCTGCGGACTTTCGCGACAAGGCTGCGTGCTTTGTTTTTCGGAAAACGGCTGTCTTCAATGAGAATCAGACCTTTTCTGAAAAGGAGGACCAGCAAACCGGAAAGACAGGAGAGGGGGGCGAGGCCTATAATACTCCGATCATCAGGAAGCGACAGAAACAGGCGACTGATGTCATTCTCAAATGTATGGCGATCCTTTTCTTCGAGTACCGTTTTACCCTCGATACCGGCATTCCAGTAACATTTTGCGTTCGAGGAGGGGAGTAGCGAAAAAAGAATCTGAAAACAGGAAAAATGGCCACGCTGATGAAGATAGGTATGCCGTTCACCACGAGCCATTACTCCCAGAAGACCCGGACGTGCGGTACCGAATGTTTTTCTGGTGACATTCTGAAGAATTCCATGACCGTCAATCTGGTACCAAAGTCTGAACGTATTCTGCTGGAACCGCAGAGGATGCTCCGCTATTTCGGTCGTTTTATCAGATTCCAGATCAAGATAATCTATCGAGTGGATCACCACCGACAGGCGGGGAAGTTCCAGCCTGAGGTCGCCTTCCCAGTATCGTAAACAATCAAAGGTCCGTAAACCGGAAAATTGATTATGTTGTTCATACTCAGGCTGCCTGAAATAGGAGGTAAGTTCGTGTAGATTACCAAACATAGGGGATAAAATATAGTATCTGCGGAAGAGAAGCCGGAAAAATTCTGATCGACGAGCCGGTTCCGGAACCGTGGTTTTATTCCATGTATTTCAGAAGGTAATCAGTTTGAAAATAATAAGAGCGGGATTTTCCGGTTCGGTAAATAAAAAAGACGAATCAGGGCTGATTCGTCTTTTTGTTCATTTTCTGCATTTTATTATCAGGATTCTTTAATACCGAATTCAGCCAGAAGCTTGGTTGCCAGACGATCAATGAACGCGGGACTGTTGTAGTAACCATTTTTAATCTTTTCCTGCACTTCCTGAATTTTTTCAGGTCGTACATCATCCTGTGCGGCAAGTGATGCCGCAATTACATCCATTGACGCTTTTGTGGAACTGAGGCGCTGAGCACCATCTGAAATTTCCGAGCGATCGGCAGGGTGTGTTTTAGCTGAAGGTTGATTTTTCTCTGCTTTTTTGGCACTATCAACCTTACGGAGCTCGGTCTGTATCTGTTGGGTTATCGCGTGGATTCGCATGACCCATCACCACCTTTCATGTCTTATCTATCTTATCGGTATTTTCGGCTAAAACTTTATATTAATTATAGTCATTTTTCGGGTGAATGCAAATAATTATGTACCAATACAGAAGTTACCACTGCATTTTCAGGCGAAAACCACGATTCGGTTCCCGATAAAATGAGGAATTTGCTGTCTTGCACTGCTTTCCGATGCAGCCACTCCAACAATGAGGGGAGGGCTGAACGGAAACTATTTAATAGTACCGATCATATCGAACATCGGCAGATACATGGCAATCAGGATTCCGCCGATCACGATACCCATCGTGATAATCATAATCGGCTCAATTATAGAGGTAAGTGCCTCGACGGCCGCATCGACTTCCTCCTGATAGAATTCCGAAACTTTTTTCAACATTTCCGCCAGATCACCGGTTTTTTCACCTACAGCTATCATGTGAATTACCATGGGTGGAAAAACACCGGTTTCTTTTAGGGGCTCGGCAATGGTCTGTCCACCGGAGATCCTTTCCAGTGTACGCATGATACCGATTTCAAGCACCTTGTTCCCGGCGGTTTTTGAAGTAATCGACAGGGCGTCGAGAATGGTGACTCCACTGGTGAGAAGTGTCGAGAGGGTTTGTGAGAACCTGCCGATTGAACTTTTCCGTTCGAGATCACCGAATACCGGAAGATTCAGTTTGAGCTTATCGATCCTCAGTTTTCCATCGGGAGTTTTATAATAATAACTCAGGGCAACCACGAGCCCGATAACGATAAGAACCAGCAGTGGTCCGAATTTCTGCAGAAAATTGGAGATGTTCATTACTATTTGTGTAGGGAGCGGTAATGCGCCTCCGACCTCGGAGAACATCTGCGCGAAGGTCGGAACAACGAACGTCAGCATTGCCACCGTTGCAACAACTGCCACACACAGCACGATTACCGGGTAGGTCATCGCTCCTTTGATTTTTCTTATCAACGCGTCGGATTTTTCAAGGTAATCGGCAAGACGCGCCAGAACGGTGTCAAGACTGCCGGATGCTTCACCTGCGGCGACCATGTTGGAATACAGTGTATTGAATATGGCCGGGTGTTTCTGGAGCGCTTCGGCGAGGGTGCTTCCACCCTGTATGTCATTTGAAACCTGTTTGACTGCCTCGCCGAGTTTCTTGTTTTCCGTCTGCCCTCCCAGAATGTCAAGGCAGGTCACGAGTGCAAGTCCCGCCGAGGTCATCGCCGAGAACTGACGGGTGAAACGACTGATGTCCTGCAGTTTGACTCCTGCAAGAAACGGAATGTTAAAGTTGATGCCACTCGCTTTGACCGATATCGGACGGACCTTTTTTTTTCGGAGCAGGCTGGCGACTTCGTTTTTATTGGCGGCCTGCAGTTCACCTTTTACCTGTTTGCCTCCGGTGGTGATACCGACATATGAAAAACGGGCCATTACAACCTCCCCCTACCGCCGGATAAGCGGTGCAAAGTGCTGTTCGAGGCAGTGACAAGGAATACTACCGATTTCGGGTTTATTTTCATTGTTGCTGTTTCCTGTTCAGGCGGTTTCTATCACTTTGATCATCTGTTCAGGATCGGGACTCCTGGTAATGGCGTCTTTTTTTGTGATGAGTTTTCTTTTATACAGTTTCAGAAGTTCCGAGTTCATGGTTTGCATTCCGAACTTCTGTCCGATTTCCAGTATGCCCTGAATTTGATGCACCTTCTCATCGCGTATAAGCGCACGCACCGCCATCGTTGCAACAAGTATTTCACAGCACATGACCCTGCCGCCACCGATTTTCGGAAGGAGTGCCTGACTGATGATCCCTTCAAGAACCATCGACAACTGTGCCCGCACGGTCGCTTTCTGATCGGCGGGGAATACGTCAATGATGCGGTTGACCGTCTGTGCCGCGGAGTTGGTATGCAGTGTGGCAAGTGTCAGATGGCCCGTTTCGGCGATACTGAGCGCCGCCTGAATCGTTTCGAGATCACGCATTTCGCCGATGAGTACCACGTCGGGATCCTGCCGCAACGCGACACGAAGCGCACTCGTGAAGCTGTCGGTATCCTGATGTACTTCCCGCTGGTTGATGATGCATTTTTTATGTTTGTGAACGAATTCGATCGGGTCTTCCACCGTGAGAATGTGCCCTTCCATTTCGGAATTTATTTTGTCAACCATTGCCGCGAGCGTGGTGCTTTTCCCGCTTCCGGTGGGTCCCGTTACCAGTACCAGGCCGTTGGGACGTTCCGTGAGACGGGTTACAATCGGCGGAAGGCCGAGTTCATCGAGCGATTTGATGGTGAAGGGAATCGATCGGATGGCGCAGGAACAACAACCGCGCTGCAGAAACACGTTTGCCCGGTAACGTGCAAGATTCGCAACACCGAACGAGAAGTCGACTTCCTTTTTCTGTTCAAAGGTTTTTTTCTGCCCTTCATTCATGATGCTGTATGCCAGTTTCAACACCTCTTCGGGCTGCGCTTTTTCGGTTTCAGTGGGAACCAGGCTGCCGTCGATCCTGAAAAGCGGCGGTGAACCTGCGGTGAGATGAAGATCCGAAGCCTGAAGTTCCGACATGCGCTTGAGTAATTCATGCATTGAAATCATAGTCAAAATGTACTATCTAAAAAGAGTGAAATAAAAGGATATATTACCATAAAAAATTTTTAATAAAGCGGTTCAAGTATTTCAGGTCGTTGCACCGAGCACCTCCTCAACGGTGGTAAGTCCGGTCTTGAGTTTTTCGAGCCCGACATCCCTGAGTGTCAGCATGCCTTCGCTTACCGCTTTTTCCTTGATGGTGAACGGTGCGGCTTTCGCGATAATCAGTTCCTGAATCGTCTGGGTGATCGGCATGATTTCGTAGAGTCCGGTTCTGCCGTGATAACCGGTATTACCGCACATCGAACACCCTTTACCTTTGAAAATATTCATGCCCGATCGTTCCTCATCACTGAGACCGAGGTACCCGAGTAATTCGTTGTTTTCGGTAGAAACCGGTTCTTTGCAATGAGTGCATATAAGACGTACGAGACGCTGTGCCACGATGAGGCGGACGGCAGAGGAGGTGAGGAACGGATCGATACCCATATCCGCCAGGCGGGTCAGGGTGCTCGGGGCGTCGTTGGTGTGAAGGGTGCTGAGTACCAGATGACCCGTGAGCGCCGCCTTGACGCCGATTTCCGCGGTTTCGAGATCGCGTATTTCACCTACCATGATAATATCGGGATCCTGGCGGAGAAATGATCTGAGTGCGGCGGCAAACGTCAGGCCGATATCATGGTTGACGTTGATCTGATTGATTCCGTCAATATTGTATTCAACGGGATCCTCGGCGGTCATGATATTGACATCCGGTTTATTGAGACTGCACAGGGCCGAATACAGGGTTGTCGTTTTCCCGCTCCCGGTGGGACCGGTCACCAGTATCATGCCGTAGGGTGCCGCCAGTGCTTTGCGGATATTGCTCAATCCGTTTTTGGGCATGTTGAATTTTTCCATCTCGAGCATGAGATTGGATGCGTCAAGTATACGCATCACCACCTTTTCGCCGAAGATGGTAGGGGTGGTGCTCACACGTATGTCGATGGTTTTGTATCCGGTCTTGATTTTGATTCTGCCGTCCTGAGGGAGACGACGTTCAGATATGTCAAGATCCGCCATGATCTTGATTCGGGAGATAACCGAAGCCCTGAGCCGGTAGGGAAGCGGGGTCATTTCGATCAGATTCCCGTCGATCCGGTACCGGACGCGAAGAATGCGCTGGTAGGTTTCGATATGGATGTCACTGACGTTTTTCCGGACCGCTTCGAGAATCAGATGGTTCACCAGCTTAACTACGGGGGCTTCGGATACCTCCTCGGAGATATCTTCGACCTCTTCGGATTTATCTTCGGCCACCACCTCGAAATTCTCGTTGGAGATATCACTGATGATATTGTCGACTTCATGAGAAGATTGATAGTTGAGATTGATCGCTTCCTGGATCTCTTTTGCCGGTGCCAGCACGGGTTTTATCGAGCAGCCGGTGAGAAATTTTACCGCATCGAGCATGAAGATGTTTTTAGGATCACTGATGGCAACCGTGAGAAGACGGTTGATTTTACTCACCGCGATCATATTGTATTTCTGCGCCATATCATACGGTATGAGATCGACTACCGACGGGTCAAATTCAAGTTCCCGCAGACTCAGTTTTCCGAGGTTGAGCTGTTTCGAGAGAAACTGGCTGATGACATTTTCGTCGCTGATGGCACCGGTGGCTATCAGTGCTTCTCCGAGCATCACGCCCTGAAGATTCTGGTATTTCAATCCCTCGAGCAACTGCTCTTTGTTGATGATATTGTTTTCGACCAGTATTTCGCCCAGTTTTTTAGCCATAGATTGTCAAACCGCTAACGTGAAAAATCGACCGTTCATACTGTTACGGTAAACGATATGTTGACATGAAAAACAAGTATTCCGCTATCCATCTGAAGGTATAAAAAACAAAATGGCAACGAGTGGTAGCTTCATGAAATCCCATTTCCCCTGCCGTTAGTACGGTACAAATGCCGGATTATGTCAACTTATTGTAAAAAACGTCAGTAACTCATTGCTATTATACCGTTTTCGGGAGAACAACTGCAAGCATGATTCGTATAAAACATTCAATTTGCCACGAAAGATGTCGAAAAAAGGGGTACTCCGGATGAACATTCCGGGAGTGTAAATGGTAAGAAATTAGGTGGTGTTCAGTTCTTTGAGATGGAAACATTACCGCTGAGCGTCGGCGACGATTTCCTTAATGCCTGTTCTTGTGATTTTAAAACTGTGACTCTGCAGTTTTTCGGAGGAAAGATGAAACAGATTTGAAAAAGTGGGTAGTGTCGTATCGGGGGAACCAGAAACGATTGTATACTGAGGACGAAAAACCGAGCGGTAGTCGATAATTGTTCCGGGTGCGGCATCTGTTATGACGAGAAAATCCAGTTTTTCTTTGAACTTCGTTGTATCAGAGGGGGTGCAGGCGAATGTGGTTCCATCAACGAGAAGAAACGACGCATCACTGAATTCAAGAAGAAGGGCTGTGCGCTGATCATGAAAAGGGTGCACCCGCTTGAAGGTCACTGAACCGATGGCGGTGTCGCCGAGTTGTTGTGGGATTGGCCATTCGCTTTTCGCGGCAGGTGTTCCGGAGTCTGAGAGCACGTACCAGGATTGCGGCGGAGGGTACCGGTCGAAAAAACCGATGGCATCAGTATCCGAAACGAGATCCCATTTTTCCTGAGGAAAGGAAATTTCCCCTCCATGCGGCATAGTCACGGTTCCCTGAGCTACAGCAAGGTGGTACCCGGATTTCCGGTATTGCCGGTGGAGATACACTACCAAACCCGACCGATTACCGGAAACTGTAATCGTGTTTCGTGGTGAAAACGGGTTGTTGGTTTCCTGTTTTCCGTACCAGGTCAGCACTGCAACCACTGTTATCAGAAGTAGCACTTTCATACGCCATGCGGTACCGGTTTTCTTCTTCTGAAAACTGAACGATTGCCGTTGTCTGATGCGGTTGTATTTCTCGCGAAGGGTAGGAATGCTTGACTCCATTGGTTCGGGGGAAGTATTATTACACAGTAATACTACACCCTTCAGTGCCATAACGTTTTATCAGAACCTGTGTTCCGGTTGAAAACCCGTTGTGGAATATACTGTGTCCCGTTCAATCGCTGCAAACCGGTGAACGATTTCCGGAGAGTTGTGTATGAGAAAAAAAATATATAGAATCGTTGTAACCTGTCTGCTTCTTTTTTCCGGTTGCACGATGTTGAATCAGCGGCAGAAAAAAAACGTCGATACAATGCCTGAAGATACGTCGTCTTCGGTTTCAGACGAGCGAAGAAGTTCTGCAACAGTCCAATATACGTTTCTGGATACACTCAACCGTGGCAATGAACTGCAGCTGAACGAGGAGGATTTCGGTACACAATCCGACAAGGTTTCCAATGATATGTCGTCAGTTGCCGCCACCTCGGAAATCCGTTACCGGGTACAGTTACTTGCTTCAAGCAGAATTGAAACCGTTCGTGAACAGAAAAAAATGGTTGAAAAGAAAATCAGTGAACCAGTGCTCATAGGATACGAGGCTCCCTACTACAAGCTCTATGCGGGAGATTTTTCCAGACGTCAGGATGCCCAGTCGCTGCTTCCCAAAGTGAAACGACTGGGATTTCCCGATGCATGGGTGGTTTCAACCAAAGTGCTTCCGGAGAACTGAACCTCGATGGAGGATATTCTGGAAAACGACCGTCGACGAATCGTCACCTTTAATCCGGGGGAATACCTCTTTCATCAGGATGAGATGACGCAGGACCTGTTTATCCTGAAAAGCGGATCGGTGCGTATTTATAAAACCGAAGGCGGTGTTGAAATCGACCTTGATATGGTTGGTGCGGGTAATGTCGTGGGTGAGATCGCTTCCATTGACGGCGGGTGCAGGACTGCATCGGGTGTTGCCTGTGAAAAGTGCGAAGCGATCGTCATTCCGGCCGCGGAATTCAAATGCATCCTTACATCGATACCGGAATGGTTCAGAAAGATCGCTCTGATACTCGTCCAGCGATTGCGTGAGGTCGATTCCCGCATCAGTCGCTCCATTGAAGGTGAACGTACGAATCACATCGCGGCAATTCTTTCTCTGTTCGCGTTCACCGATTTGTGTGAATCAACTGCCGAAGGGTTCGTTCTGGATCGGAAGATCACTGAATATCAGATCGTCGATCTTCTCAATATTCCTCTAGGTGAAATTACCGCATCGCTTGAACGGCTGCACCGGCAAGGTTTTCTGCGTCTCGATCGTGCCGGTATTATTCTTTCCTCAAGAGAAGCGCTCGATCCGCTCACCGAGAAAGTGTTTCAGAGTACCACCGAACTGCCGGTTACCTGAGATACCTCGCAAACAATATGAAACATTCCGTTTGTCCAATCGTCATTTCCGCACCGGTAGGGCTGCTTCCTTTTACTGCCATTGAAGTGGCATCACTCGGATATCAGGTGCTCTGGAAAGGTGAAAGTTCACTTGGTATCAAAGCCGGGTGGGGTGACGTACTCCGGTTGAATCTGTGGCTGAGAACGGCACATCACGTTTTTTTTCAGCTGGATGATTTCCTCTGCCGGGATCTGGATGAACTTTACAAAAGAGTAGCGACGATGCCGTGGGAATCGGTGATCGCTCCCGACGGGTATCTCAGCGTTACCGCAACCGTTGATCAACCCGGTATCAGGGACCACCGGATAGTCAATGTCAAATGCAAAGATGCAATAGTCGATCGGATCAGCAGGGTGAAGGGACGACGTCCGGACAGCGGAGCACAGCGGGATGGTACGGTTATCGCCGTATTCTGGAAAAAGCACCGCTGCAGTATATCCATCGATACGTCCGGGGAACCGCTTACCAGAAGAGGGTATCGTACCATACCGCTTAACGCGCCCATGCAGGAAACACTTGCCGCCGGAGTGGTAATGGCATCCCGATTTTCGAAGGGTGAGAATTTCATCAACCCGATGTGTGGTAGTGGTACCATTGCTATCGAAGCGGCGCTGATCGCATCCGGTAAAGCTCCGGGACTGACCAGAGAAAATTTCGGGTTCATGCATACACTTTTATATGGTAAAACCGAATGGGATACCCTTGTTGCCGATGCCCGCATGAAGTGCAGCGCGGTACAGGGTACCATTATCGCAACCGACAATGATCCGGCTGCCATTGATGCCACGCGAAGAAACGCCGCGGCAGCCGGAGTGGAAAGGTATCTGTCGCTCGCCGCGGGGGAGTTTGATGCGACTGAACTACCAGCGGGAACCGGAGCCGTTGTCATCAATCCGGAATACGGAATCCGACTGGGGGAGGAACGTCTGCTGGTTGACAGTTATCGTTCCATCGGTAAATTTCTGAAACAGAAGTGCGCGGGGTACCGCGGCTATGTGTTTACCGGAAATGCCCGACTTGCCGGCAATGTGGGGTTGAAATCGGGGAAAAAGATAAAATTTTTGAACGGTACCATTCCATGCCGATTGTACGAATATGAACTGTTCCCCGGACACGGCAAATGATCACCGGTAATGAGGAATCTGCAGCATTCGCACTGCCGGCAGACGATCCGGAACTGCTCAAACAGTGCATCGTAACCACATTCCGGTCAAGCGGCAAAGGAGGGCAGCATGTCAACAAAACCGACAGCGCCGTCCGCCTCCGGCATATTCCGACGGGAATCACCGTAACCTGTCAACGGGAACGAAGTCAGCACCTCAATAAACAGTTTGCCCTCGCACGTCTCCGGATAAAAATAGAAAAGCTTCTTGAACAACCTGAAGAACGCAGGCCGACGAAAGTACCTTTGCATGAGAAAAGAAAACGCCGTCAGATGAAACTGCATAATTCGGCCAGAAAGAAAATGCGGAAAGCCCCCGATATCGATGAATGAATAACGGCAGACAAGCTCCGGTCTGATTTCCGTTTACCGCTCCGGGATGCAGTCAATAACCACTTTCATGGTATCCTTCCGTTGTGCCGTTTCAAACGCCATTATTCCATCCGTAAGCGGAAAACGTTTACTGATGAGGCAGGAAAGATCGGGACGGTGATTTTCTAGAAATCCGATTGCTGAACTGAAACGTCCGCAGCGGGATCCGAGAATGGTGATTTCATTGACGACCACCGGTGCCGGGTTGAATGAAAATCCTTTCGCATAGGTACTTTTTAGAACAATCGCTCCACGCGGGCGAACTTTCGTGAGCGCCTCCCCGAAAGCTGCTGATGACCCCGAGGCCTCAATGACAATGTCGAATGCATGGTCGGGGAGTGATGTTTGATCAAGCGTCGTTGAAATACCCTGCTGCTGAAGTAACGCCGTTTTCCATTTGTGTCGACCGGCAACCTGCAGTGAACAGCCGGTGGGTTTGAGTGTAAGTGCGACGCATTGTGCAAGTTTTCCATCGCCGATGAGAAGAACACGATGATCGGGAAGAATCGCCATCTGTTCCTGAATTTCAAGTGCGGCAGCAAGCGGTTCGATGAAGAGTGCGCTGTTGTCCGGAATTGTATCGGGCAGAGGAACGAGCGTGGGTAAAGGTACTGAAATGTATTCAGCGAATGCCCCGTTGCGGTTGACGATACCGATCACCGTTCGGTCGGGGCAATGTCGTTCAAGGTCTGCTTTACAAAAACTGCATTTCCCGCATCCGCAATTGATCTCGGCCGTCACCCGTTTTCCGATCAGGCAGTCGTAGGATGCATCGGGGACCGATGCAACATAACCGTAAAATTCATGTCCGGGAATCCCGTTGAAACCGGGGACGTACCCGCGGGTTATTTCAATATCGGTATTACAGATACCGGCGGAAGCGATCTGAATGATTATTTCGTCAGATCTGTTTTCCGGAGCGGGAAAATCCGGAGTATAACGGAGTTGGTCGTGAAAATGGAGCGCTTTCAATGATTTCTTCTCATGGAATGTTGTATCGTGAGGGTTGTTTAATTATATGAAAATAAAAAAGGCCGGGTTCTCCGGCCTGAAAATTCACGATGGTAAAAACCAACTACTTGGTCCAGATGAGCGCGAACAGACCTTTCTGATCAACCCAGATGAATTCACCTTTGACCGCATCGTAGGTAACGTAATAATCTCCATCCAAACCTTCAACCATTGATGACTTGATGGTCATGGTAGGTGCGGTTTCTCCGAACGTCTGAGTAATTGACTTGGAAAATTCCCGGTAATACGGGTCGGCATTGTATTGAAATGCGAATTGCCGGAAATTTTTCTCTGCCAGACTCCAGTTGATGGTACAACTTTTAACCGCGGTTTTGACCGCGGTCGGTCCGTCGCCGTCAATATCTACCGTTGTAAAGGTGAGGTTTTCCATTCCCGGCAGCGGATCTTCAGTAGGCACATTGTACCGTTTAAGAATATCGGTAGTCAGGGTATCCCTGACGACATACACGGTCCGGATCTCGGTACTGCGGAGTCTGGCGTTATCGGTGCAGGTATAGGTGATGGTGTACTTGCCTAGTGTTTTGACGTTGACAGTTCCGCTTTTCGTGATCTTGTCGGTGACATCGCCGTCAAATTCATCCCAGGCGGTTGCACCCGGATCGACGTAGGCAGCGCCACCAGCGAGGGTGGTATCGGGATTTCTTCCGAGCAGGGTGATTACCGGTGGATCGGTATCAAATTCGGATTTAATCACTTTTACAATTCTGATTTTCTGCGTAGTGAGACCGGCGGAATTGGTAACCGTATAAGTCACCTGATAGGTTCCCGCAACGTCGATATTGTTGGTAACATTGGTATCCACGACCACTACCTGATCGGTGAGATCGATAAGTGCACCGTCTTCAACGGTAAACGCGTTGTATCCGGGTTCTTTCCATGTCGTTTTAATCAGAACCTCAATCACCGAATCGGGAAAGGTAAGCTCGATTACCGGTGCGGTAACATCTATATCTCTTTTACCGGTATTGATGAAACGTCGCTTTGGTGTCGCCGCATTGCCTGCTTTGTCGTTCACGCTGTAGGTGATCACCCAGTATTGGAGTGACAGCTGGGTCATGGGAGATACCTTGACGCTGTCGTGCAGATCGCCGTCTACATTATCCTCCGCGGTATATCCGGGCTCAACGTAGCGCTGTTTGAATTCTTCGATGGTCTCATCTTCTTCCATATAAATCGTATCGGCACCCAGCAAGGTGATCACCGGAGGAATATTATCGGTTCCGACCTGGCCTTCCTTAACAATCACATAACAGTCGACGGAGGTCGAATTACCGGCAACATCGGAAACGGAATAGTTCACTATATAGGTCCCGGGAACGTTGACATCGATGGTTTCGATGCCTTCCTTCTTCACCTTTGAACGCAGATCACCGTCCGTGAGATCGAATGCGGTAATGGTGGGTTCCATGAACGTTCCTCCCTTGGTGATATATACCGTATCTACCGAGAGGGTGAGTGTCGGTGGTTTTGTATCAACCACTTCCTGCTCGACAACATAAACGTATCTTGTCGTGGTACCGACATTATTCGAGGTATCCTGAGCGGAATATTTGATAGTATACGGGACCGTGTTCACTTTAAAAATATTGACATCGTACTGCGGGTCGAAAATGGTGATCGGCCCACCCCCCTGATCGGTAACCGAAATAGATGCCGGATCAAGATACAGGGCAAGCTGATTATTGGGATCGTCTTTCAGAATGGAAACCGTATCACCCAGAAGAATCTTGATGACCGGATGGGTGGTATCGGCAAGATCAAAAAGATCCGCCTGACCGTTCTCGTCGAGATCATTCAGCAGGTCGGGATTCGAAAGAACCCGCGGATCAACGGCATCACCATTGAGATCAATAGGGTTGTTGAATTCGATCTGTGAACATTGAAAGAGAACAATGACGACGATGAATGACCGGACTCCTGCATGGAATAATTTTCTAATCATCAGGAACCTCCTTACTTGCCGAAAACAATAGGTAAAGCAATGGATAAACCGAAGCTGGTCATACCAACTCCGACTCCGAGATAACAGAGATTTCGTTTCTTCTGAAGATCTTTTAGTGCATTATGAGCTTCATTAACCGCGTCAACGGTGCGGGCGTTATCGTATTCATTCTGTTTATCCTGAACATAGGAATCGACGAGCACACTTAGAGCGATCGCACCTGCGGTGAGAACACCGGAACCGATCCTCCAGAAAAAGGGACCACGCCAGTTCTTCTGATTCGTATTTGTAGGTATTACCACACGTCGTTCCTCTTTGCCGCATTGGGTATTGATGGCAATGATATCGCTTCCGTACTCACCCGTAGTATCCATATCATCCACAAGATCGATTGCTTTTTTGCAATTGCCGCCCTGCATTTCGAGTTTCGCCAGCCGGACGGTCACTTCGGGATCATTGAAACGTCGGGCGATGAAGAGTGAATAGGCATCTCTGGCGTTTTCCAGATATCCGGCGTTTTCAAACATTATACCGGCTTTCGCAAGATATTCCTTGTAGGCATTATTGTTGATCTGGAACAGGCTGACATAGCACTCTGCCGCTTCTGCCTGCTGTCCGGTTGACGTGTATATTTCAGCGAGTTTCTGCCAGGCGTCGACGTTGTCCTGTTGAAGACCGAGGCTGCTGCGGTAGGCATTGATCGCCTGCTCGTTTGCGGTGCCGAGCGCCTCGTAACGAAGACCGAGATCGTAATAGTCACTCTGGTCGAGTGAACGGCCTGCTGCTGCTGCTTTATTAAGATAATTTTGCGCCTGCTGGAGATTGTTGAGACCGATACTTACAAGAGCGAGCTGGAAGTAGATTTCTCCGTCTTCACCTCCCTGCGAGAGCACCGATTCGTATTCACTTTTCGCCTGGTTGAGATTGCCCTGGGCTTCATAAATTCTCGCTTTTTCGATCCGGGCGACCAGTGCGAGCGACGGTTCTCCCGCTGCTTCATCAGCTGCATTCAGTGCGGCATCATAGGATTTAGCCATACGTTGAAATGTCGCCAGTTGGAGTGAAAGTGCAGGGTATTTTCCACTGAATGCTGAATACAGCTCATTCTGAACTTTAATTGCCAAATCAAACTGCTGGGCACGGGCATAGTTCTGCGCACCTATGTATCGGGCAAGATGCTGATTACCCCCCTTGACCAGTTTCTCGAATGAGGAAACCGCTTTCTCGGCATTTGTCTTGGTATAATCGCCTGCGGAAACAATTGCATTCCCGAGGAGTTCGATCTGTCGCAGGTTCTTACCCATGACGGATTCCGCGAGAAATTCCTGTGTTTCCCTGGGTATGGTTCCGACCAGTGCACCGGCAGCTTCGTTGAGCAGATCAAAAAGACCGTCTTCAAATTCGGAAAGTCCAATCTCACTGGTACTCGCGACTATTTTTTTATTATCCGTAATTGAATAGAGCTCAACAGCGAATTTCACGCTTTTACCTTTGGGTTCATATTCGGAGTAAAGAAGGTAGGTCGCCCCGATTTTCCGGGAAGTTTCGATATAGTTTGTACGTGAAATACGTCTGGTAAAATCACGGAAATATTGGATATTGTTCGCGACACGTTCAAACGGGACCACCTGAATTCCGGGAAGAGCACCCAGTTTGAAATGAAAATAGGCCTCTGCAACTGCAGAGATATACTTGGTTTTAGTCTCATTGGAATAGGGGGCGTATACAGGTCGGGCAATCATCAGAAACGGCGGACCGGCTCGTTTCACACTGTTGCTCACCTGTTGATTCGGTGGTGTCGGTTGAATCGGTGAAAAAACCTTTTTGGGCTTTGATTCTACCACAGGAGCCGGTGGAGTTGCCTGGCGGGGAGGTGTCGATTTTTCGGATTTGACCTGCGTATCGGCAGATGGTTTCTTTTGAGGTGCAGGGGATATGGTCTCTTTTTTTTCGGGTGTTGCCGGTGCGTTTTCTTTTGCGACCGGCTTTTCATCAAGAAAGGGGTCGTCCTCAATCGCTTCGTCGTCCCAATCTTCAGCGTCCATTTCGAATGCATCATCGCCTTGCGAATACAGCGGCGATGTGAATGGTGCAAGGAATAGAAATGATGAAAGAATAACGAATTTAAACGTTAAAAATTTGGTCATGGCGTCTGATACCCTTCGTGGACAGCTTTTCATTTTCATTTAGTGTTGGAACAAAAACGTCACGTTCACACTACCAACCCTTAAGGCACTACCATACTATATGATAAGTAATATAATAATTCTGGGGAAAAAACCTTAATATTCGTCGACAGGCGGTATTTGTGTAGTGTGGTTACCGATGAATCATGTTCCGGAATGAGTGAACTCCGGAACATGTTCCCTGGTTTATGAAATCATTTTCCGCAATTCCTGATAGCCGATATGCGCTATTAGATTATCGAGAAGTATCATTGCCGTATAATTTTCAGCAACCGGCCATATGCGGGCGACGATTGTCGGATCACGGCGGGTGATAGCCGCAAGTTCTTTATTTTCAAGAGTATACTTATCGATAGTGTTCTGTTTTTTATCGATGGTAGGAGTTCCTTTAACGGCAATCCGACAGACAATATCCTGACCGGTAGCCAGACCACCGGTAATTCCACCGGCATTGTTTGAATCAAATACGATTTTACCGTTTTCATTATGCATGCGGTCATTGCTCTGAAACCCGGTCATATTTTTGACTCCGAAACCGGCACCGACTTCAACGCCTTTGACCGCGCCGATACCCAGCATACGTCCGAGCTCGCCATCGAGTTTTTCGAACACCGGTTCTCCAAGACCTGCAGGAATACCCCGGGCGATTACTTCAACGATCCCGCCCGCACTGTCGCCGGTCGAGGAAATCCGATTCACCGCATCAACCATCTCCTGCGCAACTTCACTATCCGGACAGTTTACGATATGGTGAACACTGTATTTTTTTTCTATTGCAGTTCGATCCATAGGAAGTGCCTTGTCACGTATATCATCAATTTCCTTTTCGATTTCAGAAAAGATTTTCATTTTTTCAAGAAACCGCATTTCGGTTTTCAATCGGCCACGGACATATAATTGCTGATAGAACGGATCGAAATCCATTCTCATTTGCTTATATTGACGTGTCTTTTCACTGATTACAGAGTGGTCCATATCCGGACACCGGACACCGGCCATTTCACGGACATACGAAAGAACTTCTATCCCGCATTTTTCCAGAATCTTTTTTGCGATAAAGCCCGCAGCGACGATGGCGGAAGTATAACGACCGCTGAAAATTCCCGCACCGATAGCATCGTCACAAGGACCGTATTTCTGGAATGAGGCGTATGATGCATGACCGGGACGCGGAGTCCGGTTGGTGTCCTGGTATTGCTTTATATGAATGAAGTGACGATCGAGGTTGGGAATGAGAAGAGTCAACGGGGTTCCGTTGGTGTAGCCTTCGTTTCCGGCGCCTTCGATGGTATCCGCCGGATTCGTACCGGTGTATATAATCGGAAGATCGGGTTCTTTGCGTGGAGAGGAGAGTTCATCCGCTCCAGGCTTTCGAAGAAGGAGATCACCGTAGATTTCCTGTTCAGTAAATTTCATTCCAGATGGAACACCTTGAATGAGTGCGGACAATCCTTCCTGGTAGGAACCGCCGGAAACAGATACCTGAAACAGCCTTCCGAAATGACATCCAAACATATGATGAGCTCCTTTGATTTTTAATAGCTAAATTCTGTTAAATATAACCAATGAATAAGTACCCGCTCAAGCCGGACGAATCAATAGGGAAGGAGTTGCATAAAATAATCGTGGTAAAATACGGAATCCTCACTGCAAAGAAATGCTGAATTACAGAAAAAAACACCCTTTATGCCAAGAGTGGCGAAAAAAGCATAAAGAAATATCAGGATATCAGAAAAATGAAATCCAGACTGCAGAAGATAAAAAACAAAGCTTGATTCCGTTATTTGAATCTGCTCTCGAGGAGTTGGCGCATGGCCTCTTCGTCGAGAATAAAAGAGCCTGCAACATGGGCTGAATTCTGAAGTGCACGGGGAGGAAAAGAGTCTTCGTTATCATCGTTGGCGAGAATGATGATTTCAACGTCTTTTCCGATAAGATCTTTCAATTCGTGGTGGGTGATCACCAGATTTTCGGATCGAACGCGTTGTTTGAGACGGATTGCAGTTTGCATTTGAAAACTCCTTATCGGTATAGGGCGTCGCTTCATAAAACTACAAAAATTCAACTCCTGTTGGAAAGATATTTTTGATGATGTTCCTGCAGGATATGAGGAAAAGAAGAGTCAATACAAATAGGTTACCAGAGAGTGAAGGAGAACTTTATACCGGTAGTACAATCGGTGGGAGGGGGGCACAACCGGTGGTATCATATCTGGAGACGTAAGTTTTACAGAGCATTTTACACTATCAGGTAAATACTATGACAATTCCGTGGATTTGTATCACGGAACCGACTGCCGACCGATCGAGGCGACGTTTTGCTGAGTTCCGTCAGGAGAATTTATCCGCTGAGCCCATTCTCTGAAAATAAAGAGTGATGCCTCATCGCCGTCAATTCTGAAATTCGGCTCACCAGATTTATTTTCGTTGAACCAGAAGAATACCTGGAAGCAGTTGTTGTTGTCGAAAAAATCGAGAAAATCACGTAGCCATTTCTGACGGCGAGGATCCGATGGACAGCCGATTTCCGCAATCCACATGGGTTTGTTAAATCCCATGAGTCCGGCGACCGACCCTGCGTACACATGATAAAATGATTCCCATGTGTGGTATTTATCATGATCATCGCCGAAATTATACCCGTCAAGAGCGACGATATTCACGTACTGTTCACCGGGATAATAGGGAAGAATATCCTTTTTGAAATTCCGCTGTCCCCACACGACCGAAGGGCTGAATACCCATTTTACATTATTCGCTTTTTCTTTCCTGAATACTTTCCAGACATGTCGCCAGGCATCGGTGAACAATTTCGGTTTACCGCACCATGGAAACCAGTTACCGTTCATTTCGTAACCGAAGCGGTAATAGACATCGACATTGAGGTCGCGGGCTTTCACGGCGAACTCCCTGAAATAGGGATCCCATTTTCCCCGTATAATTTCCCGAAGTAGATTTTCATTTCTTTCGGGGGTGAATCCGTCCGATTTAAGATCGTGGTTGATCACCGTTGCGATGCCCAGTTCGCGATTGTGTTCAGCAACATGAAGCGGAAAATCTTCGCCCATTTGTATATACCATAATATATAGCCGGGGGTGGCGCCGAATACATCGATTTCGGTTCTCAGATTCTCTTCGTAATGTTCCCATAATTTGCTTGAAAAAAAACCGAAACGTTCGGCATTGGTTTGAGGCCGGTTGTTGCCCCGTAAGGAACACAGCAGAAAAGTGGCTGATTCCGGATAAGATTTTTTAAAGACATCGGGAACCGTGCATGAAATAACAAAAAGCATGGTTAAAAGTGAAAAGAGGCCGAACGATTTCATTCTCATCAACTACTCCAGACAATTTTAATAACAATAGCAGGTGACGGTGCAAAACGGGTGATGACTGAATTAATTATACAACACACTGATTTATATACCAACTGAAATTATACGTTTCTATTAATAACTACTCATTTTGAAAGATTTTATTGGCTGTGACGTGAAAATGTATAAAAATCCGGGGGACCTTTCTGCGTTTAATCGATTAAGTACCGATAGGCCTTTTTTCAACGGTCGTCCATTGGATGAAAAAAATAAGGAGGTTGTCGGTAATAACGGAGATTCACTTACCGACAAGTCACGGATGGTGGCTAATGGGCAAAGGGAGCAGACACGAAGAATTCAGGATGGAAAAAGGTGGTAATGACACCGGAAATCCTGCACCAATGGAATTAAGTGACATCCCCACGTCTACTAAACCGTGGTACGACATCTGATTGGAACATTGAGCGTTCTTTTTTTATCTGCACGTTTATTTTACCGAAGCATATTCAGAACGGAAGTGGCGATGACGAGAAACTGTGCGGAATCCTTTTCGCTTCCGGGAGGGGAATCATGAAATTCTCCTCATAAAGACCTTAACCCGGGTATCCCCCGGTTATAACGGCTGATATCTACTTGTCAATAAACGTCGTTTTCCGAACAATAATACTGCTTATAGTCCGTCTCTGAACATTGTCTATGGTCTCTTTATACAACCCAGCAGCCAACACTGCGAACGGTCATCCAATTTACTATAAAAGCGGGTTTGAAATGCTCTGAAAACAGGTAAAAAGCATCATTTCCATCTGCCCGGATTTCAAAAATCGTGTTGCAAATCAGGTCTTCAGGGAGCAGCATTCGGTATACCCCGGCGGTCGAAAAGTTTTTGGAATCATTATTGACTCTCCAACCCCTCAACCATATAATAAGCAGTATTACTTTTGGTATTATTGGAAGGAGCGATTCCCATGCGCATATTGGCGGGAAGTGTCCTGATTGTTGCAGTGGCGTTCTGTGTACACGCGCAGGATGATTTTTCAACCGAAAATCTCGGTGCCGATATTACTTTACCAAAAATAGAAGTACGACTCGGCATCGGTTTCAATTATGATCTTCTGCGGGATCCGTTCGACGTATCGTTCGAGTACCCCAGAGGATATTTTGGGCTCAATCTCCCTCTGGAAAAAAGTGTCAACGTACGCGACTACTCGGGATATCTCGATCCCGCAGTGGATTCAATATTCGCCGACAGTGCTATTTTTACAAATGGAAATGAATTCCGTCCAACGGCCGGGGCACGGCAGAACCCGAATCCAACCGTTAGTGTGGATGTCCCGATGCTCGGCGGTGTCGCATCGTTTTCAAGTACGCAGAATGTCTATATCAACTATCAGAACATTCTGGGCAACCCGAATATATTCATCAGCCCGGATTCTCTTATGGAGGGATTGAGCATGCTCATGCGCGGAACCGTCAGCGTTCCGGTAAACCTGACGGCCACCTGGGAAACGATGACGTTTGGGTATGCGTTTGAAGTCAACCGTTATCTGAAGCTTGCGTTGAATCTGCACCGGCATGTGTTCGTGTTTGATATCCGGGGAAAAATCGACGCGGATCTTCTCGTACGGTACAGTGCCGAAATGAGCGGCGGCGATGCTGCGGATATCGATCTGGGAACCATTGACGGAGAATTTGATTATTCATCCGACCGGTTCGGCGGAAGCGCCAGCGGTCATTACGAAGCTGAAGTGTGGACTCCGACAATCGGTGTCAAAGCGTGGCGTTTTTCGCTGATCAGCAGGTTCGGCATACAGACGAAGGCACGGGGAAGTTTCTACGCCCGCTACGCTCTTCCCGCCATTATCGACCCGGTGACGTTCCAGCCGAAAATCAATGTCGACGAGATGACTATAGACAATAGTATGGATTTGCTGAAGGATCTCTCCTCGGGCGCCTCGGATAGTATCGTTTTTTCAACCAGAAAGCTGGTGGGTGACCGGTATGTCGAGAGTGATTTGGAATGGAGAATGCCGACCGGACTGACGCTCGCCTTTGATATCATTCCCGACAAGATAAAATTCTC